>CANFJF010000015.1 GCA_947447355.1 Comamonadaceae bacterium
CATGGTGACGAGTGATCCGCAAAGCGAAACCTCTCGCCGTGCGGGCAAGTTGCGCGCTGACCTACAGTACGCACGGATTGACGAAATTCTGGCGACCGGCTTGCACGCCTTCTTGACCCAGTTCTTAGACCGGGTCAACGAGATTGGCGCCAGCATCAGCCGCGAGTTTCTGGTCCCGAGCACTCACTGACGGCTTTTTTGTCAGCGCTGGACTTGCTGTTAAGGTCGTGGGCATGAAGTTGCACGTTAAGCACACCACCGACTACCGCTACAGCGAACCGCTGCTCTACGCCCTGCAAACCCTGTGGCTGACGCCGCAGAGTGGGCCGGCGCAAAGCGTGGATTTTTGGAGTTTGGGCGCGCCCGAAAAGCTCTTTTCCCAGCACGACGCCTACGGCAACAGCATTCACTCCTACACCTTCGTCGGCAAAGTGAGTGACGATGTGCGCTGGAGTTTGGTCAACGCGGCAGGGCAGGTGGACACGCTGGGTGTGGCCGAGTTTGTCGACGCCCCCAGCTTGCCGCACCCGAGTTTCTTTTTGCGTCCGACGCACTTGGCGGCACCCCATGCGGTGCTGGCTGAATTCGGTCGGCGTTTTATTTCACCCGCTGCATCCACCAACCGCAATGGCAAGGCTGATTTGGCCAGCCTGTTGGCTTTGAGCCAAGGCATTGCCGATGTGGTGCGTTACCAAAAAAACAGCACCAACGTCAGCACCACAGCGCTCCAAGCTTTTCAAGCGGGCGCCGGTGTGTGCCAGGACCAAGCCCATGTGATGGTCGCCGTGTGCCGCAGCTTGGGCATTCCGGCGCGTTACGTGAGTGGCTATTTTTACGCCGCCAACGAACCCGACTTGGCCAGCCACGCCTGGGCTGATGTGTGTCTCGACGTGGCCGAGCGGCGTTGGGTCAGCATCGACATCACCCACAGCTGCCTCATAGACCAGCGCCACGTGCGTTTGGCCATGGGCACAGACTACGACGCCTGCCCGCCGATCAAAGGCGTGCGCCAAGGCGGCGGTGAAGAGTCGATGACGGTGAGCATCACGATTGAGCCGGTTTGAGGGCTTGTGCTCGAAACTCGTTGGTGCACCATCAGCAACCGATCGCGACATCAATTTCTACATTGCTTTCGATCTGCGCCGTGCCGCTGGGTGCGCTTGACCTGATGTTTTGCTTTTCGGTCTGATCATCTGCGCCGTGCTGCTGGTTGCATTTGGCGTGATGTTCTGCCCCTTGATCAGCGCGATCACGCTCGCCATGGTGCTCGCGTCGTCGTCGAAGCCGCCGTGCGTGGTGCTCCTCGACTGCGCGCAGGGTGCCGTCCAAGCATTGACATTCGGCAGTCTGTCCGCTACGGCATCGAAATATTTCTCCATGCCGAGGATGGGCGTCACCTTGCCACTTTCGAACGACTGCGACACCAAGTACAGCAGCGAGCGGCCATAGTCGAGGAGGGGCTTGCAGGTAGGGTCCTTTTGCTCCACGTCATCGGCGAGATGGAACTGGTTCAGGCGGTTGACCTTGCCGCTCTTGAGATGGGGTGCAACGCATTCCTCAAACACGTCCATGCGCACCGCTGGCGCCATGAAGTTGACACTCTCAAAAATCCAGTTCCGTTCGCACAATTCCTTGACGACGTAGCTGTGAACGATGGCCCCCGCCGAATGCCCGATCAGATGCAGGCGCACCTTGGACGGGTCGGCGAAGAGCGGTGAGTTGGTGCAGGCGTTGTAGAGCTTGATGCCTCCGCTTTCCGGCGTCTCCGAAATCGCTGCGCCGTTTTTTTTCATCTCACCCCAGATCTTCGATCCCGGGTGCGCCAGCAATTTCTCCAAGCGCTCATTCCACCATTTCTTTGTGACGTCCAACAAGCCGCCAGCCATGCGCGGCTCGCCCATCAGTGCATCCTCCAGGCGGTTCTTGAGCGTTGACATCAGGTCGGTTTCCCACATCAGGAAAATCGGGAAGATCCTGGCGTCGTAGAGGGCTGGAATCCATTTTGCAGCCGTCTGCGCCGCGTCACTCTCCGATGTCAGGCCGCCATGCGCGTAGATGGCGATATCAATCGGGTCGTTCTTGCCCAAGCCCCAAGCGTCGCGGGCAACGGGCAGGTGCTGGGTGACCAAGGCATCGATGTCGCCGTCGTTCGTGCGGTAGTCGCCCGTGTTGCTCAGGTGCCCGTTGTTCTCCATGTTGATGATGAACGGATTGATCTCGCGCGAGCGCAGCGTGCTGTTGCTGGCAATGTGGACCTTTCCGTTGAGGGTGCGCAGGCTGGGTGCATTGGCAATTTCCGTGTGCAAATCCGTCACCACACCGAGCTGCGCAACCCAGCAGTCCATGGCGTTGTCGAGCCAGTCCTCGTACTGCAGTACCGCACGGCCTGCGGAGCCCCAGTCTGTTCCCCAAGAGTTCTGGATGATGAATCCGTCATGGTTGTAGCCCACGATGGCAAAGGCGTGCCCGCCATCGGTGGGCAGTGCCTGTTGCGAGGGGATGTGCCACAAGCCTGTGCCCTTCACGCCCATCCCCTCGCCCCACCCACGGTGACAGGCGGCGGTGGCATAAAGAATGCCCACCTCGTTCAAGGCCACGTGCATGTCGGTGATCGAACGGGGTTCCACCCGGTAATAGGCACCTAGCGGGCGCAACACCGCGTCCAGCCACCAGTCGTCTTTCGGCTGCTGGACCTGCATGGGCATGGGCTCACTCGGCCACAGGTTGGCCTTGCAGGCGCCGTACTTGAACCAGCCCGTCATGGCGCCGCGCGCGCTCGAACCCGTGTCGATCTTGGGGTCGCCCGGGAATTCGTCGTAGCGCCGCGCCATGGAATACAGCATGAACGGCGACACCTCGCAATCTGCGGGCTTGTGTCCTGCGCTGTGCAGCAGGTGATAGACCACGCTGGACAAGGCAAAGCCCGTGCAGGCGCTGGTCTGTCCCTGGTTCAGCACCGGGATGCGCGTCTTCGGCTCTAGCGTGTGCTCGGGGATGACGCCCACCGGCGGCATGTAGGGGCGGTCGCGCAGGTCGAGCTGGTCGGGCACAACACTGCGCACAATGCCGCTAAGCCCTGCGGATTGGACCGAGGTCGTTTTTGTCATCGTGAGTTTCTCCTTTAATCGCCGTTTGAAGATGAATTGGATCTTCAAAATTCGATGGAAGACCCGCATGCACTTTGGGCTTTAAAAGCGTGCAGGCGGGTAAGCAAATACCTGCAAAGCAGGTAACAGCTTCTTCTTGCGTTGTAGGCGTTCAGTGAGCGCAGCGCGACCCAGTTACCACTGCGTGGTGCAGCTGGGCAGGGTCAATGTTCAGCCCGATGCGGGGCGTACTCGGTTGCCGTTGAAGCCGTTTATGCCGGTGGGCTGTCGCAGCGCACCAACCAGCGCTCAAGAGATTGCGCGACGGCCTCTGGCTGTTCCATGGGGGCCATGTGGCCAGCCTCTTCAATCACATCAAGTTCTGCCGTTGGCGCTAAGGCCTGCATGGCCTGGTGTTGTGTCACCGGGGACCAGGTGTCCTGCCGGCCACACATCAGCAGCGTGGGCACTGTGATGTGGCGCAGCACATCGCTGCCGTCCGGTCGACCCAGCAGGGACTGGATCTGACATTCAAAAATGTCTGCGGTCTTGCGCTCAAACATCAAAATGATGCGCTCAATCAATTCATCGTCTTGCAGGCGCGCAGGGTGCACCATGCCCTTGACCCATTCGCGCGCCATGACGCCCACACCTTGTTCACGCGCCACCTGCAACAAGGCAAAGCGTTTGCGTGACTCTTCCTCGCCGGCAGCGCCAGAGGCTTTAGGCAGAAAACCCGTGTCCAGCAACGCGACGCCACGGATGCGCTCAGGTGCCTGCCGCAGGGCTTCAAGCACCACACGAGCACCCATGGAGTGACCCGCCAACAGCATTTCAGGCGGAGCCGAATCCAGCATTTGGCGTGCCATCTGACTCAGTGAATCTGCCGAGCCGTGGTTCACCATGGTGCAAGCACGTTGGTCAGCCAGTCTCGGCAACAACGGCTCCCACACCGCGTGGTCACACATCAGGCCCGGCACCCATAAAAGCGGCAAGTTCGTCATGGCGTGGTCACGGTTCAACGAGATTTGCCAATGTCTTTGACATCGGTCACGGTTTCGATTTCCCGATTCCACAACTGACCCCCGATTTTTTCGACGCGGCGGACGTAAACGTTTTGAACGACGTCCCGTGTGCGCGCATCAATGTACATCGGGCCGCGCGGACTTTCAAAGACTTGGCCTTTCATGGCGTTGAGCAGCACCTCACCACCAACGCCTTTGCTTGATTTCGCCGCTTCGTAAATGACGCGCATGCCGTCGTAAGCGCCGACGGCCATGAAGTTCGGGCGCGCGCCATTGTTGGCTTTGGCAAAGTCAGCCACAAATTTTTTATTGAGCGCAGAGTCGTGAGCAGCCGAATAGTGGTGGGCCGTCACGACGCCAATTGCGACATCACCCATCTCGTTGATGATGTTGTCGTCCGTGACGCTGCCTTCGGCAATCAGGCGGATTCCCGCTTTGTCCAGGCCACGCTCTGTAAACTGTTTCATCAGCGCCGAACCAACGCCAGCAGGCACGAAGGCAAACAGCGCATCGGGCTTGGCGTCACGAACCCTTTGCAGGAAGGGGGCGAAGTCTGGGTTGCGAAGAGGGACACGCAGCGTCTCAATGACCTGCCCGCCGTTGGCGATGAAGCGCTGGTTGAAATACTTCTCTGAGTCCACGCCGGGTGCGTAGTCGGTCACCAGACTGACGACTTTTTTGACATTGTTTTTGGTGGCCCACTCCGCCAGCGTGGTCACCACTTGTGGCACGGTGAAGCTGGTCCGCACGATAAAGGGCGAGGCTTCTGTGATCGTCGAGGTAGCAGCCGCCATCACCACCATGGGGGTTTTGGATTGCGTCGCCAACGGTGCCGTTGCAAAGGCCAACGGGGTCAGGCCAAAACCGGCGAGCACCTGCACTTTGTCGTTGATCAACAGTTCCTGGGCCAGGCGCTTGGTAGCGTCGGGCATGCCCGTGTCGTCCTTGACGATCAGCACGACTTTTTTACCTGCCACCGTGTCTCCGTGCTGCGCCACATACAGGCGTGCGGCAGATTCGAGTTGCATGCCCGTCGAGGCAAAGGGGCCTGTCAAAGGAAGAATCAGGCCAATCTTGAAAGTGTTGTCTTGGGCATGGGCGAGCCCGACGATGCCGGCAAGTGAAATGCCTGCGGCAATGATGAACGAGCGTTTGAACATGATTTGTCTCCTGTGGTTCTGGATGGCGCAGTGCACCGAATTTTTATCGAACGGTAATTGAACGGGAACAACTGTACCGGTTTTCAGCCCTGTTGATCTGGGTAAACTCGGCAAACTGTTTTACGGCAGAAGTGGATTACGCCAAGCAACAACACGTTGACCTATGAAAATTGATCTGCGCCTGACCTTTCACTACGGGTTGACCATCTTCCTGAGTGCATTTTTGCTGTTCCAGGTGCAGCCCTTGATTGGCAAAATGATCTTGCCTTGGTTCGGTGGCTCGGCAGCGGTGTGGACAACGTGCATGTTGTTTTTTCAATCGGTCTTGCTGCTGGGTTATTTTTACGCCCACTGGGTGGTGCATTACTTGAGTCCGTCGCGCCAAAGTCTGGTGCATGGCAGTTTGCTGTTGATCAGCTTGTTACTCGTCCCTATCAGCCCGAGTTTGGGCTGGAAGCCGATGGGGGATGAGAATCCGACCTTGCGCATCCTTGGCTTGCTGACCGTGTCCATCGGCTTGCCTTACTTTGTCTTGTCCACCACGGGTCCACTGCTCCAAGCTTGGTTTGCTCGGGAGCGTTCAGGGTTGGTTCCCTATCGTTTATTTGCCTTGTCCAACTTCGGTTCCATGCTCGCCTTGCTAGCGTATCCGGTCGCAGTCGAACCTCTTTTTTCAACGCTGTGGCAGTCGTATTTGTGGTCGGGTTTGTATGCCTGCTTTGCTGCCGCTTGCGCGCTCTTGGCTTGGCGCGGCCGCAAGGGCATTGCTATCGTCCAGACCCCCCAACAAGAAGGCCCCGCCCCGCGTTGGACTGACAAAGCGCTGTGGGCCGCCTTGGCGGCATGCCCGTCTATTTTGATGGTGGCCGATACCAGCTACCTCACCACCAACATTGCCCCCATCCCCATGATTTGGGTGGCGCCATTGGCCTTGTATCTGTTGTCATTCATCTTGAGCTTTGAGCGGAGTAGCTGGTACCAGCGCAAAGTTTTTCTCCCCGTGCTGGTACTGGGCTTGGGCGCATTGGCCTATCTGCCAACCTTGAGGATTGACGAACTTCCTCTCGCCATTTCAATGGGGATCAACCTGACGGCATTTTTTGCCGCTTGCATGGTGTGCCATGGTGAACTCGCTCGTTTGCAACCGCACCCCAGCCATCTGACCGGCTATTACTTGATGCTGGCCGTCGGAGGCGTGGTGGGTGGATTTTTTGTGGGCGTTATTGCACCGTATTGGTTTAACAGCCCCTACGAGTTGTCGATTGGCATTGTGCTCACCGGACTGGTGGCTGCCCTGGCGATCATTCCAAAAATGGAGTTTGCACGGCCACTGTGGCGCTGGACATCGATTGCTTTTTCAACGGCAGTGTTGCTGATACTGGCCTCGATTCGCATCGCCGACCACATGGCGCAGATCAGTGGTGCAGAGGTGACAGTGCGTAATTTTTACGGAACCTTGCAAGTCTTCAGCAACGTCAAGGACGCGTACCGCACGATGTTTCATGGACAAATCATCCATGGGCGGCAATACACGTCGCCAGACAAGTTAGATCTGCCTACGACTTATTACAGTCCGGAAGGTGCCGCTGGCAAAGCCCTGCAGATCAAAGCCGAACAGGGGCCGCTAAGGGTCGGGGTGATTGGTCTCGGGGTGGGTACGCTGCTGAGCTATGGGCGAAAGGGCGATGACTTCAGGCTCTACGAGATTGATCCGCTGGTGGTTGACATCGCCCGCCAGCATTTCAGCTTTCTCTCACGCACCGCAGCAAGAACTGACATCGTCTTGGGTGATGCCCGCTTGCAGTTGGAGAGAGAGCCTGACCAGCGCTTCGACGTCCTGGTGGTTGATGCGTTTTCTGGCGACTCCGTGCCGATTCATCTGCTGACGCTGGAGGCCTTTGCCCAGTATTTCAGGCATCTCAAACCCGATGGCACCTTGGTGGTCCACATCACCAACCGGTTCTTGGATCTCCGGCCGGTTGTTAAGACGGCTGCTGACCATTTTAAAAAGGACGTTCGTTTGGTGGAGTCAGAAAACATCCCTGATAAATTGGTGTTCGCTTCGCGCTGGGCATTGATCAGCAGCGACCCCGCTTTTTTCAAAGACCCAAGGCTCAACAACGCCACGACGATCGTCAACCCGACCGGGTTTCAAGCCTGGAAAGATGACTACAGCAGCATCTTTTCTATTTTGAAATAGCCGCGTACTTAACGACGGTTGACGTAAGATCCACGCCACTCGTTCGAGTGACCTGCCTTCGAGGCATTGGAGTTTGACTCCTCGTATGCGCCGACAGGTTTCCCCTCACTGTTCACGGAGTCTCTTGATGACAACCGCACGTCGTAGCCTCCTCAAAGGTGCGGCAGTCCTGGGCGCACTTTCTGCTGCGTCCCTGCCTGCCATGGCCCAGCCTTTTCTTTTTTCCCCGACGACCGAACTGATGCCCAAAGGCAAAAAGCGGCGTGTGGTCGTTTTGGGTGGCGGCTGGGGCGGCTTGGCCACCGCCAGACATTTGCGCGAGACAGCGCCTGACCTCGACGTGGTGTTGCTAGAGAAAAACCCGATTTTCTGGTCTTGTCCTTTGAGCAACAAATGGCTGGTCGACGTTGTCGACACCTCGTTCCTGGTTCACTCGTACACGGCTGCAGCCAATCGCAGTAGCTACACCTTCGTTCAAACCGAAATCACCGACATTGACCGCGACAAAAAGCGCGTCCATACGGCACAAGGGTTTGTCGACTATGACTGGCTGGTGGTGTCCGCAGGCATTCGCGTGTCGTACGAGCCTTGGTTTGGCAACGACCGTCAAGCGATTGCCTACACACACACGCACTACTCAAGCGCCTATGTGCCGAGTTCGGAACACTTGGCATTGAAGGAAAAAATCAAGGGCTTCAAAGGCGGCACGATAGTGATGACCTTGCCACCACCACCGCATCGTTGCCCACCGTCGCCGTATGAACGCGCGTGTTTAATGGCGTCCCACTTTCAGCGCAACAAGATTCCAGCGAAGATTTTGATCTTGGACCCGAAACCTGTCATCGCGCCGATTGGTGGTGGCTACCGCATGGCGTTCGATGAGCTGTATCACGACATCATCACCTACGTGCCTAACGCCGGCGTTAAAGAGCTGGACCCCTTCAACAAGGTGGTGAAAACGGCTGCGGGTGACTTCAAGTTCGACGACGCCATTTTCATGGGTCATCATCAAGCAGCAGATTTGGTGTGGAAGTTGGGCGCTGTGGGTAAAACGGCGGACGGAAAACCATCCAATTGGGCCGCGGTGCACCCGCAGTTTTACAACATGAAGGACGACCCGAACGTGTTCGTCATTGGTGACAGCGTGGGCGCTGTGTCACCACAATTTGGCCATTACCCTAAGAGCGGCCACGTGGCCAACCGCATGGGCCGCAGTGTGGCGCAGTACATCGGGCAGCAAGCCAAGGGGCAGCCAATGACGCCCGTCATGATCGACAACCTTTGCTACATGCTGGTGAACACCGAGCCGCTGGAAGCCATCAGCGTGAAGTTTGATTACAAGATGGGACCAGATGGTCATCTGCTTCAAACCGTGACGGATGACATTTTTCGCCGTCCGCAGCTCTGGCAAGAAGACCTGCGTTGGTATGGGGAAATGGTGAAAGACTTTACGGGCAGCTGAGTCAGTTCAAGTGGCCGCACCCGTACGCCGGAAGCGAGGGATGGTGACCTCCGGTGTCACTGGGTCGAACGTCACCTCGAGCGCATCGCCCACGGCTGTCAAATCTTTGCCCGCACCCACCACATTGCTGTACATGCGCGGGCCTTCTTCTAGCTGGACCAGCACCACGTTGTAGGGGACGTCCTGCGCAAAGGCGGGATCGTAGACTTGGTGAATCACGATATAGGCAAACACGGTGCCGCGTCCGCTCAGCGTCTGCCAGTGGTGCGTCTCAGAAAGGCAACTGGGGCACACATGGTTGATCGGGAAGCGGATCAGCCCGCAGTCGTCGCACTGCTGCATGTGCAGCGCGTGTGCGCGGCAGCCGTCCCAGAAAGGCCTGTTCTCTTCGCCGATGACCGGCAGGGGTTTTCGGTAGTCTTTCATGGTGTGTGTTCTCAGCCCTTGCGCAAAATGGTGGCATTGGCGCAGTTCAACGACTGCCCGCGCCCGGTCACGAGGCACACCTCAGCGCCCTCGACTTGCCTTGGCCCGCACTGCCCACGCATCTGCTTGACGCCTTCGACGATGTGCAGCCAGCCTTCCATGTACGACTCAGACAAGTTGCCGCCGGCGGTGTTCACAGGCAGTTCGCCGCCCAGGCGGATGCGCCCGTTCTCGACGAACGATCCCGCCTCGCCAACCTTGCAGAAGCCCGCGTGCTCGAACCACACCAGCACGCTGCTGGTGAAGTTGTCATAGAGCTGGCACACGTCGATGTCTTTTGGACCGACGCCCGCCATGGCGTAAGCGTCCTCGACGGCGAGCTTCTGATGCGGCACGTACCACCAGTCTTCGCGACCCAAATTCTCGGTGACGTAGGCTTGGCCCATGCCGGAGATGCGAACCACCGGCTGCTTCAGGTCACGCGCGCGCTCGGCCGTCGTCACAATCACGCAGACCGCGCCGTCAGAGATCAGGCAGCAGTCGAACAGGCGCAGCGGCTCGACGATAAAGCGAGAGGCCTGATGGTCGTCCACCGTGATGGGTTTGCGCATGACCGCGTCTGGGTTGAGCGAGGCGTGGTAACGACACGCCACCGCGATCTCGCCAAGCTGGCGACTCGTGGTGCCGTAAAGCGCCATGTGGCGCGATGCCGTGATCGCGCTGTTCGCGGCGGCCGATAGAAAGCCCCAGATGCCCCAAGAATCGCCCCAGCCCGCGGCCTCGTTGAAGCGCGTTCCGCCCGTGGCCGCCGTGTCGCCGAACACGCATGCCACGTAGTTGGCGAAGCCCGCGTTCACGGCCATCGCCGCTTCATGCAGGATCGCGCCCGCCGTGCCGCCGCCCATGTACTTGCTGCCTAGATACCGCGGATTGATGCCGACAGCCTCGCCGAAGCGAAGGTAGTTGCGCGTGCCCTCGGGCGAGGTGGTGCCTGGCATGGTGAGCAGCCCGTCGATCTGATCCTTGCGCAGGCCGCAGTCGTCGAGCGCTCGCTTGAGCGCCTGGGTTGCGAGGGTGATCGGTGTCTCGCCGGGCAACCGGCCTTGCTTGGTGTAGCCCACGCCCGCAATGGCGGTCTGGTCTCTGAGGGGGTGCATAAGAAAACTTTCAGTCAGTTGACGGGTTGGATTGATGATCACCTAGTGATCAAGGCCTTGTACGCTGCACTGCGCCTATAAATCAAAAGGTCCCTGCGGGCTGATCAAGGAATATTTCTTTGACATCTGTATGGTGTCGCAGAGAGGGAACGTCAAGCTCATCGGGTGAAGTTAAGGATTGCAGTTATCACATTTGGATGGGTCTGCAAATGCATCGTTTGACCGAACCCGTTCTTCACGATGCGCACAATTTGTGCAAGACCAAACGTCCGCGATGGGCGCTCTCGTAGCGCCTAGACACAGCCTGCATTTCAAACCTGCAACGTGTTCTGTGATCCAAAACCCCGCCGACCTGCAAGAAGGGCAGCTCGAAGCAAGCTTTTGGGCTAAATTTTCTGCGGCACTGCGGATCATCCTTTGGCGCGTTGGATTGCAAAATGATCTGAGGTCACTTTCTACAAAAACCAGTCCATTGGGCGACAGTTTCTGAGCACGGCGAAAGGCCTCGCTGAGTGAGCGCCAGTTGGCAAGACCTTTCCATATTCGAGGGTCGTCCTCGTTGTTCGGGCGAAGCATCAAATGGTGCGAAGGGAAATTCGATTCGTCAGCAAAATCCTGCAACGAATTTACATCTGACACTAATTGCTGAGAATTTTGTGCCGCCCCCTGCGCCATGCCGACGACTTCCAATTGCGCTTCATCATCCATTAAAACGATAACTTCTATGTTCCAGGGAATCAGGCCAGCGAATGGGTCCATTACAAAGGCCCCTTCGCTGGCAATACCGGCGCGGCTCCTGCCGAGTGCCATCCATAAGCGGCACTTGCGGCGGGCGGCGTCAAGTTGGCTGCCCTCGCGCGGCACATCACGCCCAAAGGTGCCCAGCAAATCAGTATCAAACCCGGACACCAGCTCTAAGCGATAGTCCGTGTTCGCTTCAAAGACGGGTGCAAGAATGCTCTCTTTGCCATGCTGGGTCAAAAGCGTCATGCGTTTATAAGTCATTGACTTGTTGCACCTATGGGGTCAGCCCAACACAGCCTTGGCCGAATACAGATACAGGGGGATGCCGAACAAAATGTTCAACGGAAAGGTCACCCCCAACGACAGGCCGAAGTACAGCGAGGGGTTGGCTTCTGGAACAGCGTATCGCAGTACGGCGGGCACCACAATATAAGAAGCACTGGCTGACAGCACCATGAGCATGGTGGCATCGGCCACGGACATCTTGAGCAGCACCGCGATCGTGAGGGCGATGGCCGCATGGACCAGCGGGCCGATAGACGCGTAAACAATCAGAATGGGTGACGTTTTCCTGGCCTCAGAAAAGTTCCTGGCGACCATCAGCCCCATGTCGAGCAGAAAGAACGCCAGCAGCCCTTTGAATAAATCGCCGGCGAAGGGTTGCATCATGGTCTTACCCGCCTCGCCGCTGATGAAGCCTATCGCCATCGAGCCGAGCAACAGCAGATGGGCACCATCGGTAAAAGACTCATGCAGGATTTTCCCCAGCGAAATGCTGGGCGATGCGCTGCCGTTGGTTACCGGTTGCTGATGACGAATCGAATTGGCGAGTAATACCGCCATGATGATGGCGGGAGATTCCATGATGACCATGGCCACCGTCATATGCCCGCCAAATGTCAGCCCGCTGGCTTCCAGAAATTGACTCGCCGTCACAAACGTGACGGCGCTAACAGAGCCATAAGAAGCGGCCACCGCTGCCGCATCGAATTTGGCAATGCGGGTCTTCAGGAAAGCGTATCCCAGTGCCGGGACGATGAAGGCCATGGCCAATGCGGCCACCAGGGTGAGGGCGATGGAAGCGTCCATGCCTGACTTTGCCAAAGCAAAACCTCCTTTGAGGCCCAGGGCCATCAGCAGGTACAAAGACAAAAATTTGACAATGGCTGGCGGTATGGCTAGGTTGGACTTGAGAGCACCTGCGGTGACGCCAAAGATGAAGAAAAGGATGGCTGGATCGAGAAGATTTTGCATGAGTGAGTTGGTTTTCACTTATGTTACCCAGATGTAGTCATAAGGTAAAATCGATTTTTAAACAATTTAATATAGATAAAAATCTATGAACGTAACCTTCCGTCAACTTCGGTTGATACTGGCGCTCTCTGAAACGGGTAGCGTGAGTGCGGCGGCGAGGGTGATGCATGTGACTCAGCCCACAGCGTCGATGCAGCTGAAGGAAGTGACTGGCGCTGTCGGTCTACCGCTGTACGAAGTCGTCGCCCGCAAGGTCTATATGACCGAGGTTGGCCTAGAACTGGCTCGCACTGCACGCACCATTTCAGCCGAATGGAATGGGTTCGAGCAGATGGTTGACTCCCGCAAGGGCCTTCTGCGGGGAACCTTGCGGGTTGCGGTGGTGAGTACCGCCAAGTATTTCGTTCCGCGCTTGCTCGGTAGCTTTTGCAAGCGTTACCCCGAGATTGATATTTCCTTTGAAGTCTTGAACCGGGATGGCGTTGTGAGCCGCCTGCGCAACAACCTTGACGACATCTACGTGATGTCTAAGCCGCCCGCCGACATCGATCTGGTGGATGAAACCTTCATGGCCAATCCTCTGGTCATGATTGCCTCGACCCGCAGCCCGCTGGCAAAGCGCCAGCAGCTTGTGCTGGCTGAGCTCGCTGGCGAGCGATTTATAGTGCGTGAAAAAGGCTCCGGCACACGCATGGCGATCGACCAATTCTTTAAAGCGGCCAAGTTCCGGCCCAATCTGCGCCTTGAACTGGGTAGCAATGAGGCCATCAAGGAGTCGGTTGCTGGGGGGCTGGGTATTTCTGTGATCTCCAGCCACGCCTTGCATGGTCATGCGAGGGAACACGGGGTCTGTGTGCTGAATGTCCAGGGCTTTCCCATCGAATCAAACTGGCATGTCGTTCACCCCAAGGGCAAGAAGCTCTCACCGATAGCCTCGGTTTTTAAATCCCACCTGCTCGCAAGTGCGTGAGTGGCATTTGTTGAATGTCAGGCAGCACTCATCGACGAAATTGATGGCGGTTCTCGTTTAGGCGGCGTCGGTATCGGCGCTGCGCTGCGCGAGCGCCGTGCGCGTAAACATCGGTGATGCGGAACTCGCAATAGCCAGCTCCCTAGCTGCAGTTAGCAGGTCTGGGCCGAGTTTGAGCATGCGTTGCTCCGTCAGGCGACTCAGCGGCCCGGCAATCGTGATAACGCCGATTGCGGGCTCGCCATTGCGCTGGACCGGGGCCGCCATGGCAGTCATCCCGGCAGCATACATTTCGATGATCAGGCTAAAACCGCGCTTTCGGTCGTTTTCTAAAATCTTCGTCAGTGCCTTGATGGTGGTGGGCGCCTTGGGTCCGTAATCCGCCGGTTGGCCAAAACCCTGACGGGAGACAATTTCAATGGCCCGCTCGTCGGAAAGCGTCATCAACCAGGCGTGGCCGCCTGAGCTGCAAGACAGTCGTACATCGATGCCCATGTCGGGGTCATAGCGCAGGCCGAAGCGCGCGCCTTGTGCTTTCGCGACAAAGGTTAAGCGGTCGCCATCAACAATCGCCAACCGCACCAGTTCGCCCGACACGTCAGCCAACCGGTCTATCAGCGGCTGGGCGATGTCCACGATGCCTGACTTGCTCAGGAAGCTCAGGCCCAAAGCTGCCAGTTTGGTCGTCAGCGCGTAGTCGCCGTGGTCGCGCATCTGCCTCAGGTAGCCGCACTTGACCAGCTCGGTCAACAGTCGGTGGCTGGCGCTGCGCGGCAGAGTGAGGTCGTCGGCAATGCTGACCAGCGACATGCCCTCCGGGCGGTTGGCGAGGTATTCAAGGATGGCAAAAGATCGTTCGAGTGTGCTGCTCATATTGGATGGTGACTTTACCTTAAAAAAATAAGTAGGAAAATTATTCCAAAGTGGAATTAAATTCCACTTTAAGATATGATCGAAAAAATTCGGCTTCCAGCCCACGGACCGATGACATCAAGAAAAAACTTTAAAAGGAGACAAATCATGAAACTCACCGTCACCCGTCGTATCAGCACCTGCATTCTTATTTGCATCGGTCTCTCGGCTGCCAGCCAGATTGCCAATGCGCAGGACATCCAAGAGCGAACCATCAAATTTGGCCACCTGAACAACGCCGACCATCCCGTCAGTTTTGGGGTTAAACGTTTTGCCGAGTTGCTGGCAGCCAAGAGCGGTGGCAAGCTCAAGGTACAGGAATTTCCCGCATCCCAGCTGGGCAACGAGATGCAGCAGCAGTCGGCTCTGCAAGGCGGCGTGCAGGAAATGTCGGCCCCAGCCACGACCTCGCTGGCAGGCATCGTGAAAGAGTTCGGCTTGGTCGACTTTCCTTTTGCTGTCAGCACTTTCGCGCAGGCTGACCAGTTGCTTGACGGCCCTTTCGGCCAGACGTTGATTGCTCGGCTATCGGACAAAGGTCTTGTAGCCCTTGGCTATTGGGACCTGGGTTTTCGCAATGTCACCAATAGCAAGCGCCCAATCACAAAGCCGGAAGACCTCGAAGGCCTAAAGATTCGGGTCATTCCCAATCCAGTGTTTTTAGAGACTTTCAAGGCGTTCAAGTCGAACCCGGTGCCCATGCCTTTTGCCGAGCTGTACGGTGCCCTAGAAGCCAAGGCGGTTGACGGCCAGGAAAATCCCTATGCCGTCATCTTGTCGAACAAGTTTTTTGAAGTCCAGAAATACCTGAGCGCCACCAACCACGTGTACGCAGCCAACATCGTGCTGGTCAGCAAGCGCTTCTGGGACCGCCTGTCGCCAGCAGAAAAGAAAATAATGAATGACGCGGCCAACGAGACACGCGCATACCAACGCCAGGTCAGCCGCGCGGCAGCGCAAAAGGCTGTTGGCGAGTTGCAGGCCAAAGGCGTGTTGTTCAACGAAGTGGCCCCCGCCCAGCAGGCTCGCATGCGGCAGATCGCTAAGCCGGTGACCGACAAGTTCGCAGCCACCTACGACCCGGCCATCGTCAAGCTCTACAACGACGAGCTGGCCAAGGCCCAAAAATAGACCAACCGTCAACCGCTGGACCCGCAATGAAGATTCTTGTTTTACACGGCCCCAACCTCAACTTGTTTGGACGCCGCGAGCCGCATATTTATGGCTCCACCACGCTGGCAGAGATCAACGACCAACTGGCCGCGCTGGCGCTCGAACTCGGCGTGACACTGGAAACCATACAGTCCAACCACGAGGGCGTGCTGGTGGATTTCCTGCACACGCACATCGACGCGGCGCAGGGCGCGATGGTCAACCCGGCCGGCTTGACGCAGCATGGCGTGCCACTCCACGATGCCATCAAGGCCATGCCATTCCCGGTGCTGGAAGTTCACATGTCCAACATTGCAGCACGCGAAGCGTGGCGTGTGCATTCCATCATCTCGCCTGCGGTCAAAGGCACGATTCAGGGGCTAGGGCCTCACTCGTACCTACTGGCATTGCGCGGGTTGGTCGCGCTTGCAAAAGCTGCCAGCTAGTCTGAAGCCGGCATGACAAGACTCATTGACCGGGCCTGCAAATGCCTGGAGTTCCTGATTGCGCTGGGTCTGGCGATCATGGTGGTGCTGGTGTTTGGCAATGTCGTGCTGCGTTACGGCTTCAACTCGGGCATCACGCTGTCCGAGGAGGTGTCGAGGTGGCTTTTTATCTGGTGCACCTTCTTAGGCGCCATCGTGGCACTTCGTGAGCACGGTCACCTGGGTGTGGACATGGTGGTGGGCCGCTTGCCGCGCTGGGGCAAGCAGCTTTGCCTGTTGATCGCCCACATCGTCATGCTGAGCATCGTGGTGCTTCTCTTCAAGGGCAGCCTAGAACAAGCCAAAATCAACTGGGACGTGACTGCGCCAACCACCGGAGCGTCCATGGCCATTGTCTACTCGGCCGGCATTGCTTTTGCCGTGCTGGCCATTCCCCTGCTGCTGCTTGACCTCTGGAAAATTGTCACGGGTCAGCTGTCGGACGATGAGCTGGTGATGATCCAGGAGTCGGAAGAAACCGCGCAGCTCAAACAAATCCTTGGTGACGCGGATGCGCCTGCAGCGCTGAAAGGCAAAGCATGACCATCGCCATCTTCATAGGCTCATTGCTGCTGGCCATGGCGCTGGGCATACCGATCGCTTTTTCCCTGTTGGCCAGCGGCGTTGCACTGATGTGGCACCTGGACCTGTTTGATTCACAAATCCTCGCGCAAAATCTGATTGGCGGCGCCGACAGCTTCCCGCTGCTGGCCGTGCCCTTTTTCATGCTGGCTGGCGAGATCATGAACGTGGGTGGCCTGTCCAAGCGTATTGTCAACCTGGCGCTAGCGCTGGTGGGCCATGTCAAGGGTGGCCTGGGGTACGTCACCATCATGGCGGGCTGCCTGCTGTCTGCACTGTCGGGTTCCGCAGTGGCCGATGCTGCAGCGTTGACGGCTCTGTTGCTCCCCATGATGGTCAAGGCCGGGCACGACAAGGCGCGCGCCGGCGGCCTGATTGCCGCAGTTGGTGTCATTGGCCCGGTCATCCCGCCCAGCATTGGCCTGGTCATTTTTGGTGTGGCTGCAAATGTGTCGATTGCCAAACTGTTCATGGCTGCCATCGTGCCCGGCCTGCTGATCGGCGGTGCGCTGTGGGTCACCTGGGCCTGGCTTGTGCGCCGTGAAGACATCGTTCCGCCGCCTCGCAAGTCATTGGCGGAAGTGGGTAAGGCGTTTCGCGAGGCCACCTGGGCGTTGGTCTTGCCGGCCATCATTCTGGTGGGCCTGCGCATGGGCGTGTTCACGCCGACCGAAGCAGCTGTGGTGGCTGCCGTCTATGCATTGCTTATTTCTACGCTGGTCTACCGCGAGCTAAAGTTCAGCCAGCTGTATGCGGTGTTTGTCAATTCTGCCAAGACCAGCGCGGTGGTGATGTTCCTGATTGCCGCCGCCATGGTCAGCGCTTGGCTCATCACAGTGGCGAATTTGCCCGGCAAGGTGGTTGAGATGCTACAGCCTTTCATGGGCAACCCGATCTTGCTGATGGCCGCCATCATGATCTTGGTCATGGTTGTCGGTACCGCGATGGACATGACACCGACTATTTTGATTCTCACGCCGATCTTGATGCCGGTGGTCAATGCCGCCGGTATTGACCCCGTTTATTTTGGCGTGATGTTCATCATCAACAACTCCATCGGTCTTGTCACGCCGCCGGTTGGCACCGTGCTCAACGTTGTTGCCGGTGTGGGGCGCATGAAGATGGACGACGTGACCCGCGGCGTCATGCCCTTCATGGCAGCCGAGTTTTTCGTCATGTTTTTGATGGTGGTGTTCCCGTGGCTGGTCACCGTGCCGGCACGTTGGTTTAGCGCTTGATGATTTGACTGACTTAATGTCACGCGCGTGAGGACTCTATTCAATAACTGAGCCGATGCTGGTCATGATCATTTTGATAGGGGAGCATGCGGATGGAGTTTATCTGGATGCTACGGCACAACTGCAAGTTTGAGTTGCCGTCAAAATTCAATTTGAGATGCTTATGTGATGGCTCGATCGAGCCATCAGTCCAAATGAATTTTTAACTGACAGATTCAACCCGCATTGCATTTCTAAACACCACCAAATTTGATTGTCTACTTAGAGGTAGCGAATTGAAGACAGCTGACGTCCGCTATGTCTCGGGTGCGGACGCTCCTACCGCGTCCAAGAATTTCAGTTATCTGCTCTGTTACTTCAGGCTCAAGCCAAAACGCCACCATCAACAACAATCATCGCGCCAGTAGTGAAAGAACTTGCTGAAGATGCTAGGTAAAGAGCTGTGCCCGAAATTTCCTCGGGCTGGGCAGGTCGCCGCAATGGTATGAGTTGCACTGCTTCCTGATAGGCTGCCGAGTCCTGCATCAGACTTCGGGACATCTGCGTTGCGACCAGTCCCGGCAGAATTGCATTGGCACGAATACCGCATGACGCTAACTCCTTGGAGAATGCCTTGGTCATGGAGATCACGGCTGCCTTCGTCATCGAATAGATTGCTCGATCTAAGCCTGGGCGTTCACCTTCAATCGACGCAATGTTGATGATCGATCCCCCTCTCGGCATGAAAGGAACGACCTTTTGTGTCAGAAAGAAAACCCCTTTGACGTTCACGTCGAACGTCTTGTCCCACGCAGCCTCCGTTGCTCCAAGAAGAGGGCCGGCGTAAGGGTTGGTGGCGGCGTTGTTCACGAGGATATCAATGCGCCCAAACCGCTTTCCAATGTCTTCTACAAGGTCATCAATTTCTTGCAGATTTCCTCCGTGACAGGCTCTGACCTCTACACTGCAACCGAGAGCCGCGATTCTTGCCGCCGCTTCTTTCAGACCTTCGATCTTTCGACTTGTGAGGACGCAGTGGGCACCTTGCTGTGCGAACGCCGTCGCAATTGCCTCGCCGATACCGCGGCTAGCTCCGGTTAGAAGTGCAATTTTCCCATTCAAACTGAAATTAGGAACCTGCATGTTTTTCTCCTTGGTGGCCTGCTCGATCAGCGGAGGGCATTCGATCTGAAGCCGGGTTGCACCGAACTGTTCGCCAATTACGCCTTGCGGCCCTCTGCCTTGGCCGCGAGAAAGTTGACCAAGCGTCGTTTGTGCTCATCTCCATTAAGAAAATACGACTGCATGTAACGCTCGTAGGTCAGGCAGGTTTCGAAGTCGGTGGTCTCCCCTCTGAGCATCACTTGTTTGGTGGCGGTTAAGGCATGTCGAGGTGCCGACTCGCTTATTTGTTCAGCAAGACGATGAGCCTCCGACAAGAGAGAGTCATCTTTTACAACGTCAAGAAATAGCCCTAAGGCCTTGCCCTCGTTCGCATCCACGCGCCCGCCGGTGTACAGAAGTCTGCGAGCCTGGGTCATCCCAATCAAGCGGGGCAGCATATACGCGCAACCCATATCGGCGGCAGCGGCACCCAACCGGCCGAACGGAAAAAAACAGTAACCGCGTTCAGACGAGACAATCAAGTCGCAGGCTATGGCAAGTGCTGCACCGCCGCCGACCGCACCACCGTTGAGAGCGCAGATGACTGGCAACTCATAATTTCTAATTCGGCTAACGGCCCGAACAACGTCACGAAAACCGTAGTATTGTGCTTCGGGGTCTACGCCATCGGGATTGACGACTTCTCCCATTTTGGCGCCGGCGCAGAACACGCGCCCTGAGCCCGTCAAAACAATCGAGGAGACTGACTGGTCATCTTCCAATGCATCAAGTGCGCGTAACAGCTCGGTTCCTAGACGCCAGCTAATTGGATTGCTTTCGCTCCCACGATTCAAAGTGATTGTGGCCACCGTGTTGGTTCGTGTGACCAAAACCTCAGGGTTAGAAGTGTTGTCAGGGACATTGTTCATCATGAGTACTCCGATTTAAAATGGGATTTCGTCCCAGCGTTTACTGACTTCCTCAAGCATCACTTCGGTGGCTCCGCCACCAATTGAATACAGGCGTGCGTCCCGGAACATGCGCTCAATAGTGGTTCCATTCAGGAATCCGGCCCCGCCGTGACACTGGAGGCAGCTGTACATGGTCTCGTTAACGAGTTCGCCGCAGTAGGCTTTTGCCATTGAGACTTCTAGAATCGCTTTGTGGCCTTTTGCGATCAGCGTTGCAGCGTGCTGGACCATCCTTCGGCCGGCTTCGGCCTTGGCGAGCAGCATCGAAATTTTCTGGCGCAAGACTTGGTGCTGAACCAATGGAACGCCGAATGCTTTGCGATCGCGCACATACTGAATAGTGAACCCAAGAGCAGTGAAACACTCCGCGACATTGAGCGTACAGAGCACCAGTCGCTCAGTCTGGAAATTTTCCATCACAGAATAAAATCCACGATGCTCCTCGCCCAGCAAATTGGCGTCTGGCACGAAACAGTCGTCAAAAATAAGCTCGGCTGTGTCACTGGCGCGGAATCCAAGTTTGTCCAGCTTGCGACTCACTTTGAAGCCTGGTGTATTTTTCTCGACGATGAACATGCTGATGCCCTTTGCGCCCTTGCCCTCGGGGTCGGTGCGGGCGGCAACAAAACAGATGTCAGCGTTGACTCCGTTCGAGATCCAAAATTTTGTACCGTTTAGCAGCCAGCCACCTTCTGTTCGGGTTGCCTTGGTTCTCATCGCGCCAACGTCCGATCCAGCGTCAACCTCGCTCACCGCAATCGCAGTGAGAATGTCGCCACTAATGATGCCGGGCATAAAACGCGCAAGCTGCTCCTCATTGCCTGCATTCATCAGGTGAGGGGCCGCCATCAGCGTGTGAACAGTCGCGACGCCAACAACGCCGGCATAGGTGCTTCGGCCCAACTCTTCGGCTAAAACCATCCAGCCTATGAAATCCATTCCGCTGCCACCATAGGCCTCTGGAAAGCCAATCCCCAGAAAACCGAGGTCTCCCATACGTTTGATGAATTCTCTGGGGACGTTGCCATCACGCTCCCATTTTTCTCCGTTAGGAATGATCTCAGTCTCGACAAAGCGTCGAACCTGACGCCTGAGTTGTTCGTGCTCTTCCGAATAAATCGCCATCTCATGCCTTTGTTTGTTTTTAGACCGACGCGTCGGTTCTATAACAGTGTAAGGCCTTTTTTGCCCTGCTGTCAATCGTGTCCCCCGCACTTCTTGTACTCCGAGGGTGACTGATCGGGTCTAACCAAGGCCTCATGAACTAATGCTTGAGACGCATTTCGCTCTTAGGCCAGTAGTTTGAAATACGGAAATGGGGGTTGACCCTAATGACCAAGCTTAGCGATGCATATAACATGTCCAACGCGTCGGTTTATTAATTACATCCTCAGCATTGAGGCGGCCCCATCATTCAGATGAAACATCGCACAGGATTCTTCTTAAATACCTATGGACTCAAACCATCCGTCATCCGATAGTCAGGGCCTCATCGTCACAGGGGTGTCGAAAAGGTTTGGAGGCGTGCTTGCCACGTCAGATGTTTCCGTATCGTTTGGCGTTGGTGAAATTTCTTCGATCATTGGACCCAACGGTGCCGGCAAAACGTCTCTGCTGAACATCATCAGCGGTTTCTATACGCCCGACGCCGGTCGAATATCAATCGACGGGCTAGACATCACGGCAATGCGGCCATCGCAAATCGCATCACTTGGCATAGCGCGGACTTTTCAGAATATTGCGTTGTTTACCGGTCTAACAGTGCTTGAGAACGTGATGCTAGGACGTCACGTACACATGTCTTGCGGATTGTTAGCCAATACTTTCTTTTGGGGCGCGGCGCGCAAAGAGGAGGTGCGCCATCGTGCGCGCGCTGAGGAGATCATGAGTTTTCTTGGCATAACTCACCTGCGGGACAAGATGACCGGCGAGCTTGCCTATGGATTTCGCAAGCGCGTTGAACTGGCTCGTGCGATGGCACTGGAGCCGCGCATCCTGCTGCTTGATGAGCCGATGGGGGGTATGAACCAAGAAGAGAAAGCGGAAATGGCTGGATTCATCCGCGAAGTCAACCTCAAGCGTGGAACAACCATCGTACTGATTGAGCACGACATGGGGGTCGTGATGGAGCTCTCGCAGCGCGTCATCGTGATTGAACGCGGCATGAAGATCGCGGAAGGTGCGCCAGCTGAAGTCCAAGTAAATCCAGCAGTGATCCAAGCTTATTTAGGAACCCGAAAGGAGCGTCAGGTATGAATGTATCGACATGGGCACCGGAGCCCTTTCCTTTGTGCAACTTACGAGGTTGGAAATGATTGCTGATCTGAGCTTTTTTATGCTGCTGCTGACTGACGGCGTGCTGGTTGGCTTGATGTACTCGCTGATCGCGATGGGGTTTGTTCTTGTTTACAAGGCAACCGATGCATTGAATTTTGCACAGGGTGAGTTCGTTATGTTGGCGGGAATCGTTGCAGGTGCAGTTTCTGCATGGGCTGCAAATTTTTGGGTTGCAGCGGGCGTAACAATTGTGGTGATGGTCGTTTTCAGCTTTGCATTGGAAAAAGTTGTGCTCCGCCCATTGGTTGGACGACCTGTGATTGCCGTCGTGATGGCGACGATCGGGTTGGCTGCCATCATCCGTGGCATCGGTCCGTTAGTCTTTGGTGCGGGCATCCGCACCATTCCCCTGCCATTCGCTGACAACCCAATTTTTTGGGGGCCGTTGATGATTCCGCCTGTGCAGTTAGCAGGGGCTGCGGTTAGCTTGATTTTTGTAGTGGCTTTCACATGGCTTTTCTCTCGGACAAGGGTCGGAATTGCTTTGCGCGCAGTCGCAGACTCGCAAATGGTTGCCATGGGCATGGGAATCAATGTGCCCCTCTACTTTGCATACGCCTGGGCGCTTGCGGGCATCGTCTCCGCGGTCGGTGGGGTGTTCTGGGGTAGCTTGCTTGGCGTAGACAGTCAGTTGGCATTGATTGGATTGAAGGTTTTCCCCATTGTGATTCTCGGTGGCTTGGACTCTATAGCCGGTGCAGTTGTTGCCGGTGTGTTAGTCGGCGTTATCGAAAACTTGACTGCTGGCTATCTGGATCCGTATGTGGGCGGCGGTACAAAAGATCTAGTGCCCTATGTGATCATGCTCATCGTGTTGATGGTCCGGCCGCACGGTCTGTTCGGCAAAAAGACGATTGACCGAATTTGATGTTCATTTGACAAGCTTGAAAACTGATGCGGCAGACGATTAACTTTTAAACATCGATAGACACATATGCATCCCAACACCTTTGGCCCGCAATCAGTCATGCCCCCCGTGGACATGTCACTGTGCCCGACGCCTGCTTCACGCCTCACCATAGCCGTGTTAGCCGTCGTTTTCATTGCCGTGGTGCCGATGGTGGGTCACGAATATTATTTGTCCATCTTCAACCTGATCTTCATCGCGATCATCGGCGCTATTGGATTAAATATTCTTGTGGGTAGCACGGGTCAAATTTCTATTGGTCATGGTGCATTCATGTCGGTCGGTGCCTACATGGGGGCCAATCTGATTGTTCGGATGGATGCTCCGTTCTGGCTTGCAATACCCGCCGGGGGGTTGATGGCCGCATTCATCGGGGTAGTTGTTGGAATTCCTTCACTGAGGATTCGCGGCATCTACTTGGTCGTGACCACCTTGGCTGCGCAGCTGATCATCGAGTGGTTGATCAACCATGTTCCAGCCATCTCTGGAGGAGTGGCGACCTCCATCAATGTACCAAGACCGAGCATTTTTGGAGTTCCGCTGAAGACGCAGCAGAACTTCTATTTCCTTTTGGTGCCGTTCGTGATCGTTGCGATTGTTGCGGCGATGAACTTAAAGCGGAGCCGCATCGGTCGCGCCTTTATCGCCATTCGCGATCAAGACATAGCCGCCGAGATCATGGGAATCGACATCGCTCGCTACAAATTAATTGCGTTCGTCATTTCGTCGTTCTATGCGGGTGTGGCCGGAGTGCTCTACACGTACTACCTGGGTGTCGCGAACTACGAGCAGTTCCAGATTAACGTTTCTATCGACTACTTAGCCATGATCATCATCGGTGGCCTGGGATCGGTTCGCGGAGCGATCCTAGGGGCTATTTTTGTGACCTTATTGCCAATTGCAAGTCGTTGGGGTCTCGAAGCATTTGGGGCCGTATTCGCTGGGGCAGGTGACTTGGCTTCCTATATTCCCCATCTAAGAATGATCGTTTTTGGCGTACTGATTATCGTGTTCATCGTATGGGAACCCGATGGTCTTAACAAGATCTGGCTGAAAGCGCAGAGCCGCTGTCGACTGCTCACGCGGACTGCATGATGCCCAACATAATTTTTTACCACCCAAGAGCTGAAGAGTTCTGCAACCACTGAAGGAGATACAGATGAAAAGACTTTGGATCAAAGGCGCACTGGCACTCAGTGCCGCGCTCGGAATGGGCCTGTACGCACCACAGAGCATGGCACAGGGAAGCGACATCGTGTTGGGGGTTCTGTGCGACCGAACAGGTCCCACCCAATCTTCTGGGGTCATTATGTGTTCTGCGATTCAGGACTACATCAAGCTGGTGAATCTGAGGGGAGGTGTCGAAGGTCGGAAGGTTCGCCCACTTGAGATCGACACGGAATACAAGGTACCGCAAGGCGTTGAGGCCTACGAGCGCTTCAAGAAAGAAGGCGCTGTGTCCGTCTTGCTTTACGGAACACCTCATGTGCAGTCGTTGCAACAACGAATGGTTGAGGACAAGATGCCTGGCACCTCGCCTGGCTTCGGTACTGCGAATGCAGCTGATGGCGTCAAGTATCCCTATTTATTTCCGATTGCGGCTACCTTCTATTCGCAAGGCGCGGCCGCTGTCAAATTTGCAGGCGACAAGATTGGCGGATTGAAAGGTAAGAAGATCGCGTTCTTGTACGTGGATAACCCGACTGGCCGGGAGCCATTGCCGGTACTCGAAGCTTTGGCAAAACGCGAAGGGTTTGAATTAAAAACCTTTTCTGTTCCACCTCCTGGCATTGAAATGGCCGCGCAGGTCATCGATATCAGCCAGCGCTTCAAGCCTGATTTTCTGATTTCAAATCTATTTGGTCGTGCACCCTCGGTTGGGATCAAGGCCCTCAAACGGGTCGGCTTTCCGATGGACAAGGTCGTCTCACTCGCATGGGGGGCTGCCGAGTCTGACATCGAAGCTGCCGGTGGTGGTGATGTCGCCGACGGCTACTATGGCTTGCAGTTTGCCGGGGTCGGTGACAACTACCAAGTCGTCAAGGATATCCAGGCCATGTACAAATCTGAAGGCAAGCCATTGCCCAAGGTCATGGAGTCAACCGTGTATTACAACCGGGCTTTGTTCCATGCCGCCATACAGATCGAAGCTCTGCGGTTGGCACTTAAAAAGTCCAAGGGCGGCAAAGTCACTGGCGCCGATATCAAGGCGGGCTTTGAGAGCATTTCAAAAGACTCGCTAGCAAGTCTGGGTGATCTGGTGCCACCGTTGCAAATCACCCCTGCCGACCATGAGGGCGGCGGTTGGATTCAGGTATTCCAAGTGCAGAAAGGTAAGTTCACAAAAGTCACGGATTGGTTCAATGCCTATCCTGATGTCAAAGCTGAAGTGATAAAGCAGAGCAACTAATCAGACGATTGGCCATTGCCAACCATGCGGGTGGGCGGGGTTTGCCCTCGTTCATCCGCCTCCGCAACAGGTATAAGAATGCTAGTTTTAAACGATGTTGAAGTTGTCTACGACGGGGTCATCCTCGTTCTCAAGGGAATCTCCCTGACGGCCAGACCAGGGAAGATCACAACACTGCTGGGCGCCAATGGTGCGGGGAAATCCACCACCCTCAAGGCCATATCTGGGCTTCTAACATCCGAACGTGGTGAGTTGTTAAGAGGGTCGATCCATTTCGATGGTGTTGACATTACAAAATGCAAACCGTTTGAGATTGTAAAAAAAGGCATTGTTCAGGTGTTCGAGGGCCGACGCGTGTTTCAAAGCCTGACGGTGGAAGAAAACCTGATCGTCGGTGGCCATGTGGTCAAGAGTAAAGCTCAACTGCGCGAGACATTGGAGGAAATCTATGAATTTTTCCCTCGCCTCAAAGAACGTCGCATGCAGCTGTCAGGATATTTGTCAGGTGGGGAGCAGCAGATGCTGGCGATTGGGCGTGCATTGATGAGTAAGCCTAAAGCCATTCTGCTGGACGAACCCTCATTGGGTTTGGCCCCCATGATTGTTGATGATATTTTCGAAAAAGTACGAAAACTGACCGAATCGAGTCAGCTGACCGTCTTGTTGGTCGAGCAAAACGCAGAGCTTGCGCTGGAGTATTCCAGCTACGGCTACTGCCTTGAAAACGGGCGCATCGCTCTGGAGGGCGAGGCTTCCAGTTTGCGTGACAACGACAAGGTCAAGCAACTTTATCTAGGTATTCACTAAAGCGCGAAAGCGCGGCGTCCAGCCCAAGTGCATTTGCCAGAAATCCAATCCGTTTCTTTCTTCCAAAAGAACTGATTGACTTACCACACCGGAAAATTAAAACCATGACACAGATAACGTCGCACAGCCTCGCTCATGTTGGGATCTTGGACAGTCCAGGGCTATTCAATACGGACTTTATTGCTCGCAACGCCAAGTTCTTTGGAAAAAAGGATGCGGTCATCTGTGGTGATGAGCATCGTTCATGGGCGGATCTGCATCTTCGTACCAACAAGGTCGCGAATGCGCTGTTGAGACTTGGACTGAAAAAAGGTGAGAAGGTCTGTATCTTTGGTAATAACTCAATCGCCATGTTTGAAATGTGTTGGGGCACTATCAAGGCGGGCGGCGTGATTGTGCCTTTGAATGTCATGATGTCGGCCGACACGCTGCCGCTGATGGTGAACAACAGCGACGCTCGTTTTCTGTTTGTTGACTCGCATACCCGTCAGCAAGTTGATGCGGTCAGAACGCAATTGCTGAATATTGAGCCCGGGCACGCCTATGCCTTTGAGGGAACTTCCGAGGGATGGGCATCCGCTGAAGAACTGATCGATCAAGCGCCTGACCATGATCCTGACATCACACATGCCATGAGTGATCCGATGAATATCATCTACAGTTCAGGCACAACGGGTGTCCCAAAAGGCATCGAACATACACACTTTAGCCGCTTGGCTTTTTCCATCGGTTATGGCCAAGAGTTGTTGATCGATCGGTACACCCGAACGATCTGTTCGACGCCGCTGTATACCAATGGCACTTGGCTGACAATGCTACCCACCATCTACGCTGGTGGGACAAGTGTTTTGATGTCTGCGTTTGATGGTGAAGATTTTCTAGAAACAGTCGCCCGCGAACGCTGCACGCATACCTTTATGGTGCCGACACAGGCCATTCGCATCGTTGCTTCGAGGCGACCCGAAAAAAAATTGGACCTCTCCAGCATGAAGGTCATTCTGTCTGGAGGTCAGGCACTGCCAGGTCAAACCTTCGACGATTTGATCGAAACGTTCCCCAATGCAGGAATTTACGAATGCTATGGAATGACGGAAGGCTTTTTCTTCTGTGTTGGCCCCAAGGATTATGAGAACGGAAAACGTGGTTCGGTTGGCATTCCTATTTTTGGGGCTGACGTCTGTGTCATTGGCGAGGATGGACGCGAGGTGCCGCGAGGAGAGTTCGGTGAAGTGGTGGGTACAGGTGCGGGACTCAGTCGCGGGTATTACAACGACGCTGAGCGCACGAAGGAACTTGTCTGGATTGGTCCCAAGGGACGCACCTACATCCGAAGTGGCGACTTGGGGCGGATGGATGAAGATGGCTTTCTGTATGTGACGGGACGTATCAAGGACATGATCAAGTCTGGCGGCATCAATGTTTTCGCCACTGACATTGAGGATATTTTTATGCGCCATCCACAGGTTAAGGAGGTTGCCGTCATCGGGGTACCGCACGAGAAGTGGATTGAAACGCCGTTGCTACTGGCGATCTTGCATGAGGGCGCGACGATTAAAGAGGCTGAGTTAATGGCATGGGGTAACGAGCGCTTAGGTAAGTTTCAGCGCGTCTCGGGGTTGGAATTCCGCCAAGACTTCCCGCGCGCCACCTACGGCAAGGTATTGAAGCGCGAGTTGCGCGAGGAGTACCAGAAGCGTCGCGCTTCTTGACGGCGGCGCAAACGATTTACTTTGCGGCGAAGCCGCCCCGGAATTAAGCCGGGACGAACTATTAGTTAAGGCGATGAGCAGGTATCAAGGCTGCCTGCTCATCGCTTCGAATCTTATCCAAAATGCGCTCCCGTTGCGCGAGCCAAATTCCGTATTGTTTCGGCCAACCTGCAAATAGTTGCCCTTCAGGGTGGAGGGCGCGGTGCGCTCGAAGTGGCCAATTCGGATCTTCAAGTGCACCTCTGCCGATGGCGACGAGGTCGGACTTTCCCAATGCGACGATATTGTTCGCCAACTCAGCATCCAGAATCAACCCGACGGCCATGGTTAGGACCTCCGCTTCTTGCTTGATTTTTTCAGCAAAAGGGACTTGGAACCCATAGCCGCGGGAAACACGCAGTGCCTGTGGCGAACGCCCCAACCCACCGGTAGAGCAATCGACCACATCGATACCGATCGCTTTGAGCTCGCGTGACAACACAATAGAGTCGTCTAGAGACCAGCCCTCGTCTAGGGTCGAAATGCGCACGAACACGGGCTTGTCTTGAGGCCAAGTGTCTCGGACGATCTTGGCAATCTCAAGTGGGTATTTCATTCGATTGAGCAGACTGCCACCATACTCATCCGTCCTAGTGTTTGTCAGCGGCGACAGAAACTGATGCAAAAGATAGCCGTGCGCCATGTGTACTTCGAGAATTTCGAACCCGGCTTGCAGTGCTCTCTGCGTTGCTGTGCGCCAAGAGGTACGCATAGCATCCATACGTTCGAGCGTCAGCGGCTTTGGCGCAGGCCAAGCTTCATTGACGGGAACAGATCCGGCCGACACGGTTTGCCATGGCGAATCACCGTATTCTCTGTCCTTGTCTGTTAAAGCACCATTGCCAATCCAGGGCCGCTGCGAACTCGCCTTACGTCCGGCATGGCCCAATTGAATGGCGGGTATGGTTTTGCAGGCCTTCATGAAATCGGCTATCCGCTTAAGTGGCTCGATTTGCGCATCAGCCCACAACCCTAAGTCGCCGCAGCTGAGTCCGCCGTCAGGATCGATTGCAGTGGCCTCGACAAAAATAGTGCCGGCACCACCCAGCGCAAATTTTGCGAGATGCGCAAAATGCCAATCGTTGGCAATGCCGTCTTCCGCCGAATAGGTACACATCGGAGAAATGACAATCCGATTAGGCAGTTCTAGGTTGCGCAGGCGCAGAGGTGAAAACAGGTTCACAGAGGGAATGGACTTCTCGTCGTTCATGCTTATCTCCATCTTTCAGCTTGGACCAGCATGGTGTGCGTGTGGGGCCGGACAATCAGTTCGTGCCATGCTTGCATGTCTGCGGCGACTGATCGTTCAAACGCAGTGAGGGTTGGCCACCACAATTCCCTAACGCCAATGAAGTCAGGCGGACGGTTCATTCTGCTGGCCACGACAGTGGTCGGACTGGTCGGGTGACAGCGGACATGCTGAAAGATGCCAAGGCGATTTCCGAGTGCTTTGTCATTTTGGCCGCACCACTGTTCGCCTGCTTCCGGTAGGATAAATTGCAAAATCTTGATTGACAACGGACGGTTTTGCAAACGCCACTGGCCGTTGGCAGAGTCACGCTCGACGAGCAAATCATCGGGTGCTGAGCTCAGGACTTCTTCTTCGCCGATGAACAGGCGCGTTTTCCGCAAGTCGCAAAAATTGGGTTCGTCACCATTCAGGTAGGCACTCATCGTGGGCTCTTCTCGGAAGTGAACCAGGTCGTTGCCATTGTCAAACCATAGTTCTGCGACTGCCTCAAAATGATTCTGTGATTCATCAAGCAAGTTAGTTTGGACTTGGTGGCTCTGAACGTACTGACGCAGCGTCGAGATTTGCATGCCCATCGTGCCGTGTGGGTGCCGGTAATGGTCATGGAACTCTTGTGACGATATTCCCTCGATCCGTGCCATTGCCGCCAGCAACTTTTTTTTGCGCATAAATGAAATTCCTCAGCTGCGAATTGCAAGCCATAAAATTAATAGACCGACGCGTCGGTGATAGAATACTTTACGATCAAAATGAGGCTATGTCAAGGTACAGAAACAGAGTACCGACAGCCCAACTGATGTCATTCGATGCGCCGTCAATGCGCGCTTAAATTCCCGCAGCAGGGTCCATCGGTTAAACCAAGCTCGCGTGACTCAACGTAAAGGGATTGCTGTGAACGGTTCGCTCGAAGGATTAAAGGTTGTAGAAGTGGCCGCCATTGGACCGGTGCCATTTGCGGCCATGATGCTTTCCGACATGGGGGCTCAAGTGACGCGCATCGACCGAATTCCAACGCAGGGCTCTGATGCGATGTCGGGAGTTGAGAATCGTGGTCGCCAGTCCATTGCCATAGATCTGAAACAGCCAAAGGGAGTTCAGATGGCATTGCGCATGATTGAAAATGCGGACGTGTTACTTGAGGGATTTCGTCCTGGCGTTATGGAGAAGCTCGGGCTAGGTCCCGAGGTCTGCCATGCGCTCAATGCCAAACTCGTCTACGCTCGAATGACAGGATGGGGGCAGAGCGGCCCCTTGGCGCATGCTGCTGGTCATGACATCAACTATGTTGCATTGACCGGCGCACTTCATGCCATGGGGCCTGCGGACCGTCCGCCGTCGCCTCCCCTGAATCTGGTCGGGGATTACGGCGGGGGAGCGTTGATGATGCTTGTCGGCGTACTGGCTGCGTTGCATTCTCGACAACAGACTCATCAAGGGCAGGTTATCGATGTCGCCATGACCGACGGAGTGGCCATGCTCATGGCACCCTTTTACAGCATGCTGGCGCAGGGAAAATGGCAAAACAAACGTCAAGCCAATTTTCTCGATGGAGGCGCACCGTTTTACGGGACTTACCAATGTGCCGACGGACGGTACATTTCAATTGGATCGATTGAACCGCAGTTCTATCGCGTGCTGCTAGAAAAGTGTGGCATCGACGCGCCTGAGCTTCAAGACCACCTCCATGAGCCATCCTGGCCAGCTTTGCGGGACCAGATGATCAAGCTGTTTCAATTGAAGACGCGCGACCAGTGGTCTGAGTTGTTGGAAGGAACCGATGCTTGTTTTGCACCGATTCTTGATCTCCATGAGGCACCCAAACATGCTCACAACGCAGCGCGTCAGACATTTGTTGACTACCAAGGAACCATGCAGCCTGCACCGGCACCTCGGTTTAACAAGACTCCGTCAACCATGCAGCCGAATGTGCCCTTGGTTGGTGAAAATAGCGCAACGCTGTTGGCCCAAGCCGGCATCTCTCCCGACGAGATAAAACAATTGATCGCATCGGGCGTCATCTACGGTTCGCCGGGGTGATCGGCTTAGGGCTCCCGTGTTGTCAAGCGTCTGTGTTGGCCTATTACGATCACCCTGCACCTGCCCGCTTGAGCGCACAAATCTCGACCACTTGATCAAACACTGCGGGGTTTTCAACTGCGCTTAGATCTCCGGGCGCCTGCCCGAGCCAAGCTTGCCTGGCGAGTCTTCTCACCAATTTACCGTTGCGGGTTTTTATCAATGTCGGTAGGGTAATGACTGCATACGGGCGGTAAGAGGTTCCCATTTTTTGTCGGATCACGTCATTGACGTATTGCTCAATCTTGCTTTCCGGTTCATGACCGGCTTCCGGCCCAGGCACGGCAAACACGATCATCGCTTCCCCGGTTAGTGCATTAGGGACGCCAAAGCTAACCGCATCCGAAACAATCCGTCCATCGATCACGATTCCCTCAATTTCTGCGGGGCCTACACGCCGCCCAGATATTTTCATCACATCGTCGGAACGACCGAGCAGAAGAAATTGGTCGTCGTCCTCATGCAGGGCCAAATCACCATGAACCCAAGTGTTGGCAATGCAAGACCAGTAAGTTTCGACATAGCGTTTGGGATCACCCCAAAAGCCAGCCGTCATGCCGTTGAATGGGCGGCGAATCGCCAATTCTCCTGGTTCACCCTGAATCGTATTTCCAGCATCGTCAAGAACATGGGCGTCAACGCCAGGGGTTGTGCTGTTAAAACGGCATGGGTAAATTGGCCGCAAAACAACATTTGTGAGTATGGCGCCGGAGCATTCGGTTCCGCCGGTGTAGTTGATGATGGGGAGTTTGCTCTCGCCAAAACGGTGGAACAACCAGGTGTGTGCGTCCTCGTCCATGACTTCGCCGCCAGACATCAGAATACGAATACAGGGTGCGGCCCCGACTAGCACCGTCTGTTCTGCCGCGGCCATGCTGCGAATAGCAGTTGGGGTCGTGCCAAAGTGGGTGACGCCCTGGCGTACCGCGGTTGCCCGAAGGCGACCGATGTTGGGCACGTCTGGAGCACCGCTATAAAGGACCAGGGCGCCTTTCAACATCAGTGATGCAAATGTCGAATACGGGCCGACCATCCAGCCCATGTCACTCGGCCAAAAATACCTGTCGCCTTGCTTGAAGTCAAAAACGAACGCAGTGTCTTGGGCGACCCGCAAAGGAAATCCACCATGCAGGTGAATCGTGCCTTTGGGTTTTCCAGACGTGCCCGACGTATAAATGATCATGCAGGGGTCTACGGCCAAAGTCTTGGCCGCTTCTTGACTACTTGTCGTGCCCGCTAACGCCTGCCAGCGGTGGTGGCTGACGCTTGGCTTTTGCGCTTCGCTGTCGTAGGCTACAACAAGACTGCAGGAAGGTAGTTGCGCAACGGCTTCAATCGCTATTTCAGCCAGCGCAACATACCGGCCTTTGCGTTCAAAGCCATGCGCGACGATGATTGCCTTGGCTTCACAATCTGCTAACCGCCGTAACACGGCGTCGGCACCAAAGCCGCTGTAAAGGGGTACCGCAACAGCGCCAAGGTAAACAACGGCTAATAAAGTCACCACCGCATCAGAGGTGCTCGGAAAAAGCAAGCCAACTCGATCACCTTTACCGATGCCGATGGATGAAAGGCCCGCCGCAAGTGCACGGGTTCGCGCGGACAGTTGGTCATAAGTGACCGATTCGCTGCGGCCTTGCTCGTCCTCTGCAAGAATGGCAGGATGGCTCCCGCCTTGTTCGCCAGGTGGCGGGCGCAGGCATGACTCAGCCACATTGAAACCTGCATCTGGAAAAAATCTCGCCCACATCGGGCCGTTCTGCTCGTCAACAAAGGCGCTGGCGGGCGGGTTAAACACGATGTCTAAGTGACGAAGCGTCTCTTGCCAGTAATGTTCAGGATTTTCAATAGTCTCACGCAGGAAGCTATCGTAGTCAGCCAGTCCCATGCGCTTTATCAGTGCAGTGAGATTGCTTGCTTGGCTGATTTCTTCGGTAGGAAACCACACATCCTGATTCCGAAATTTATTCATGGAATTGACCTCTAATTGGAAACTCGACAAGTGCCCGCCCATCAGTACGCCCCTGATCAAATGACTGTTTGAGGCTCAAAATTTGTAGGCCGCTTTTCCAAAAATGCGTTCATTCCCTCGAGCCCTTCGGGTCCCGCAAAGCCCATGAACTCATAGGCCACGCTTGCATCGAAGATCGGGCCTGCATTTTTGATCCAGCTGTTGAGCGAGTATTTGGTCCAACGAATCGCAGCCGGCGCACCGTTGGCCAAATTTGTCGCGATCGACAATGCCTTTGACTCGACTTCTTCGTCAGGAACGGTCATCGACACTAGGCCGATGCGCTCAGCTTCTTCGCCCGTCAGTCGCTCACAGCACATCAAGTAGTACTTCGCTTTGGCCATGCTGACCAATAGGGGCCAAATGATCATGGCGCAATCCCCCGCAGCGACACCAATTTTGGTGTGTCCATCCATGAAATTGGCATCTTTGGCTGCCACCGAGATGTCTGCCAAGAGTCCAGCCGCGAGCCCGGCACCAACGGCCCAACCGCGGATGCCGCTAACAATCGGCTTAGAGCAATGCAGGATGTTGTAGACCAGGTCGCGCGTCTCTTTCATGGCTTGCATGCGTAGTTCGTAGCTAACCGCCACCTTGAGTTCATGTTTCAGGTCACCACCGGCCGAAAAGGTCTTGCCCTGGCCGGTGATGATGATGGCCGATACGCTCTCATCGGCATCTACGTCGCGCCAAATCTCAGACAACTCTCTGTGCATATCGGGGTCCATGACACCCAGTTTGAGCTGCGAAGTCAATGTGATGCGAATCACACGCGGGGCAGGACGATCGAAAGTTAGGCTTTTGTAGCGCTCGTAGTTTGGTTGCATTTGGACCTCGAAAAAATAGGGAAGTTACGGTAATGAATTCTCAAGAGCGAGGCGATTTGGAGACTAGGAATGTCCAGACCGAGCTTGCCTAAATTTCTTTGGCTCCAAAAGAGCAGAAGGCAACACAATCCACCACATCACATTCACCGACGCGTCGGTCTTTTAAAAGATTATCTTTATAAATGCTCATTGTCAAGAAAAAAATGGGAATTTAGCTGACAAAAAGACAGTCAATCCACTTTTTTAGACTGAGCGAGCAGGTCAAAAAATAAATAGACCGACGCGTTGGTTATAGTATTATATTGTTTGCAACTGACGCTTCTGCCGTTTTTTCGGTGTGTGAGGTCGTGCTGTCGAGCCGATTTTTGTGTTCTGAGCGACTGCGAGGGAGATGGTAAATATGGGGACTATTCATTCGACGGTGTCAGCCTCGTCAGAGGCCTTCCGGAAAAACGAAAGCTGCTATCGCGATCTGATCAAAGAACTTCGATTGCGTCGACGCGATGCAATTGAAAGCGGTACGTCGAGTGCGCGGGATCGGCATGTTGCTGCTGGTAAGTTGCTGCCACGGGATCGCGTGCGAGCTTTGCTCGATTTGGGTTCGCCGTTCCTTGAGCTCTCGATGCTGGCAGGCGGCGGTGATTCAGGTGCTGCGCCACTCGGGGCGGGCATCATCACAGGGGTGGGTGTCATTCAGGGTAAGCCATGCATGATCATTGCGAACGACTCTGTCGTTAAAGGCGGGACTTACCATGGCATGACGTCGAAAAAGCACGTGCGCGCCCAGCAAATTGCACTTCAATACAGGTTGCCAACCATCACGCTCGTCGATTCCGGGGGGGCCTTTCTGCCTGAAATGCACGAAGTTTTTCCGGTTGAGGGTCGTTATGGAACCGTGTTTCATCAAATCGTTCGGCAGTCGGCGCAAGGGCTGGCGCAAATTGCGGTGGTCCACGGCGCATGCACGGCTGGCGGAGCGTACGTTCCGTCCTTGTGCGATCAATCGATCATTGTGAGAAATCAGGGCTATATGTTTTTGGGGGGGCCTGAGATCACTTTTGCGGCGACTGGCGAAACTGTCGACCGCGAGACGCTGGGGGGAGCGGTCATGCATTCCAAGCAAAGCGGCGTGACAGATTACCTTGCCGAAAATGACGGGCATGCTCTCGCAATTGCCAGGAACTTGGTGTCAACCTTGCCGGCCCACCCCAATTACTCTCGTCCGCCATGTGCGTCGGTGCCGCCGCGCTACAACCCGGAAGAGTTGTACGGAATTATCAGTTCTGACCCACGCGTGCCTACTGACAATCGCGAGGTAGTCGCGCGCTTGGTCGATGACAGTTGGTTCGATGAGTTCAAGCGAGACTACGGCGAAACGTTGCTGTGTGGCTTTGCGCGCATCCATGGGTTTGAGGTTGGCATCATTGCCAACAACGGTGTGTTGTTCACGGAGAGTTCGTTGAAGGCGACACACTTTATTGATTTGTGCTGTAAGCGGCAGATACCGCTGGTATTTTTGGCCGATATTTCAGGTTTTATGGTGGGCACAGCCGCAGAGCGCAGCGGCATTGCGAAGGCTGGCGCCAAGATGATCACCGCGATGTCATCAGCTCAAGTACCAAAATTCAATGTGGTGATCGGGGGTTCCTACGGTGCAGGGCACTTGGCCATGTGCAGCCGACACTTTGAGCCAGACTTAGCCTTAGGTTGGCCCAATGGCAAGGCCGCATTGATGGGGCCGGAACAAGCGGCGATTACGCTGGCAATGGTGCAGCGGCAGAAACGGGAGCGCGAGGGTGCCGTTTGGTCTGCCGAAGAAGAGGACGCTTTCAAAGCGCCGATCCGTGCTCAGTTCGAATCCTTTCAAAGCATCTATAACTTTGCAAGCAATCTTTGGATCGACGACGTTGTTGATCCGGTTGAAACACGAGCCGTGTTGGGCTTAGCACTGGATCTCGCAGCCCGCCAGGCTGCTCGAGAAACGCGCTTCGGCGTCTTCAGAATGTGAGGCGGACATGATCAAAAAACTATTAATCGCAAATCGCGGCGAAATTGTTTGCCGCATTAACCGAACATGCCAGACGATGGGGATTGCGACCGCGACGGTGCATTCGGTTGCAGACCGCTCCAGCGTTCATGTGCGAACGGTGGGTGAGTCTATTGAGATTGGTGCCGCGCCATCCACTGAGAGTTACTTGAATATCGGCGCCATACTGGCCGCCGCCAAAACAGTCGGGGCTGATGCCATTCATCCGGGGATCGGCTTTTTGTCTGAGGATCCTATTTTTGCGGAGGCCGTATCCCGGGCAGGCTTGCTTTTCATCGGGCCATCGCCTGATGTGTTGCGTCGATTTGGTGACAAATGGGCTGCTAAAAGAGAAGCTAGGCTGGTTGGAGTTCCCATTATTGGCGGCAGCGAGGGCAGTTCAGACGACCCGGCAGAGATTGAGCGATTGATCAGGGTGGAGCTAAAGCTACCCGTGGTTTTAAAGGCTGCAGCGGGAGGCGGGGGCCGAGGCGTCCGCATTATTCGGGAGCTCGATGGGTTAACAGAAAATATTCAATCAGCAATGCGAGAGGCGCGGACTTCATTTGGGCGTGCTGATTTGATCGTCGAGGAGTTCATCGCTGCGGCGCGCCACATCGAAGTGCAGATCGCTGGGGACGGAAACGGCAAGGCGATTCATCTTTTTGAACGCGAGTGTTCACTACAGCGCCGGTTTCAAAAGGTGGTGGAAGAAGCGCCTTCCGTTGGCCTTGACGAAATGCTTAGGCAGAAAATCATACGAGACGCCGTACGCCTAGCGGAGTCTGTCCGTTATGCCACCCTCGGTACAGTGGAGTTTCTGGTGGCGGACGGTGCACATCATTTTTTGGAGTGCAACCCCAGGCTGCAGGTAGAGCACACCGTGACAGAGGAGGTCACAGGCATCGACCTAGTGGAACTCCAGTTGCGCATCGCGATGGATGGCCGACTGCCGATTGAACAAGAAGCTGTGACGATGACCGGTCATGCCATACAGCTGCGGGTTTACGCTGAAGACCCTGCTGCGGGTTTTGCGCCGTCAACCGGAACTCTCTCTAGCGTTCAATTTCCTGCAGGTTCAAGGGTAGAAACGGGGGTCGAGACGGGTTCCATTATCAGCCCGTATTACGACGCGATGATCGCCAAGCTGATCTCCCGCGGAGCCCATCGGGAGGAGGCGATTGAAAGAAGTTTGATGGCCCTTCGGCAGACCGTCATTGCCGGCGTAGAAACAAATATTCCATTTCTTTTGCGCCTGCTCGAAACCGAACCAGTGAAGGCCGGAACCGCTGATAACCGCTACATCGATCGTGAGATTGATACGTTGATCCAACCCATTCAACCGACTCATGAAGATGTGGCGCTGGCTGCTGCTTTGTTGTGGGCAGATCAAGGCGGTTCTAGCAGGTTAGGTCTCTGGTCGACGAGTGGACCGCTGGCATGGTGGGCTTATCAGGACGGGGCCAAACCGGAGGGCCCTCCGGCTCTGTCACTCAAGACATCTGACAACCAGATCTTATCGGTGCGGTTTGGGCATGTGCAGAACAAGTTGCTGGACCTGTCGGTAGACGGGGTCGCCGTCAAGATTCAAATTATGTTGGCAGAGGGTGGCGGACGCTTTGTTGTGGCCGTCGGGCAACGCGTGATTGTTGCCCAGTTCGATCGGCGCGATGACGTCATTACGTTGCACGTTCCATCGGGCCGTCATGTACTGCAATATGTACCTTTCCTCAAACTCGACGTGGGATCTCAATTGATTGAGGGAAGTCTGCTTGCACCCATGATGGGAACAATTCTCAAAGTGGGCGTGCAGGTCGGTGATCGGGTTCGAAAAGCCGACGTGCTTGTCGTTGAAGAATCCATGAAGATGGAAATGGCTCTGGTTGCACCGCTGGATGGCAGAGTGAGTTTTGTCGGTTGCCAAGTTGGCGATGTGGTTGAGCGAAATCAACTGTTGATTGAAATTCAACCCGAAATTGGAGCGATGTCATGAGTGATTTACCAAAGTTTGTCCATTTCCATGAGGAGGGGCCGCGTGAAGGTTTTCAGATTGAAAAAAACTTGTACACAGTGCAGGAACGAGTTGATCTTATCGATGCGCTCTCGGCGTCCGGATTGAGCCAAATTCAAGTTGGATCTTTCGTCAGCGCCAAAGCGGTGCCGACAATGGCCGACATAGACGAAGTCTTCAAGGCTATTAAGAGGCGCGACGGCGTTCGCTACACCGCCCTTTGGCTAAACGAAGCAGGCTTTCGCAGGGCTCAGTCCACACCGCAAGTGGACATCAGTGCTTACCTCATGTTCTACACGACGGATGCACTGAGTCTGCGCAATAACAATTGCACGGCGCAAGAAATGCAAGATCGTCAAGAGAAGTGGATCGGTCTTTATCAGGGTGCCGGTACACCCATTGAGTCGGCCTATATCGTCACCGCATTTGGTTGCAACCTACAAGGTCCAGTGCCGATTTCGGACACTGTCAAAGTCGCAAAGCACATCATCGCCCTCGCCCGCGAGAACAAGTTCCCGTTGCCCAGGATATTCCTTGCTGACACTGTTGGTTGGGCTGATCCTGAAGAGGTCAAGCGACGTGTTGGTGCTGTTCGCGACCTTGATAGCGAGTTGCAGATTGGCTTGCATTTGCACGACACACGCGGCATGGGGGCGGCGAACGTCTACGCTGCGCTACAGATGGGCGTTGACATGTTCGACAGTTCTATCGCCGGCCTGGGCGGGTGCCCATTTGCAGCCCACACAAATGTTCATGGCGCCGGCAACGTTTGTACCGAGGACATGGTTCATATGTGCCATGAGATGGGAATCGAAACAGGTATTGACTTGGAGGCCCTACTTGAAGCTGCAGCGGTCGCTGAACGGGTGTTTAAGCGCACGCTGACCGGCAAGCTGATGCATGCCGGACTGCCTAACCGACATGGAAATGCGATTGCCGACACCGCAGGGTAAGCGGTCAATCACCAATGGATTCAAACAACCTGCCCACCCGTTAGAAGATGCCGAACGGGGCAAAAAAAAGTGACAGGCTGTTCAAGATGTGCACACTAGGAGCGATAAATGACTGAGCAAATACAAACGGAAGAAGATGCGGTCTTGTTCGATGTTAAAGACGGCATCGCGACGGTAACCCTGAACCGACCCAAGCAAAGAAATGCGCTTTCGATCGCCGCCATGAATGGCCTGTACCAAGCTTGGGAGCGTATTGATGCGAGCCCTGACATTCGCGTGGCGATATTGACATCCAGTGATTGCGGCACATTTTGTGCCGGTATGGACTTGAAGGAGACCAGCAAGGTCAAGGAAGACACTGGTAAAGATATTCTGACTTTCTTCAAAGATCCTTTTCACTTTCGGATGCGGCGAGTCAAGGTCCCGATCATTGCCGCGATGACGGGTCACCTGATCGCGGGCGGCATGTTGATGAGCCTGAACTGTGATTTGCGTGTAGGACTCTCCGGTACCAAGATCGGCATTACTGAGTCCAAAATTGGCCGCGGATCCCCATGGGGAATGCCGCTGTTGTGGATGTTGCCACAGCCCATGGTCATGGAAATGGTGCTCACGGCCGAGTTGATGGAGATCGAGAGATTTCGCGAATTGGGGTTCATTAATTATCTAGAAGAGACACCGGATGCCGTTCGAAATCGGGCGACGAAACTAGCGGTTGCGATTCGAGACAACGCACCTCTTTCAGTTCAGGCCGGAAAGCGTGCATTACTGACGGCAATGAGTGTGGGGTGTGACACCGGATTAGAAATGGCTTGGCATATTTATCGAACCGCTTACGAGAGCGATGATGCCCAAGAGGGGGCAAGAGCCTTCGCACAAAAGCGTGCCCCTGTTTGGAAGGGGTCGTAATATATGATTGCTATAGGCCTCAGTGGTATCAGCGGTTGGAATTACGCGTACTAAAACTGGCAGGTATTGGCAATCCCTAAATGACAAGGGATCTGTCCGAATCGACACTATTTCGTTAACTGTCTTAAAACTTATACGGGAAGCTATGGCTAGAGTTCGTGCGGATGACTACGAGGAAAAGAGCAACAACATCCTCAACGTGGCGGCAACTTTGTTCGCAGAATTTGGTTACACGGGTACGCGGATGGAGCAAATCGCAGAAAGTTGCGGTGTTTCCAAATCCATGTTGTATCACTACTTTAAGAAGAAGGAAGATGTTCTCTTCGCTATTTTGCAAAGTCATGTCACGCGACTCGTCAAGTTGGTTGAAGCCCACCTCCGTGACAAGTCGGAATTAGGGGATGAGGAGTTTTTCCGTGGTTTTGTTCAGTTGTGGCTGGAGCCATCGTCTGTAGTTCGAGCTAGGCATGTGGTCGGCATGGTCGAGATGAGACATCTAACGGCCGCCCAAAAAAACAAGCAGGTCAAGCTTGAAAAGGTCTTGTTGGATTTGGTCGGTGACGTACTCGTTAAGTTGAACGGCAAGGTCGCAAGCAACGAAAAACGTGTCTACAGCCTACTGCTAATTGGAATGATGAACTGGGTGGAGCTTTGGTACAAGGAAGCGGGTGCAGTCTCTCCGGCAGAGTTGTATAAGATGGTTGGTCGACTTTTTCTCGATGGGTTGTTCAATATCAATGGGACCAAGAAAAAGGTCACGACCCGTTAGCTTCAAGATGGGTGCCGCCCTCTTGTGAGGGTGGTTTTTTTTGAATCATTAATAGACCGTTTAGTCGGTCTATTTTCGAGTTTGCCATCTTTAATGGCTCTATTTGATCAGACGCTCAAGACATGAACGCACAAGGAGACCCGAATGGGCAATAGACCCTTGCCGGTGCTGACGCCGCTAAATGCCTCCTTCTGGACTTCAGGTCGAGAGGGCCACCTTTCGATTCTGCGTTGTTGCACATGCAGCACATGGATTCATCCCCCTTTACCAATTTGTCCGGAATGCTTGGGCCGTGACTTGAGTCCCCAGCCCGTTTCGGAGCTTGCAACTGTTGAAGGTTTTACCGTTAACCATCAGCCATGGATGCCGGGCGATGTCGTTCCATATATCGTCGCGATCGTTAGCCTTAACGAGTGCCCCGAGGTTCATCTCACCACCAATATTGTGGGCTTGACCGCCGACGCAACTCACATTGGAATGACCGTTCGTGTCGTCTTTGAACACTGCGAGGATGTTTGGTTGCCGCTTTTCACGCCGGTTTTAGAGGAGAGAACGTGAAAATACCCGAGCGTTCGGCCGTCATCTCTGGCCTAGGACAGTCCGCCATTGGCCGACGGCTTGGTCGAGAGGCGCTTGATCTTTCAATTGAGGCGTCGTTACAGGCCATTACCGACGCCGGGCTTGACCGCAGTGAAATTGACGGTATATCAACTGGCTCTGGCTATGCGGTCGCACCAGGTGCTTCACCTGTGTTGACGACGGATCTGAAGGATGCACTTCGTCTCAACTTGAACTGGTATGGCGCGAGTTCGGATTCGACACAAATGTCGGCACTGATCAATGCCTGCATGGCGGTGGCTTCTGGCCAGGCAAGGCATGTGCTTGTCTTTCGTACCGTGACCGAGGCCTCATCTCGAGCTAACTTGCAAAGTGAGGACTCATTGGCGAGGGTCGATGGAGGGATGCAGTGGCGCGCCCCATTTGGTGCCCCGTCCGCCGCTAACTGGGTTAGCCTAATTGCCTCGCGTTACGCTCACGAGTATGGAATGACTCGTGAACAACTTGCTTGGGTCGCACTGAATGCACGGCGCAATGCTGTTCTAACACCCCACGCGGTTTACCGGACGCCGTTGACCATGGCGGAATATCTTTCGTCGCGGATGATTTCCTCGCCGTTGTGCCTCTACGACTGTGATGTCCCGATTGATGGCTCAGTGGCAATGGTGGTGTCTCATATCGACACAGCGCGAGATCTGCGTTCGACACCCATTCACATCGAAGCGATCAGCGGGCCTCTTTACCAACGTGACACTTGGGACCAACAGCCAGATTTGACCCGCTTTGCTGCTGCTGATGCGGCGAAGCGCCTATGGAGCAGGACCGATTTGCGTCCTCAAGACGTAGATGTCGCGCAGCTCTATGACGGGTTTAGTTTTCTAGCGCTCTTGTGGCTCGAAGATATGGGTTTCTGCGGCCGTGGCGAAGCGGCAGCGTTTGTGGAAGGGGGGCATCGTATCGCACTCGATGGTGAGCTTCCAATGAATACGTCAGGTGGTCAGTTGTCGTTCGGTCGCCTGCATGGGATGGGCCTCCTACACGAAGCTTGCATTCAATTGCGGCAATTGGGTGGTGAGCGCCAGGTGCCAAACCAGCCGCAGGTAGCGCTTGTGACCAATGGTGGTGGACCAGTTGCATCTGCCGCACTCCTAGTTCGCCGGTAACCCAGCTGATCTCGTTCGTTGTACATGAATGAGAGCGATCTGAAAGCTCTCAAATTCATACTCATTCTCGATGACGTGGGCAGGTTTGATCAGCCGATTTGGATATTGAGGTTACGGATAACCTCACCCCATTTCTCTGTTTCCTTTTTCAGGAAGGCATCAAACCCGGCCGCGTCCAACATGCTCGGGATAACGCCCATCGAGGCCATCTTTTGTTGAATATCTTTGTCCTGACTGATGGCCATTAAGTTCTGTTCAATTCTTTTTTGGATGGCGATTGGCGTTCGCGCATGTATGAAATAGCCGAACCAGCTGCTCGAAAAAACACCGCTGGCAACACCAGACTCTTCTACCGTCGGCAGATCGGGGGCTTGTGCCAAACGCTTTTCAGCGGTCACGGCTAGCGCGCGGATTTTGCCCTCCTTGACATATTGCATCGATTGCATGGTGTCAAAGTAGACCTTGACCTGACCGCCGATGAAATCAGTGATGGCTTGGGCAGTGCCTTTGTAGGGAACATGCAGCACTTCAATGCCGGCCTTGGCCGCAAACAGCGCTGCAGCGAGGTGCGGACTGGAGCCTTGACCAGCTGAAGCACACGTTAAAACCCCCGGATTTTTCTTGGCGTAGTCAACCAACTCCTTGACATTCTTGGCTGGCACAGACGGGTGGACATACAACACGTTGGGGGCTGTAGCCGCCAATGCCAGAGGCACCAAATCTAATGGTTTGTAAGGCAGTGTCTTGAACATGAATGGATTGGTGACCATGCCCACGCTGCCTAGAAGGAATGTATGACCATCGGGGTTAGCTCTTGCGACTGCTGCCGCACCCAATGTGGCTCCGGCACCTGGCTTGTTATCCACCACCACGGCCTGGCTCCATTTGTCTTTGAGGCTGTTTGCGTAAATCCGGGCGATGTTATCGGTCAATCCACCGGGCAAATAAGGGACCACCAGTTGCACTGATTTTTGTGGAAAGTCCTGCGCTATCGCGGTACTGGAAACAAGCGCCCAGGTGGTCATGACCAGCGCGTCACGGCGCGTTATGAAAGTGGATTCATTCTGGAAATTGGGGGTTTTTTCGCATTTCATGTGCGTTGCCTTTTTATGATTTTGATGAGATGAAACACAGGGCGCGATCAGGACGGTAAGCGGAGTTCCTGCTTGGCGAGGATGTTGCGTTGGATCTCATTTGTGCCGCCGTAAATGGTCGTGATGGTCGCGTTTAGCAGTGGTGCGAGCGGGTCCAGATGATCACCGCCTTGAAGCGGAATCAACTCCCGACTGCCGCCATCTGCTCCTGCCGCATGTACGAGCTCTAAGCTGATCCGTGAATAAGTTTCGGTTGCCCAAATTTTCAACAGGGACGTGCTAGCTGGCAATTGCTCTCCGCGCTTGACGATGTCGGCGAAGTGGCCGTACATCGCGCTGAGGTCTTCAATATCCAGTAGCAAACGGGCATAGCGCGAGCAAAATGCGGCGTCTGAAAACAAGGTGCGGGTATCTGCTAGCGCTGTTAGTTGACTCATGGCGTGGCGTGATTGCTGCGGACTGCCGACAAACAGGCGCTCAAAGCCGAGTAAGGCCTTAGCGATACCCCATCCTTGGTTGATGTCACCCACCAAATTTTCTTTGGGGACACTGACCTGGTCAAAAAAGACCTCGCAAAACTCCTCATCATCTGCGATATTTCGAATCGGCCGGATGGTGATGCCCGGACTCTTCAGATCAACCAGCAAGAAGCTAATGCCGGCTTGCTTGACAGATTTATCTGTGCGCACAAGCAAAAATATGTGAGTGGCATCTTGCGCCAGAGTTGTCCATATTTTTTGCCCACTCACCACGAACTGATCGCCTTGCAGAATCGCTTCGGTTCGCAGTGATGCCAAATCGGAACCCGCGCCCGGCTCTGAGTAACCTTGGCACCAGGTATGCTCGCCTGAAATGATCTTTGGCATGTAACGCGCTTGCTGCTCCGGTGTGCCGTGGCGAATCAAAATGGGCCCAAGATTGATGATGCCTTGGTCTGTGGTACGTGCTGCTCCATAAGCTTCGAGCTCCTCCATGAAGGCGAGCAGTTTGTCCGGTGGTAGTTCCATGCCGCCGAATTTTCGTGGCCAAGCGGGTGCAATCCAGCCGCGTTTTGACAATGCAAAATACCAATCTTTGATCTCTTCCCAGTGCAATCGCCGTGTGGGATGGCGCAAGTGCTGCGGGTAGTTCTTCTGCAAAAAAGCACGGACTGTCGCCCGAAAAACGTCTTCAGGGACGTTGGCCCAATCGTGCGGATCCGGGCCGTTCATTGGCTGTACCGCGGTACTGACTGTCGTCAATTTAGGGGCTTGTTGCTGGAGCGACAAGTAGCGCATACGGTGAGCTTCTTCGCCACCCAGCCAAGACACCGTATGCAGTACCCGCTTGAAGTACAGGCCAACGTCATATTCGTCTGTGTAGCCAATGGCTCCGTGGAGTTGAATCGCCTCTTGGACTATGTGCAGTGCTGACTTGGCACAACGTGCCTTGATTCGGCTCGCGGTTGCCGATAGCGATAAATCACCCCGTTCGTGGGCTGCCAGAGCACCCTCAAGTGCTGCTGCCGCTAAATCAAGTTGCAGACGTGCATCAACTGCCCTGTGTTGCAGGGCCTGGTTGGCACCAATGGGTTTTCCGAACTGAACCCGTGTATGCAGGAACTCAAGCGTTATCTCGAGTGTTCGTCTAGCGACTCCCAGTAATTCAAATCCTTGGACGATACGAGCCACATCATTAGCCTGAGCCAACGCATCTTCTGCAGCGACACCCAACGCTAATTGTTGTGCGGCCGAAATTTTTACGCCGTCAAAACGTAGGCGTGCCATGGTGGAGCCATCAATGCGAGTGCGAGCCTCAACGCTCAGTCCGGAGTTGTCTGACTCAACCCAGTACAAGGCCATCTCGTTGCCCTGCAAAGCGCTGACAAGCCAGCCATCGGCGCCTTGCCCGGGGGTGACCCAATCCTTCATGCCCCGCAGGCAAAACTGACCGGATTCAAGATTTGCAACGGTGGTTGGACGACCAGGGTCTATTTGGTCTGCGTTTTCCTGCCAAGCCAGACCGATGATTAACTCGCCCCGGCTGACGCCCCTCAGCAGGCGATCGCGCAACTCGGAGGTAGGCAGTTTGGACAACGCGACGGTGGCTTGCACAGCTGCCGCTATGAAAGGTTCCGGCAGGGGGTGTCGACCGATTTCTTCTGCTACAGCGCCTGCTTCACGCACGCCAAGACCGAGTCCATCGTGAGCCTCCGGAACCAAAATACCTGTCCAGCCTGCATGCGCCAAGGTCTGCCACATGGGACGTTCGAAACCGGGCAAAGTGCCGCGCAGACGGCGCAGTCGGGTCAAAGGTGATTCCGTCTGCAATAGGTCACGAGCGCTTTCGGCAAACGCCTTGGCGACGCTGGAATCGTTCAAATTGAGTGTGCTCATTTTTGGGAGAATCTGTTGAAAAAAGTTGAGGTGGCCTAGGTTATACGTAGCTGAAGTCTAAAAGTGAGCTTACTGGCGTGCAAGCCGGTCTGCATATAAAGCAGCTATGCTTTAGTGGGTATGAGCAAGACAACACTCCAGTGGAACCTTACGCGCCTGCGAACGTTCGTCGCAGTCTCCCAATTGGGAAGCTTGACCAAGGTCGGCTCGACCTTGGGTTTGCCGCAATCTGCCATCAGTAAACAGATTGCCCAACTGGAGTCTGAATGCGGTGGCCGGCTCTTTCACAGAACCGGACGCGGCATGATGCTGACCGAGTTGGGCGCGCGCGTGTTGCCAAGAATGAAACGGCTTTTGGACGAGGCGCAGGAGCTGTCAGCGGAAGTTAGTGCGACGGCTCAGGTGCCGTACGGGGAGGTGCGGGTCGGTGCGCTGCCTTCGCTGTATTTGTCCCTGATCGTTCCACTCTTTACACAGGTTCGGGAGCTGTTCCCAAACATACGATTGCATATTTTTGAAGGCTCTGCCGGTCAGATTGACCAGTGGATCAGCAATGGCTTCGTGGATATTGGCCTGCCTTACCGATACGGTCGTTCGACGCTTTCAGATGTGGAGCACCTGGTGACAGTGGGTTCTTATCTGATGGGCGCTGCCAGTAGCCCGCTGCTGCGTGCAGACGAAGTGAGCTTTCGACAGCTCGATGATTTACCGTTGGTGCTGCCAGGAGCTCCCAGCAGTGTTCGTTTGTTACTTGATCAACTCGCAAAACGCGAAGGTATTTCACTCCGCGTAGTGCTAGAGGCTGATTCAACGCAAATTCAAAAAGCAGCGGCAGCCACTGAGGGCGTTTATACGATCTTGCCCCGGCATTCGGCGGCCGCAGAAATCACTCAAGGTAAGTTGCGCGCCTCGCGGATCGTGAGTCCCTCCATGCAGCGCATGATCGTGATGGGGCTCACGGCGGCTCGCCCGACCTCAATGGCCACCAAAGAAGTGGCTAATTTAGTTCGGATGTTGTTCCGCACAGGCATTGCCAGTAAGGTGATCGTTCCGGACGATTCCACTGATGACTAGCTGATATCTCCAACTGGGGTGGTCGAGGATGACAACTGCGACCTAGACTGCCGTCATTGAATTCTCAGTCCACAGGAGCCTAGTTTGTCGACCTTGCTTTCGCATGTCCGTGTACTTGACCTTAGCCGGGTGATGGCGGGTCCTTGGGCGGGCCAAATGTTGGCGGATCTTGGTGCTGACGTGGTCAAAGTTGAACGCCCCGGTTCAGGCGACGACACACGAGCTTGGGGCCCGCCTTATCTCAAAGACACAGACGGGCATGACACCCAAGAAGCCGGCTACTACCTGGCGGCGAATCGCGGCAAGCGTTCCATCACAGTCAATCTCGACACGCCTGAAGGCCAGCAGATTGTGCGCGAGCTAGCCAAGAACGCCGACATCATTCTGGAGAACTACAAGGTCGACACATTGGCCCGCTACGGACTGTCGTATGAAGATATCTGCGCCATCAATCCGAAGGTTATTTATTGCTCCATCACTGGCTTTGGTCAGACCGGACCGAAGCGCACTCACTTGGCCTACGACTTCCTGATTCAGGCCATGGGTGGCCTCATGAGCGTGACCGGCGAGCGTGACAATCTCCCTGGTGGCGGGCCCCAAAAAATCGGTATTCCGATCATTGACCTTATCACTGGTGTCTATGCATCTACTGCAGTTCTGGCTGCGTTGGCCAGCCGCGAAGTGACAGGAAAGGGCGAGCATATCGACCTGGCCATGTTGGACGTGCAAGTCGGTCTGCTGGCGAATCAGGCGATGAATTTTTTGCTGTCCGATAAGACTCCCGAGCGCGCTGGAAATGCTCATCCGAATATTCAGCCACAGAACGTTTTTCAGTGTGCGGATGGTCAGATCGTGCTGGTGGTCGGCAACGACGGACAGTTCACCAAGTTTTGTGATGTGATTGATCGCCCAGACCTTGCCAGTGACCTTCGATTCAAGACCAACGCAGAGCGGGTACGACACCAAGAAATTTTGCAGCCCATCATCGAGGACGCCTTCGTACAAAAGAGTCGTGCACACTGGATTAAGCGGTTAGAGCAAGCCCAAGTTCCTTGCGGCCCCATCAACTCCATACCTGAAGTTTTTAAAGACCCTCAAGTGGTTCACCGGCAGATGCTGCGCAACATCCCACATCCGCAGTCTGGCTCGGTGCCGCAAGTCGTCAGCCCTTTTCGCTTCAGAAATTCTAGTCTGAGGCTAGACAAGCCGCCGCCGCTATTGGGTGAACACACCGACGACATACTGCAAAAAATTGGCATGACGTCAGATCAAATCAAGGTGTTCCGCGAGCGCGGAATCATTTAAATTTTTCGCTTCAATATCAAAAACTTTACATCTTCGGAGAACTTATGCAAGACCTGACTCAGCTACGCATCGAAATGATTGGCCACGTGGCTATCTTGCGTATGAACTTCGCGCCAGTCAACGCACTGAGCCGCACACTCAGTGACGAGCTAACGTGGGCGCTGGACAAAATTTCAGAAACCGACGACGTGCGCGCAGTGGTGTTGACTGGTGAAGGCAAAGTCTTTTGTGCTGGTGCCGACCTTAAGGGCCGAGCTGATGTGATCAAAGGTCCGGGCGATCTACCTGCGCATTCACGCCGAACGCGTGAGTGCTTTCACACAATTCGTGAGTGCGCCAAGCCGATTGTTGCGGCACTGAACGGTCCCGCTCTGGGAGCCGGGCTCGCCATCGCAGCATCTTGTGATGTGTTGGTGGCATCCGAGCGAGCGTCTCTCGGTTTACCCGAAATTGACGTTGGTTTGCTGGGTGGTGGCAGTCACGCAATGCGTCTTTTCCCGCACTCGCTGCTACGCCGCATGGCCCTGACTGGTTATCGCGTGCCTGCTGCCGAGCTTTACCGTTTAGGTGTCGTGGAAGCCTGTGTTCCGCATGAGCAGTTGATGGATGCCGCATTGGCTATTGCGAACAGCATGGCCGCCAAAAGTCCTTTGTCAGTCAGATTGGCAAAGCAAACTTTGAACGCTATTGAAGATATGAGTCTGCGCGACGGTTACCGCTACGAGCAAGACATGACGGCGGCCATTGCCAAAACAGAAGATGCGCGTGAAGCGCAGCGAGCATTCTTGGAAAAGCGGCCTGCGGTTTTTGTGGGGCGCTAAGTGCGGCTTGCCATTGAAGCTCACCAGCAGGAAATTTTTTTGTTAGCTAACCATGAGGGACAGCCTGCATGTTCGTTGATAAAAATCACCTTCTCGCCGCTTCGACAGCGACCCCACGAAAAGCTTACGGCCCTGAGGAATGGGCTGTCCGAGTTGACTTGGCGGCAGCTTATCGCCTGGTCCATGAGTACGGCTAGACCGACATGATTTACAACCATATCTCAGTGCTGGTGCCAGACGTTGAAGGGTACTTTTTGCTGAACGCCCATGGGCTGGGTTACGACGAAATCACATAGGTCCGAGCTGTCTACTGCACCGTGGGAAGTCCAGCATTTCTGTTTAGTAATTCGTCAAAATTGAATGTTCGCTTTGAGGCTGCAAATTTAAGGCTGCAGACGTCTGTAATGTCTCGGGAGCGGACGTTGGCATATCTATGCCCTGACTTGAGGCCGCCGGCCGTCATCAATGAGTGGGCTGGAATTTGGATGATCCTGGCGTCACATGCACGCTAGCCTTGGCCAGATTGCGAAATATGATTCCGCGCCGCACCATGGGCCACCACTCGTATAAAAAAATCTGTAGCGGGCGCCACATGGCAACCCAGCCGCCGATGATCAGACTCTCCCTGAGCACGCGCAAGAAGGTATTCTCTGTAAAGCCCGACATGATGTCCGCCCCGAGTAGGCACAGCATCAGAAACGTCAAGCCGATCAATAGGCTTGTGCGACCCTCCTGCAACAGAAGTTTAATTTGGCGCTTTGCGAGGTCTGCCTTGTAGTCAAAGAAATTGTGGATGGCCTCGACCACCGTGGCGGTCGGATCGGTCTGCGGCATGTCTTCGATATGCACAATGATGCGAAAGTGGGCTTTGTGTGAGAACCCCATGGCCCAACTTTCCAGATATGCCTGGGCGTCGCGGTCCAGATCACAGTGGTGAAACGGCGTTGGATCCATGGAGTTGAAGAGCTCCGACAACTGCGAAATGCGCAACTCAATCTGGTGAACCGGTGCAGGGTGCTTGTTCATATGTGTTCCAGTTCAGACGCTACTTGATCAGCCAAAACCCAAGCCATGTGGCCGCCACCATCAAGACCAAGCTTGGCACTATTTTGCTGGCGAAGGCCAAGCCACCTGCGTTGAATGCCAACACCGCCTTGGTCACGGCATTCGTGGTCAAACCCAGCAAAATGGGAACCATCGCCTGACCCACCTCAATCTTGCCTGCGGCCATCAATGAGGCCGCTGACGCCGCCGTTGCGTGTGCATCGGCAAAGCCGGAGACAGCGGCACCTATCAAAATACCGGCATCACCCAGCCAAGCGTTGAGTCCTGCTGATGCGATCATCACCACGCCCAACAACACAGAAAACCCGATGGAGGTTTTCAAGTCAAAGGCCCGGCCTGTCTCCGCAGATTCACGTCGCATTGGATTTTTGACACTCTGCAAGAAAAATACCAAGCCATACAGCGAGGCGACTGCCCCCCCCGCGGCCAACGGCCATGCCATGGCCAGCAGCAAGTTTGGTTGCACCACGGCAATCACCAGCGACATCTGAATCATGGTTGCGATTGAAGACAGTGCCGCTCCGGCAACTGCAGGTGCCGTCAGGGATGCATCTTGACTGGCGCGTCTGCCCATGGCGTGAATGGTGGCGGCGCTGGAAACAAAGCCGGAGGCAAAGCCTGAGAGCGGAAGCCCGTACTGTGGCCCCACCAAGCGCATGCCCACGTAGCCTGCGGCGCTGACTGCCATGACGGCCACAATCAGGCTGGTCAATGCGCGTGGATTGAGTGCCCCGAATGGCCCCATGAATCGGTCAGGTGCGAGCGGCATGGCGATCAGTGCGATGGCGAAAAACAACTAGGTGTCGTGCAATTCCTGCTCTGTCATGACGGTGCTGACAAAGTGATGCATCCGACTGCGTGCCGCCAATAGCAGCGCCAAGGCAACACCCAAACCAGCGGCCAGCAAACTATTTTGCATGGCCATGCCGCCCAGCATGCAGGTCAGCACCAAGGCGAATTCGGTCGTCAGGCCCGGATCCTGCGCATGGAACTTTTGATACGCGATCATGGTCCCTGCGCCCACCACCAGCACCGCAAGCGCCAACAGCTCAATACCCCCCAGCATCCATCCAACCGCCCCCATCAGGGCGGCAACGGCAAACGTGCGAATCCCAGCAGCGTTTCGGCTAGACGAGTTGTCCTTTCGTCGCTCACGCTCAGCGCCGATCAAAAGCCCAATCCCAAGTGCAACGCAGATGCCAATGAGCGTGGACTGCATTTCCTCAGTTGAGCGGAACAGGAGCAGTGTGGAAGTGGTCACAGTCGCAGTCTAGACCTGCGTGTGCGGATCAGGTTGATATGGCGCAACCAAGCACTCATGGGGGCAGCTGTGCGCCAATGAATGAGGTGTACGTAGCCCGTGTCAACACGATCTTGCGTCCTTTCACATTGCCGGTGGCCTAGCGGGTGGGATCTGGCCTAGCTGGTTCATCGCTTCAGGAAAAAGTCCTTCACCCTTGGTTCTGAGCAGTGTGACCAAGCGCTGCGCAGCAGGAGACAAGTAGCCTTCCCGGCGATAGGTCACGCCCAAGCGCCGGTGAAGGGTCGCGTCCTTTAAAGGAACTTCGCGTAGTTGAGATGAATGGGCTGATGTGGACAAAGTGTGCCTTGACAGAAAACTGAGCAGTTCAGTTCGGGCGATGAGTCCTGGCATTAACGGGATGGAGTTGGCATTGATCTGAACCTCAGGGGCCGGTAATCCATGGGACTGAAAAGTCGCGTCAAGCCACTGTCTGCTTGGAATGGCGGCAACCGGCAAGACCCAGCGCCAAGGCAGTAAAGATTTCATCGTGATTTTTTTCAGTCTGAAAACTGGGTGATTGATGTTGGCGGCAATCACAACAACATCTTCAACGATGGAATGAGTGATGAATGCGTCGTCCTCGCCCGGCGCCAGACCTATCAGCAAGTCTATGTCACCCTCAATCAGGCGCTGACGCAGATCGGTGCTTTGTGCCACCGTGATATCGATGGTGGTTTCTGGGGCCTCAGCCAGCAGTAAATTACAGATTTCCGGCAGCACATGGTCGGCTGCAATCGGCCCACAGCCGATGCGTACATGGCCCGCATTTCCTTTGGCGTAGTCACTGACTTCCCGAATGGCATCTTCACTGGCACCCAGCAGTTGACGTGCCCGGGCTAGCAGCACCTCGCCGACAGACGTCAATTTGATGCCGCGTCCATGGCGTTCAAAAAGCGCGCATCCAAAGCTCAGTTCGAGACGTTGCACGCATTTTGTCAGTGCCGGTTGGGTTCTTCCGAGTTGGCTTGCGGCTTTTCCCAAATGGCCAAGGGTGGCAATCACTTCAAAGCTTTTGAGATCACTGAAATTTAAGTTCATTCATAACTCAATGGAATGTAATTATAAAAATAATCGAATAGACGGAATGATATGACCTGCAGAAAATGACCCCTAACTAAAGGGATTGGAATGAGTTTCACAGTACTGGTCACTGCCGCCACACTCGCCCAATCAGGTGTGGATCTTTTGGCACAAGTTGGCGCGCGGGTGCTTTACCTGTCTGACCCCAATAGTGTTGAAGAGGTCGAGCGCCTGATGGCCACTGAGCCTGTCGATGCCGTCATCTCGCGCACCGTCCAGTTGTCGGCCAAAGCCATAGCGTCATGCCCCACGTTGAAGGTGATTTCCAAGCATGGTGTTGGTGTCAGCAATATCGATGTGGAGGCCGCTACACGGCGCGGCATCCCGGTCTACATGACGCCCGGCACCAACGCGCAATCGGTTGCGGAGTTGACGCTGGGACTGATGTTCGCGGCTGCCCGTCGCATCGGCTGGATGGATAAAGAGTTGCACGAGGGCCGCTGGTCGCGCGCGCAGGATGGCGTCGAGCTACAGGGCAAAACGTTGGGCCTGATCGGTTTTGGTCAAGTTGGCCGGCGCGTTGCCGCAGTCTGCCAAGCGTTGGGCATGGAGGTGGTCGCCTACGACCCTGCACTGACCGATGGTGTGAGTCCCCTGCTCGGGGTTCGCATCGTGCCATCGCTCAACGAATTATTGCGTTCGAGTCAGGTCGTCAGCCTGCATGTGCCCTTGAACAAACACACGCGCAACATGCTGGGTGAAGCGCAGTTCGCCGCCATGCCGCACGGTGCCATCCTTGTCAACACTGCGCGGGGTGAGGTGGTGGACGAGTTGGCCTTGATCGCCGCGCTAAAAAGCGGTCAGTTGCATGCGGCGGGGTTGGACACGATGGCCGTCGAGCCTTTGCCTTTGGGGAGCGAGCTTGCCACTTTGCCCAATGTGGTGCTCACGCCGCATGTCGGGGGCTCTACCCCGGCGGCACTGGCGGGCATGGCCAGTGGCGCAGCACGCAACGTGCTGAGTTTTTTGCAGGGCACGCCGGTTGAAATTTCTGCCTGCGTGAATCCGCAGGTTTTATCGACCCCATAATCCATCCACTTTTCTGGAGTTTCCTGTGACAAGTACTGCCTCTAAGCCCGCACTTCAATGGCCTGCCGGCTACCGCATCAATCCCCGTGTCGAAGGGCCATCTGCTGACATCGTTGAGGCGTTTCGCAGCATTCCCGTCGCCGCCATTGGCGACTCGATGAGTCGCAACATTGGCACTGTTGGCTTGCGCCAGTACCACGGTAGGCTCGACACGGTGATGTGCGGTCCCGCCCTGACAGTGCGCGTACGCCCCGGCGACAACCTGATGATCCACAAGGCGCTGATGATGGTGCGACCAGGTGATGTGCTGGTGATTGACGGTGGTGGTGATGTGTCTCAAGCGTTGGTGGGAGGATTGATTCGCACGACATGTGTGGCTAAAAAACTCGGTGGCTTGGTGGTCGATGGTGCCGTGCGTGACTTGTGCGAATGGGCCGAAGAGGGGATGCCGATCTTCGCGCGCGGCCACACCCATCGCGGCCCTAGCAAAGATGGCCCGGGAGAGATCAACATTCCCGTCGCCTGCGCTGGCTTGGTCGTTCTGCCGGGTGACTTGATCGTCGGTGACGCAGATGGTGTGATCGCCATTCCATCCGTCGAGGCCGCTGACATACTCAAGCGCTGCAAGGCGCATTTGGAGAAGGAGGCCAAAATCCGCGCAGACAATGCCACCGGAATCTCTGACCCCGAACGCTTCGACGCTGTGCTGCGCGCCAAGGGCCTGCCGGTCTGATTAAGATTAAAAAATAACAAGGAGACCTTCCATGTCCATCACACGCCGATCCCTGATCCAGTGGTCTGCTGTTGCCCCATTGGCAGCAGTCAATCCATCCCTCCTTTTTGCTGCCGATGAGCCATGGCCGACCAAACCCATCAAACTCATCGTGGCCTTTGCCCCGGGTGGCTTCACAGACATCGCGGCGCGCCTGTTGGCGAACGCGTTGTCCGTGAAGTTGGGGCAGACCATCATTGTTGACAATCGTGCTGGTGCTGCCGGCTTGATTGGTACCCAGGCCGCTGCCCAGGCACCCGCCGATGGCTATACCTTACTGCTCGGGACCATCAGCACGCACGCTATCAACGTCGGTCTTTACAAGCGGCTGCCGTACGACCCTGTCAAAGATTTTGTTCCCGTTTCTGGGGTCGCTAGTGGTGTATTAGTCCTCGTCGCTCATCCCTCGACCGGCGTGAAGGATGTGGGCGAATTCATCGCCAAAGCAAAGGCAAATCCAGGCAAGCTCACCTACAGTTCAGGCGGCAATGGCACGACCAGTCACCTCGCTGCTGAGCTCTTCAAAGCAACGACGGGCACTGATCTGCTGCACGTGCCTTACCGGAGCCCGGCACTCGCCACCACCGGCCTGCTCGGTGGTCAAGTTGACATGATGTTTGACACGGTGCCGACTTCGCTGCCGCATGTGCGTAGCGGCAGGCTGCTGGCCTTAGGCGTGACCGGAACCAAGCGCGCCGAACAAATGCCTAGCGTGCCCGCTCTGGGCCTCACGCTGCGCGGCTTCGACCCGAATACTTGGGCCGGCCTGTTTGCACCGGCGGGTACACCGTCAGCTGTCGTGACCAAGCTGAGCAATAGCGTCAGAGAGGTTTTGAACAGCGCAGAACTGAGTAGCCGGTTGGCCGAAATAGGCATGATGCCAATGGCAACCGGCCCGGAAGAGTTCGCCGCATATGTCCGCACAGACACGCAGCGCTGGGTCGACCTGATCCGCAAAAATGGCATCACGATGGTTGACCTTTGATGCATCACCAATCCCTCAAGGTCTTCCTGACCTATACCGACGACGAGTTTGCCAATTTTTACAGCGAAGCTGGCTTGGTCGAACTGCAGCGCCATGCCCAGGTGGTCCGCAACTTGACCGGCCGTGTCCTTGAAGGTCGTGAACTTGCAGAGGCCGCGGCCGGTTGTCAGGTGATCCTGGCGCACCGCTCTGCTGCGGGGCTGGCCTCGACCTTCGAGCATGCGCCGGAGCTCGTGGCTTTTTTGCGCGGTGCGGTGGACATCAGCACCATCGACGTGAGTGCCGCTTCATTGCATGGCGTTCTGGTGACGCAAGCCTCGGCAGGTTTCGGGCGCGCTGTGGCGGAAATGGGCTTGGGCATGATGATTGATTTGGCCCGTGGGATTTCGCGTGTCCGCACTGCTTACGCTAGACAAGAGGAACCTGTGCTTGCCAAGGGTTTGCAGCTCAACGCCTGTACCGTGGGCATTGTGGGCTATGGTCGCATCGGGCAGCACCTGGCCGACATTGCTGGTGCAATCGGTATGCAAGTACGGGTATTCGACCCCTATTTCCCACAAGATCAGCTCGGCGCTATGGCCGTGTCTTTTGACGAACTTCTGCGCGTTTCGGACTTCGTTGTTTGTCTTGCCGTTGCCTCGCCTGAGACAGCTAATTTAATGAATGCGAGCGCCTTCAGCTGCATGCGCAAGGGTGCTTCTTTCATCAACCTGTCCCGAGGTGAATTGGTAGATGAAGATGCCTTGGAAGCCGCCCTTGATGCCGGTCATCTGCGTGGTGCTGGTTTGGATGTGGGCCGAGCGCAAGATCAGAAACCCTCTGTTCGCTTCGTTGGTAGACCAGACGTTGTGCTGATGCCGCACGTTGGTGGCATGACCGTCCAAGCCCGAGAACATCAAACCATGGATACGGTTCGACAGGTCGCAGCCTTGGCCGCCGGAAGAATGCCAGAGGGTGCGGTGAACGCGGCCGCCGCGTACCGGCTGAATCAGTTCTTGAAACAAGTGTCCACGCAATGATTCCCGTTCCTTGGTCTGCAGGCACGGCGCCAGCACGCTTAGCCATGCCGACTGGCGCAGTGGACAGCCACCACCACATCTACGATGCCCGTTTCCCGGCTGATCCCCGAGCCGACCTAAAACCTGCAGACGCGACAGTGGCGCAGTACCGTCTGCTACAGACTCGCCTAGGCACCACGCGCAGTGTCGTCGTGCAGCCGTCCACCTACGGCACGGACAACAGCTGCCTCCTTGCAGCGCTCAAGACAATGGGCAGCGCAGCGCGCGGTATTGCGGTGGTCGATCAAAATGTGGACGACGCTGAACTGCAGTCACTTCATGCCGCTGGTGTGCGTGGCATTCGATTCAATTTCGCGCGGCCGGCCGGCCCTTCGGCGCAGAGTATGGAAGCGCTGGCCCATCGCATCGCCCCACTTGGCTGGCATGTGCAGGTGCATGCGCTCGCCGACAGCTACTTGTCGCTGGACGATGTGTTGCAACGCCTGCCCACGCCGCTGGTCATCGACCACCTGGGCCGCTTTCCGCAGCCGCAGGGCCTGTCGCACCCGGCTTGGCCAATCTTGCGCAAGCTGGTGGAGCGGGGCAATACGTGGGTCAAGCTGTCCGGCGCTTACCACGACAGCAAGAGCGGTCCAGCTGGCTATGAAGACGCAGGTGTCATCACCCGTGCCTGGCTGAGCTTGGCGCCTGAACGCATGCTATGGGGAACTGATTGGCCACACACCTCCGCCATGGCCGGTGAGAAGCCCATGCCTGACGATGCCTTGATGTTGGATCTATTTGGGGAGTGGGCTGGCACTCAGCTACTCCAGCGCCAAGTGCTGGTGGACAACCCCGTTCGACTTTATGGTTTCGCACCTTAGCGTCTCGATTTCTTACAATGGCCACCTGAAATCCATGACAAATCTTGACCTCACCCTAGGTGAATTGCAAAAAGACGCTGCCTTTGAACTGTCGTTTCGAATCCGGCAGCCTCAACCCCGCGCACCTCAGTCCTTGTTGGTTTTGTTGCATGGCGTGGGCTGCTCAGAAATGGACATGGCTGATGTCGCCACTGGCATGGGTCCGGATACTTTGGTGGTGTTGGCGCGCGGCCCTTTGACGTTGGGGCTGGGCAAATTTGCCTGGTTCAGGGTTGCCTTCACGCCGAGCGGCCCCCAAATCGAGGAAGCAGAAGCTGAGAGCAGCCGCTTGACCTTGCTTCGCTTCATCCAGCAAATTCAAGCGGCTTATCAAATTCAACCGGATAGAACGGTGGTTGCCGGCTTTAGCCAAGGCGGCATCATGAGCGCCAGCGTGGCCCTCAGCGAACCCGAAGTTGTCGCTGGTTTTGGGTTGTTGTGCGGTCGAATCTTGCCAGAGTTGCAATCTCATTTGGCTCAAAAATCGCGCTTAAAAAGTCTCCACGCTTTTGTGGCGCATGGTGATTTTGACAACACGCTACC
>CANFJF010000016.1 GCA_947447355.1 Comamonadaceae bacterium
CTGAATTCGCACTTCAACTGTCGCTGACAGGTTGTAGCTGCCAGCCATCACGAGCGCCCCGATGGGACGTTGCACAGGGCGGGACTCGCCGGTCAACAGCGCTTCGTCGGCATAGGTGTTGCCGGCCTCGATCACACCGTCAGCCGGGAAAGCCTGCCCGGGCAAGACCCGCACCAAGTCGCTAACCTTCAGGCGCCGCACCGCCACCTGCTCGAATTCACCGCCGGGCAACTGTCGTTGCACGCTCTCAGGAAGCCGCTGCATCAAATTGTCCAACGCGCCCAAGGTGCGTGCGCGCAGTCGCTGCTCAAGCCAACGCCCCGTCAGCAGGAAGAACACAAACATCGTCAGGGAATCAAAGTAAACCTCGGCGCTCCACCAACCTTTCGTCTCAAAGGTTGCAGCAGAGCTGATCGCAAAGGTGATCAAGATGCCGAGCGCCACCGGCAAATCCATGCTGATGCGGCGCTGTTTCAAGTCGCGAAGTGCATTGGCAAAAAATGGCCGACAAGAAAAAAGCAATACCGGCAGAGTCAAGACCCAAGACGCCCAACGCAGCAATTTCTCAATGTCGGGCGTGATGTCACCGGGCTCGGTGATGTAGGCCGGAAAGGCGTACATCATCACTTGCATCATGCAAAAACCAGCCACCAGCCAGCGCCACAGTGCCAGTCGAGCGTCCTTACGGGTCTGTTCAGAAGCGGCGGTGTCAAGCGCCGGAGTCAAGGTATAACCGAGCGCCCGCGGCGCCCGCAGCCATGCGGAAGGCCGAGTGACGGCCGATGACCAGACAACACTGGCGCGCCGGCTTGCCGCACTGACATGGACAGATTGCACGCCAGGTACCGCAAGCAAAGCTTGCTCCAGCAACAATGAGCAAGCGGCGCAATGCATGCCACTGACCAGCACTTGAGATTCCCACACTGTCGAATCGCTTTCAACGGACTGGCGATGCTGTGTGGTCTGACGGCTAAAGCGCGACCATTCCTCCGGCTCATCGAAGATGCATAGCTCAGCCGTTTCAGCCTCTTGGTCACGCCCAGAGTACCCGGTGCTTCGGTCTAAAACCAAGCTTGAAGCATCGTGGGGAAAGTCTACAGCGTACATACGATGAAGCGTAATCGGTACGAACAGCACGGGGATTGACGTGGATCAAACTTCAAGTCAGATTCAGCGCTAGACTGAAATCTAATTTAACAGGAGACCTGCATGTTCAAACGCATTTTGATCGCCACCGATGGCTCTGAATTGTCCCAAAAAGCTGCTGACAGCGGCATTGAATTGGCCAAGCTCGCAGGCGGGCATGTTGTCGCCTTGCAGGTGGTTCCGCGCTACCCCGTGAGCTATTTTGAAGGCGGTGCGACAGTGAGCATGAGTGAAATTTCCCGCATCGAAAAAGAATGGGCCGATATCGGCCAAGCCACCGTCAACAAAATCAAGGGCCAAGCCGATGCCCAAGGTGTTCAAGCCACTGCGGTGACCACCCATTCAGACTTGATTGCTGAGGCCATCATTGCCGCAGCTAAAAAGCACGACTGTGATCTGATCGTGATGGCATCTCACGGCCGACGAGGCATCAAACGCATGCTACTCGGCAGCGAAACTACCCACGTCCTGACCCACTCAGACATTCCGGTGATGGTGCTGCGCTAGTTTCGGCCTCTTAGACGTAACTTTTAGGCGCTAGCGAAAAGTGCCTTGTACTGCTCGCGCAACAGATTTTTCTGTACCTTGCCCATGGTGTTGCGCGGCAGTTCAGGCACCACGAAACATCTCTTCGGAATTTTGAAGTTAGCCAGTTGTGCTTTGAGCGACGCCACAACGGCGTCACCATTGACCAGTGCGCCCGACTTAGCGATCACCACTGCCACCCCCACCTCACCAAAATCGGGATGCGGCACGCCAACCAGCGCACTTTCGGCCACGCCTTGCATGTCATTGATGTACGCCTCTATCTCGGCTGGATAGACGTTGTAGCCGCCACTGATGATGAGATCTTTGCTGCGACCAACGATGGTGATGTAACCCAGTGTGTCAATTTTTCCCACATCACCGGTCTTGAACCAGCCATCCAGCGTGAACTCTTCTTTGGTTTTTTCGGGCATGCGCCAGTAACCCTTGAAAACGTTCGGTCCTTTGACTTGGATCGCGCCAATCTCACCCATGGGCAGTGTTTTGCCATCGTCGTCGCAGACCCGCACGCTGACGCCTGGCAGGGGAAAGCCAACCGTACCACCGCGACGTTCGCCATCCTTCACAAGATAAGGGTTAGAGGTGAGCATGATGGTTTCGCTCATGCCGTAACGCTCCAAAATCGTGTGACCAGTGCGCTGCTGCCAGTCTGTGAAAGTCTCAATCAATAAGGGCGCAGAACCGGCGATAAAAAGCCGCATGTGACGGCAAGCCTCTTGGTTCAAACCCGGTTCGGCCAGCAAGCGTACATACAGCGTTGGCACGCCCATGAAGACAGTGGCTTCGGGTAGTTTTTTCAGCACCAGCTTGGGGTCAAACTTGGACAGCCAAATCATTTTGCTGCCATTGATGAGCGCGCCATGCAGCGCCACAAACAAACCATGCACATGAAAAATCGGCAGCGCATGAATCAACACATCACCCGCTTGCCAACCCCAATACGCTTTCAGCGTCAGTGCGTTGCTGAGCAAGTTGCCGTGCGTCAACATCGCACCCTTGCTGCGACCCGTCGTGCCGCTGGTGTACAAAATCGCCGCCAAGTCATCGGCTTGACGGGGCACCGCGACGTGCTGATCACTGCAATGGGCCGCGCGATCGAGCAAAGTGCCGGTGCGGTCGTCGTCTAGTGTGAAGACATTTTGCGTGCCTGCCTTGAAAGCGATCTTGCTGACCCAGCCGAAATTCTTTGAGCTGCAGACCACCACAGACGGTTCTGCATTCTCGATGAAGTACTCGATTTCGGCGCTTTGGTAGGCCGTGTTGAGAGGCAGAAAAACATACCCGGCACGCAGCGTCGCCAAGTACAGCATCATGGCTTCGACTGACTTTTCAACCTGCATGGCAATGCGAGCACCGACCGGCAAGTCCAGGGACTTCAGCAAGTTCGCCAGCATGGCGGTTGAGCGCTCTAAGTCGCCCCATGAGTAAAGCAATCCTTGTTCTGTTTCCAAAGCCACAGCGTTGAGATCTTTTGGGAAAGCTGCGCGCAAAGCGCTAAAGAGATTGTTGTTTTTCATCGAAGGAAAAGTGCAAAAAAACGAGAACTGACAAGGAGCCACTCAAGAACAAAACGAAAACATCTTTAATCAAGTTTGGCGCCGGAAGCCTTGACTACCGCAGCCCAACGCTTGACTTCGGCACTCACAAAACCGCCAAACTGCACGGGCGTGAGGCCCCCAAAATCAGCACCGTTCGCAGCCCAGACAGCTTTCAACTCAGGGGTCGCACTGGCACGGTTCAACTCTTCAATAATTTTGGCCTGCACATCCGCGGGCGTCCCTTTGGGAGCCCACATGCCATACCAAGTCGTCACGGTGTAGTCAGGGAAACCTAATTCGGCGGCGCATGGCACGTCGGGAAAAGCCGCATTGCGTTTGTTGCCGGAGACCATGAGCGCCCTGATGCGACCGCCCTTGATGTGACCCGCAGAGGAACCCAAACCGTCGAACATCATGTCAACGGTACCCGCCATCAAGTCCTGTAAAGCAGGCCCGGCACCGCGGTAAGGAATGTGCGTGATGAAGGTTTTACTTTGCTGCTTGAAGAGCTCGCCCGCCAAGTGATGCGACGTACCGGCACCGGCAGATCCGTAATTGAATTTACCTGGCGATTTGCGCACCAAGGCCAGAAAGTCTTTGAAGTTGTCCGGCAGATTTTTCGGATTAACGACCAACACTTGCGGCACATTGGCCAAAAGTGACAGTGGCACAAAATCTTTCTCAATGTCGTAATCTAGCTTCGGATACATCGACGGGGCAATCGCATGGTGCACAGCGCCCATGAACAACGTGTAGCCATCCGGCACGGCTTTGGCTGCTATGCCTGCCCCCAGCGTACCGCCTGCGCCGCCGCGGTTGTCAATGATCAATTGTTTGCCCGTGAGTCGGGCAAACTGCGCCGACAAAGGCCGGGCAAAAGCGTCCGTGCCACCGCCAGCGGGGAAAGGAACAATGACCGTGATGGGTCGCGTCGGCCAGCTTGACTGGGCTTGGCTACCCAACGAAATGGCGGCTACACCAGCAGCTGCCACGCGCAACACATCGCGTCGGCTCGCGCTCGTTTGAAAATGACTCATGGTATGTCTCCGGTCGTTATAGAAAAAGGGCAGCATCTTTTTGCGCTGCCTCAAGGAAGCGAATTGTGATGAGTATCGTCCAAGCTTAAATATACAAATCTTCAACCTTGGGCGCTACTGGGATTTTCCCCTGAGCCATCAAGCCGCGGTATTTGTCCAGACGCTTCAAATCGTACAGATAATTGACCATCAGGCCATACGACTGCTTCAAGCCTTTGGCCGAGATGTCCCCGGCCCAATTCAGGCGCTCGATACGCGCACCATTGCTCAAGTGAAAGCGCGCCACCGCATCTAATGGCCGGCCGTTGTCAAACTGCCGGCCCAGATAGCTGGCAGCGCAATGCATCAACATACGGCGCACCGGCGATTTTTCGTCCAGCTGCAACACTTTGTCGCCTGCCGCCAAAAAAGCCGCCGGCGTCGGTGGCTGCTGCTCCAAAGCACGCCCCAAAATCTGACGTTCTTTGTCACTGAGTTGGTCGATCATGGCGCCGGCCTGTTTGGCCAGCCAAGCGCGAAAGCCCGGTATTGGCGAGAGCGTGGAAAAGACCTTGAGTCGTGGGAATTCGGCACGCAAGGTTTCGACCACGCGCTTGATCAGAGAATCGCCGAAGCTGACGCCGCGCAAGCCCGTTTGGGTGCTGCTGATGGAATAAAAAATCGCGGTGGTGGCTTTGCCAAGATCGCTGGCAGCAGCCAACTCGTCGAGCAGCGGGGTAATAGCATCAGCCAGTTCATCGACCAACGCGACCTCGACAAAAATCAGTGGTTCGTCGGGTAGATGCGGATGAAAAAACCCGTAGCAACGCCGATCGCTGTCTAAGCGATTTTTGACATCGGCCCAGCTTTTGATGGCGTGCACAGCTTCGTACTTGATCAGCTTTTCAATCAACGATGCAGGCGAGTCCCAACTGATTCGTCGTAGTTCCAGGAAAGCCACGTCAAACCAAGTAGAAAACAAATTTTCCAGTTCTGAGTCCAGGGCCAGTAAACGTTTTTCAGTTTTTAAATGTGGCAGCAGTTCAGCCCGCATATCAACTAAGAAGCGCATGCCTTCAGGAAAGGCCGAAAAGCGCTGCAACAGCCGTGTGCGCGGGGAGACAAAGGCGCGACGCAAACGGATCTCGGCCTGGCCTTCTTCTGGCGTGCCGAGGGAAGCCTCGTAATGATCCCGGGCGGCCTTTACTTTTTCGGCGTTGGGAGCGAACTGCTCACTCATTAGCAACCAAGCGTCACGTCGCTGCTCGGGTGTGGCGCTGGCGTACCAAATCGAGATATTGCGGGCACGCCGGCCACCTTCCACTTCGCTGACCTGACTGTCCACCACCGACTGAAGTTCGACCAATGTACGGCGCAAAACGCGCGGCGAGAGGGCTTCTTCCTTGTGTTTCAACACGGCCTTGAGCCGCTCACGCGTGCTGCGACTGTTTTTAGCAATAGGGCCTGCTGTTGCTAATACAGGCGCCGAAGGAGGCTCTGCCATCGGCGGTGCAACGGCGGCCATGGGGCGGGCCTTCGCAGCGGACTTCAAGTTGATGGCACCGACCTCATTACGTTTGAATTTCAAGCCCTTGCTGACGGACTGAACACCGCGTAACAGCCATTCTGATGAGTTCATGCAGCCACCCGACTTTTCGTTTGAAGACGTGAAAGATCTCGCAAAGCGTCGCGCTGACGCGTCAGGTGCGTGCGCATGGCCGCCTCAGCGCCTTCGCTGTCCCGGCTCATCAAAGCCGCATACACCGACAAGTGCTCCGACAAACTTTGCGTCAACCGACCCGGCGCATGCAATTGCTGGAGGCGCGCCAGCTTGAGAATTTTTCTCAAATCAGCAATCGTTTGGGCTAGCCAACGGTTATCGGCCAACAGGATGATAGCCTCGTGAATCAACAAATTTGTCGCGTAATAATCTTGAATACGGCCCGCGCCGGCATGGCCTTTCAAACGCTCATGCAAAGTCTTTAGGGCGGCTAGGTCGGCATCACTTGCGTTGCGCGCAGCCTCGAAAGCACAACGACCTTCAAGCAGTGCAATCACAGGAAAAATATCATCCAGATCCTTCTCTGTCACTTCGCTGACAAAACAACCGCGCCTGGGCTCATGACGGAGCAGCCCTTCTGCCGTCAGTACCTTGAGGGCTTCGCGCAAGGGTGTGCGGGATATTTTCAGGCCATCACACAGGGCCACTTCGTCAACAAAACTCCCAGGCAGCAAAGCGCCGGAAAAAATTTGTTCGCGCAAAGTGGTCGCGACTTCCTGATGCAAAGAATTCTGAACAAGGCGCATGATTTCGAAACCTAAAGAGGAACAGAAAAAAAGACATAAAACCGTAATTACGGATAATTATGAGATGTTAGCGCGATGCCCGCAAGCAGAACCATGGTTTAAAAGTTGGCAAATGCTGACAAACGAGGCTAAACCCCTAGCCAAACACTTCAAGTCATTTCAAGCGCAACTGTCGCGGGTGCCGTCGGTAATGTGCGGCATCAGGCCGACTTGACCGCCTTGGAAGCCCAGATCCACAACACGACACCGGCCGCGATCATCGGCAGACAGAGCCATTGCCCCATGCTCATTCCAAGCGCAAGGATGCCCAAAAAGTCATCGGGCTCGCGGAAAAACTCGGCCACGAAGCGCAGCACACCGTAGCCCACCAGAAAGGCTGCAGATACTTCGCCCATTTTTCGCGGCTTGCGGGCATACAACCAAAGAAAAACAAACAGCAGCAATCCTTCTAGCAAGAACTGATAGACCTGAGAAGGATGACGCGGCTGCAGTGTTCCGCTGTGCCTGAAAACCATGCCCCAAGCCAATGAAGGATCGCTGAGGCGGCCCCACAACTCGCCATTGATAAAGTTACCCACACGTCCAGCGGCAAGACCGGTCGGGACACACGGTGCAATCAAGTCCATCACCTGCAGCCATGGCTTGTGTCGAGTCCGGGCAAACCAGATTTGAGACACCAAAACACCCAGCATGCCGCCATGAAAACTCATGCCCCCCTGCCACACCGCCAGTATTTCCAAGGGATGCAAAAGGTAGTAGTCGGGCTTGTAAAACAAACAATAACCAATGCGTCCGCCCAACACCACGCCCACCACACCGAGAAACAAAATATCTTCAACGTCACGGCGACTCCAGGCAGCAGCCCCCGACAAGGAGGCATAAGGCTGATGCCGCAGACGAAGATTTGCCAAAAACAAGAACAGCCCGAAGGCTGCTAAGTAGGTCAAGCCGTACCAATGAATGGCCAACGGCCCCAGTTGCAGGGCGACAGGATCAATTTCAGGATGAATCAACATCAGCTTATTGTGCCAGCGCAGCCAACGAGGTCAGCGCCTACAGCGGCGACACGCAACACCCTTGTTAGCATCGTAGAATTCGAAATTACGCCGACAAAGCCTCGGACTATTCGTAACCAACCCAAGACAAAGAGACCCCATGACGCAAATCAAGATGCCAGAAGGCGATGCCATCAACCGTCGCAGCCGCAACATCACTGAAGGCACGGCGCGCGCGCCAAACCGATCGATGTTCTACGCCATGGGCTACGAAACCGAGGACTTTAAAAAACCGATGGTCGGTGTGGCCAATGGGCACAGCACCATCACACCGTGCAACAGCGGCCTGCAAAAACTAGCCGATGCGGCGATTGACGCGATTGAAGAGGCCGGCGGCAATGCACAGGTTTTTGGCACCCCGACCATTTCTGACGGTATGGCCATGGGCACCGAAGGCATGAAGTACTCGCTGGTCAGCCGTGAGGTGATTTCTGATTGCATCGAGACCTGCGTGCAGGGCCAGTGGATGGACGGCGTGCTGGTCATCGGCGGTTGCGACAAGAATATGCCCGGTGGATTGATGGGCATATTGCGCGCCAACGTGCCGGCTATTTATGTCTATGGCGGCACAATTTTGCCGGGCCACTACAAAGGCAAAGACCTGAATATCGTCAGCGTTTTTGAAGCCGTCGGCGAGCACTCCGCTGGCCGCATGAGCGACGAAGATTTGCTGCAAATCGAGCGTCGTGCTGTTCCCGGCACCGGCAGCTGCGGCGGGATGTACACGGCCAACACCATGTCAAGCGCCTTCGAAGCTTTGGGTATCTCCCTGCCCTACTCCTCGTCCATGGCAAACCCACACGAAGAGAAAACCAACTCGGCCAAAGAGTCGGCCAAGGTATTGATCGAGGCCATCAAAAAGAACCTCAAGCCGCGCGACATCGTCACCAAGAAAGCGATTGAAAACGCCGTGGCAGTGATCATGGCGACCGGTGGTTCGACTAACGCCGTGCTGCACTTCTTAGCGATTGCCCACACGGCCGGTGTCGAATGGACGATTGACGATTTCGAACGCATCCGCCAAAAAACACCGGTGCTGTGCGACCTGAAACCGAGCGGCCAATACCTAGCAGTGGACTTGCACAAGGCCGGCGGTATTCCACAAGTCATGAAAACGCTGCTGGCAGCCGGACTGCTTCACGGCGACTGCATCACCATCTCCGGCCAGACCATTGCCGAAGTGCTGAAAGATATACCGGATGTGCCGCGCGCTGACCAGGACGTGATTCGCCCGATCAACAACCCCATGTACGCGCAAGGGCACTTGGCTGTACTCAAAGGCAACTTGTCACCAGAAGGCTGCGTGGCCAAGATCACTGGCCTGAAAAACCCGGTTATGACCGGCCCGGCCCGCGTTTTTGATGACGAACAATCGGCTATGACAGCCATCTTGGCCGGCAAGATCAAAGCCGGCGACGTGATGGTGCTGCGTTACCTCGGCCCCAAAGGTGGCCCGGGCATGCCAGAAATGCTGGCGCCCACAGGTGCGTTGGTCGGTGCGGGCTTGGGCGAAAGCGTCGGTCTCATCACCGATGGCCGCTTCTCCGGCGGCACCTGGGGCATGGTCGTCGGCCATGTCGCACCAGAAGCGGCAGCGGGCGGGAACATCGCCTTCATCCAGGAAAACGACTCCATCACCATCGACGCCAAGCAGTTGCTACTGCAACTCAACATCAGCGATGAAGCGCTGGCCGCTCGCAAAGTCGGCTGGAAAGCCCCGCTGCCACGCTACACCCGTGGCGTGCAAGCCAAGTTCGCCTTCAATGCCTCCAGTGCCAGCAAAGGTGCGGTGCTTGACGACTATTGAGGATTGAAGCATTCATCGTCTCTGTAGGCTCTGCTCGCCGCCATCGGCTTGCAGGGTCAATTGCTGAATCAACTCAAACTGAGGCTGAAGCCCTTAAACTGATACATAGTTCAATCAGAAAAACCCCATGAAACACACTTTCTTGCTCATCCCCACCCTGCTCGCCGGTTTGGTCGCGGCCACACCTGCACTGGCAGATATGCAGTTGGCCACCTCGAAAAATTGCATGGCCTGTCACGCCGCGGCCATCAAATTGGTCGGCCCATCCTTCAAAGATATCGCAGCCAAATACGCTGGCCAAAAAGACGCCGTGGACAAGTTATCGGCCAAAATCATCAAAGGCGGCTCTGGCGTCTGGGGTCCCGTGCCGATGCCCGCCAATCCGCAGGTTTCAACTGATGACGCCAAGAAGTTGGCTACTTGGATTCTGGCGACAAAGTAAACTTTTCGCGCTCGTTAAAAAAGCCTGCCGACGCCATTCGGAGTCAGCGGGCTTTTTAACGTCCCGCCGTAGCGGGCTCCCCCAACAGGTCAGCTCTTTTCTGAGAGTTGATCCAAGATGGCCGGATTCTCCAGCGTCGATGTGTCTTGCGGGATGGTTTCACCTTTGGCAATGCCGCGCAGCAAGCGCCGCATGATCTTGCCGCTGCGGGTTTTCGGGAGGTTGTCACCGAAGCGGATTTCCTTCGGCTTGGCGATCGGGCCGATTTCCTTGCCGACCCAGTCGCGCAGCTCTTTGGCAATGGCTTTGGCTTCGTCGCCGGTCGGGCGTGAGCGCTTCAGTACGACAAAGGCGACGATGGCTTCACCGGTCACGTCATCAGGGCGACCGACCACCGCAGCCTCGGCCACTAAGGCGGAATGACCCACCAATGCCGACTCGATTTCCATCGTTCCCATGCGGTGACCGGACACGTTCAGCACGTCATCAATTCGACCAGTGATGCGGAAATAGCCACGGTCCTCGCTGCGCACCGCACCGTCGCCAGCCAAGTAAAAAGTGCCACCCATTTCGGGTGGAAAGTAGCTTTTCTTGAAGCGCTCGGGGTCGTTCCAAATGGTGCGGATCATGGACGGCCAAGGGCGTTTGATGACCAGCAGGCCACCCGAACCATTCGGCACGTCGCCACCCACTTCATCGACGATGGCGGCCATGATGCCAGGCAGTGGCAAGGTGCAGCTGCCGGGCACTAAAGGCGTGGCGCCTGGCAACGGCGTGATCACATGACCACCGGTTTCGGTTTGCCAGAAGGTGTCGACAATCGGGCAACGCTCGCCGCCCACGTTTTTGTAGTACCACATCCAGGCCTCAGGATTGATCGGCTCACCGACCGAACCCAAGATGCGCAAGCTGCTCAAGTCGGAGCTGCGGGGATGGACTTTTTCGTCGGCTTCTGCGGCCTTGATGAGCGAGCGGATCGCGGTTGGCGCGGTGTAGAACACCGTGACTTTATGGCGCTCAATCATTTGCCAGAAGCGACCCGCGTTCGGGAACGTTGGGATACCTTCAAAAATAATTTGCGTGGCACCAGCAGCCAACGGGCCATAAGCCACGTAGGTGTGGCCAGTGATCCAGCCGATGTCGGCCGTGCACCAAAAGACATCGCTCGGCTTGATGTCAAAGGTCCAGTCCATCGTCAGCTTGGCCCACAGCAGGTAACCGCCGGTGCTGTGCTGCACGCCCTTGGGTTTGCCGGTTGAGCCCGAGGTGTAAAGGATGAAGAGCGGGTGTTCCGCACTGACGAACTCAGGCTCGCAGACAGCAGATTGGTTCGCCATGACTTCATGCATCAGGCTGTCGCGGCCGGCCACCATGGCGCAAGCTGTTGGCGTGCGTTGGTAGACGATGACGTTCTTGATCGACTCGCAACCGCCCATGGCGATGCCTTCATCGACGATGGCTTTAAGGGGCAACTCTTTGCCGCCGCGCAACTGGTAATTGGCGGTGATAACCGCCACAGCGCCAGCGTCTTGAATGCGCTCTTGCAAGCTCTTGGCAGAAAAGCCGCCGAAGACAACCGAGTGCGTCGCGCCGATACGGGCACACGCCTGCATCGCCACCACACCTTCAACCGTCATCGGCATGTAAATGACAACGCGGTCACCTTTTTGGATGCCCATGCCCTTCAGAGAATTGGCAAACTGGCAGACCTTGGCGTGCAGTTCTTTGTAGGAGACGTTGGTGACCTTGCCGTCATCGCTTTCAAAGATGATGGCTTTTTGGTGTTCGGTCGGCGTGCCTAAGTGCCGGTCAAGACAGTTGTAGGACGCGTTCAATTGGCCGTCAGCAAACCATTTGTAAAACGGTGCATCAGACTCGTCGAGGGTTTCCGTGAACGGCTTTTTCCAGCTCAGGTTTTCGCGGGCGAGACGCGCCCAAAAACCTTCGTAATCTGTTTCTGCTTCTTTGCACAGCGCTTCATAAGCGGCCATGCTTGAAATGCAAGCGGTTTTGGCTAGCACTGGATCGGGATTGAAAACCCGGTTTTCGACCAATGTGGACTCTATGGCGGATTGTGTTGAACTCATGAACTATCTCCTATTGCTAACTTCTTTTAAATACGAATCAACCTTTGAATGTCGCGTCAGCCACTTACATGCCACTGACTGTCTGCCATCTTACAAATCCCAGACATTTATCAGGGCCGAAGTAAAACTCTTACAATTTTGGGTTAATCAAAAAGGCCACATGTCCGACTCTATGCCACCACGCTCTACGCCGCTACGCCCCATTCCGGGCTTTATTTTTGCCAGCCGCTGGCTTCAGTTGCCCCTTTATGTTGGCTTGATTGCGGCACAAGTTGTCTATGTCTTTCACTTCTTGGTTGAGCTCAAACATTTGATTGAAGCTGTTTTTGGCAGTTCTTCTGCGCTGCAGTCTCTCATCAACAGCATAGGCTACAAAACCGACGTCGCGATCACATCACTCAACGAAACCGTCATCATGCTCGTGGTGTTGGGCTTGATTGACGTTGTCATGATCTCCAACCTGCTGATCATGGTCATCATCGGCGGCTACGAGACTTTCGTCAGCCGCATGCAGCTGAAAGACCACCCGGACCAACCGGAGTGGCTGAACCATGTCAATGCCTCTGTCCTGAAGGTCAAACTGGCCACGGCCATCATCGGCATCAGCTCCATCCATTTGCTGAAAACCTTCATCAATGCAGCCAACTACGACCTCAAGGTCTTGATGTGGCAGACCATCATTCACGTTGTCTTCTTGCTCAGCGCGCTGGCGATTGCGATGACCGACAAACTGATGGTCCGCAGAGAAGGCGACCACTGAGACCCTGCCCATCAGTGAAGCAATCCGTGGCACATAAAATGACAAACCCCTAACCTTTGAATTAACTTCTCTCAAGCCATTGCTTTTACTCATCATTCTTCTCCCCCTGCTTGCGGGCACCGTCCTGACCGCTTGGTCAGGCTTCACCCGGTCGCCGGGGCACAGAAGTCGGACAGCTTGGCTGGCTGCAGCTGTGACGGCATCCAGCCTTGGGTTGCTGCTGTCTCAAGCCCCGGGCATTCTGGCTGGCGAGGTTCACCAAACCTTCGCGCCTTGGGTGCCAGAAATCGGCTTGAACCTCGGCTTCAAACTCGACGCACTGTCGCTGATGTTCGGGCTGCTGATCACCGGCATGGGTCTGCTGATCATCCTTTATGCACACAGCTATCTGGGTCAAGTCGACCCGGTTGGCAAGTTCTTCAGCACCATGATGCTGTTCATGGCATCGATGTTGGGCATCGTCTTGTCGGACAACCTGCTGCTGCTGCTGGTCTTTTGGGAGCTCACCAGCCTGTCCTCTTTTTTGTTGATCGGCTACTGGAGCCACGTGTCTGCCGCACGGACAGGTGCTCGCATGTCGCTGGCCATCACGGGTGGCGGCGGCTTGGCCATGATGGGCGGGTTTCTGCTGCTGGGTCAGATCGCTGGCACCTTTGAAATCAGCCAGATGGCGGGGCATGCGGCGCTCATTCAGGCCGACGCACGTTACCCCGCCGCGCTGATTCTCATCCTGATCGGCTGTTTCACGAAAAGTGCGCAGTTTCCGTTTCACATCTGGTTGCCACAAGCCATGTCAGCGCCCACCCCCGTGTCGGCCTACCTGCACTCGGCGACGATGGTCAAAGCGGGTCTGTTTTTGCTCGCCCGCCTGACGCCTGTTATCGGTGGTTCAGACCTCTTCATCGGGATCGTCAGCGCCACGGGTCTCATCACGCTGGCGTTTGCAGCCTTCATCGCGATATTCAAGCACGACCTGAAAGGCTTGCTGGCCTACTCGACCATCAGCCACCTCGGCCTGATCACTTTTCTCATCGGCCTCGGCTCACCGCTGGCAGCGGTTGCGGCGATCTTTCATATTTTGAACCACGCCAGTTTCAAGGCGGCACTGTTCATGACTGCCGGCATCGTTGACCACGAAACCGGCACCCGCGACATGCGCAAGTTGGGTGGTCTGGCGCAGCGCATGCCGTGGACGGCGACTTTCGCCATGGTGGCGGCTGCGGCGATGGCCGGCGTGCCACTGTTCAATGGTTTCCTGTCGAAGGAAATGTTCCTGACGGAAGCCGTCGCCTTTGTGGAAGTCGGCGGCTGGCGCTGGCTGGTGCCGGTGGTGGCCACCATTGCTGCCCTGTGTAGCGTGGCTTATTCGGTGCGAATTGTTCACGATGTATTTTTCAACGGCCCGTCGCGCGACATGCCGAACATGCATCCACACGAGCCGCCCTTTGGCATGAAAGCCCCGGTGGCCTTGCTGGCAGCGATCTGTTTGCTGGTTGGCGTGTTGCCGGCATTGACACTGGAACCCTTGGTGCGTGCAGCCAGCAGCGCCATGATCGGCCAGCCAGCGCCGGCATTCAAACTGGCACTGTGGCACGGACTTAATTTGCCGCTGCTGCTCAGCCTGTTGGCCCTGGGTGGCGGCATGGCCTTGTACGCCTTGCTAGCCCAAGGCGGCCGGCTACACCAACTGAAGTGCGAGGACTGGTTTGGCCGACTGACTGGGCTGAACCTTTTCACGCGCGGCATCGAGCGCCTCTTTGCCGGCGCCGGGTTCGTCACCCAAAAACTTGAAAATGCGGCCCTACAACGCTATCTGGCCTGGATGCTGATAGCCGCACTGGCCACGGGTGCGGCCATGCTCTGGGGTCTGGTTCCGGGCGCTGGCTCGCGCAGCCTACTGCCGCTGTCGCTGCCCGCCGTGATGATCTGGGCGCTGCTGCTCGCCGCTTGCCTCTGGCTGTCGCTGCGCCACCATGATCGCTTTCAATCGGTGGTGGTCGCCGGTGCGGTTGGTTTGGTCACCTCGCTAAGCTTCGTGAGTTTGTCAGCGCCCGACCTGGCGCTGACGCAACTGACTGTCGATGTCGTTTCCACCGTGCTACTGCTCATGGGACTGGCCTTGCTGCCACGGCAAACACCGCACGAGTCAACGCTTCCCCGCAAGCTGCGCGATGCCACGCTGGCATTGGCCATCGGCGCCAGCATCGCTTGGTTGGCCTGGGTCATGCTGACGCGCGACCACGACTCAATCGCTTGGTATTTCCTGAACAATTCCGCCGTAGCAGGCGGCGGCACCAACGCCGTCAATGTCATTCTGGTCGACTTCCGGGGCTATGACACCTTCGGTGAAATCACGGTGCTGGGCATCGCAGCGATTGGCGTGCTAGCCCTCATGGACGGCATGCACACAAAGCGCCCAGCGGTGGACGGCGCGGGTCTGGCTTGGACCTTTGCCAGCCAGCCGCTGATGCTGCGCGTCGCCGCCCGGCTGCTGCTGCCAATCGCTCTGGTTGTCACGCTGTACATCTTCATGCGCGGCCACAACCAGCCGGGTGGCGGCTTCATCGCAGGGCTGATCACGGCGGTCACGCTGGTGCTGCAATACATGGCCAACGGCCAGTCGCGTGCTGAAGCCTTGCTGCGCGCCGATGGCGGACGCCGCTTCGTGCGTTGGATCGGCATCGGCCTTGGCATCGCCGGACTCACCGGCATCGGCGCTTTCTTCTTTGGTGAGCCCTTTCTGACCAGTGCGCACGGCCATCCCGACCTGCCCTTTTTGGGTGGCTTACCGTTGGCCACCGCCGCCCTGTTTGATTTAGGCGTTTACATCACGGTCGTCGGCGCGACCTTGCTGACGCTGTCGACGTTGGGTGCCGTTACACGCGAACCTGCGCTAGCTTCTGACCTCAAGGAGAAAGAGTCATGATGAGCCTTGAGTTTTTGGTGGCCAGCGGCATCGGTGTCGTCACTGCCACGGGCATTTATCTGATTTTGCGCGGCCGCACTTGGCCGGTGGTACTAGGTCTGAGCCTGTTGGGCTACGCCGTCAATGTCTTCATCTTCGCCATGGGCCGCCTTTGGCAAGACGCCGCGCCTATCCTCTCGGCTGGCGGGCGTATAGCCGACCCACTGCCACAAGCACTGGTATTGACAGCCATCGTCATCGGTTTTGCCACCACCGGTTTTGTCATCGAATTGGCTTTGCGCAGCCGCCATGAAACCGGCTCGGACCACGTCGACGGGCAGGAACCCATCGCGACTGAAAAAATGCGGGACAGCGCATGATGACCGGGTTTCTCAGCACCTTTTTTTCAACCCACCTGCCGGTGTTGCCCGTGCTACTGCCGCTTTTTACAGCGGTGGTATTACTCTTGATGGGCGATGGGTTGGGCGGCGGCAGCCAGCAGGCTAAGCCAGCTAAGCAACGGGTGCTCAGCATGGCCTCGGTCGTCTTGGGCGCCGTTTTTGCCTGGCGACTGATGACGCAAGCAGACACCGGCGCGCTGACGGTTTACCCACTGGGCGGCTGGCAAGCGCCATTTGGCATCGTCTTGGTGGTCGACCGGCTGAGCGCCCTGATGTTGGCCCTGACATGGACCATCGCTGTGCCGGTGCTTTGGTATGCCACGGCCAACTGGGACCGGCGCGGCCGGCATTTCCATGCGCTGTTTCACTTTCAACTGATGGGTTTGTCGGGCGCCTTCATCACCGGCGACCTGTTCAACCTTTTCGTCTTTTTCGAAATTCTGCTGATCGCCTCCTACGTGCTGATGGTGCACGGCCAAGGGGCTGAGCGCTTCAAAGCCGGCTTGCATTACGTCGTGCTCAACTTAGCCGCTTCGACCTTGTTCCTGATCGGCCTGGCCATTATTTACGGCCTGACCGGCACGCTGAACATGACCGATCTGGCCTTGCGAGTGGCCAAGCTCAACGCCGAAGATGCAGTGCTATTGAAGGTGGGGGCAATGCTCTTGCTGGTGGTCTTCGGCCTGAAAGCCGCTATCGTGCCGCTCTACATGTGGCTGCCAGGTGCCTACGCCGTGACCAGCGCACCGGTCGCGGCGCTCTTCGCCATCATGACCAAAGTCGGCGTCTACAGCATCATCCGTGTTCACGTCGGGATTTTTGGCGAAGGTGCCGGTCATGCAGCAATGGTCGTAGAACCCTGGTTGTTGCCGGTGGCACTGATCACCAGCGTGCTGGGCGTGTTGGGCGCACTGGCGGCCAGCAGCTTGGCCCGGCTGGTGGCTTACTTGACCATCGCCTCTGTCGGCATGGTCTTGGCCAGCGTCGGCTTGTTCAGCACCGCGTCCTTGTCGGCCGCGCTGTACTACATGGTCCACAGCACGCTGGTGGTGGCTGCGCTCTTTTTGCTGGTCGAGCTGATTGCGTCACAACGTGGCGGGGCCAAAGATCAACTCAAACCATCTAACCAAGTAGTGCAGCCCATCACGCTCGGCCTGATGACCTTGTTCGCGGCAGCGTCGGTGGTCGGCTTGCCGCCCTTGCCCGGCTTTCTGGGCAAGCTGATGATGCTGCAAAGCGCCAGCAGCAGCCCCGCACAGGTCTGGGTCTGGTCTGTCGTCTTGGGCGTTGGGTTTTTGACGCTGATCGGACTGGCCCGGGCTGGCAGCATGGTGTTTTGGAACGTCTTGCCTGAGCCGCCATCGCCCACAGCAAGCAGCGCACCTAGTTCCGCTGGTTTCAGCACGCGTACGCTGGCATCCACCCTCGGCCTGCTGGCGCTGGGACTGATGCTGGCGGTTGGCGCGTCGCCCATGAAACGCTACACCGATGCGGCGGCCGCACAACTGGCCGACAGGGACGCCTACGCCAACGCTGTGCTCGGTCCGTTGGGTGGCCCTGCGGCTGAAACCACTCGCCCTTATCGCGGCGGTGAAGGTGAAGTCATCTTGCCCCATTCAGGAGCCCAGCCATGATGAAAAACCCTTGGCTCGCGCACCCGTGGCTGTCGGTCCTGCTGGCGATGAGCTGGTTGCTGCTGCAGCACACCTTGGCACCCGTCCACCTGCTGTCTGCGGTGCTGATTGGCTTGATCGTGCCACGACTGCTGCACCCGTTGCTACCGGCTGCGCCGACGATTCGCATGCTGCCCGCCCTGCGTCTGTCGCTGGTGGTGCTGGGCGACATCGTGACCTCCAACATCACCGTGGCCAAGCTGGTGCTCGGCCCGATGTCACGGCCCCAACCGGCTTGGATTCGAGTGCCCTTGCAACTCCAGCACCCCACGGCGATCTCGCTGCTGGCCAGCATCATCACCACCACCCCCGGCACGGTGTCCTCCAGCATTGACGAAGAGCGACGGTACATCTTGGTTCACGCGCTGGACTGTACTGATGCAGCGCAGATGGTGGCGGAGATCAAACAACGCTATGAGCGCCCACTGCTGACTATTTTTGGCGAAATCGCCGACACCACACCGGGAGAAAAAGCATGAGCACTGTTGCACTTGAGATGGCGATCAACATCGCCATCGTGGCTGTTTCGCTGGCGCTGTTGCCCTGCGGCTGGCGGCTGATGTTCGGGCCGCACAGCGTCGACCGGGTGTTGGCTGTTGACACGCTTTACATCAACGCCGTGGCGCTGATTGTGCTGCTGGGCATCCGACTCGACACGCCGATGTTGTTCGAAGCGGCACTGCTGGTCGCCATGCTGGGCTTTGCATCAACCGTCGCGATGGCGCGCTACCTGACGCGCGGCGACGTCATTGAATGAGCAAGGGATCACACACATGACGGGTATGACTTTGATTTCTATGAGCGAATGGCTGGCAGCGATTTTGCTGCTTGTGGCGGCCGCGTTTTTGCTGGTAGGCGCGATTGGCCTGATCCGCCTGCCGGACTTTTACATGCGGCTGCATGGCCCGACCAAAGCCTCGACCTTGGGCGTCGGCAGCATTTTGCTGGCCAGCATGATTATCTCGGCGACGCACGGCAGGGCCGGCTTTGCCGAGTTGCTGATCACACTGTTTTTATTTCTGACAGCGCCCGTCTCAGCCAACGTGATGGCGCAGGCCGCGCTGCATCTGCGCTTGCCTGGCAATGCCATGCCGCCGGAAGACGCGGTGCCTGAACGCCGCGAGGCCAGCGAGCGCTCCTAGCTGTTGCCGACCATCTCTTCCGGTCGAACCCAAGCGTCAAACTGCTCACCGGTCAAGTGACCCGAGGCCAGCGCTGCTTCGCGCAGCGTGCTGCCTTCTTGGTGCGCTTTCTTGGCGATCAAGGCGGCCTTGTCGTAGCCAATGTGCGGGTTCAGCGCGGTCACCAGCATCAGTGACTGGTTTAGCAACGCACCAATGCGTTCGTGGTTTGGCTCAATACCGACCGCGCAATGCACGTTGAAGCTTTTCATGCCGTCAGCCAGCAAGCGCACGCTCTGCAAAAAATTATGCGCAATCAGCGGACGGAACACGTTCAGCTCAAAGTGACCCGAAGCGCCGCCCATGTTGATGGCCACATCGTTGCCAAAGACTTGGCAGCACAGCATGGTCAACGCCTCACATTGAGTCGGATTCACTTTGCCCGGCATGATCGACGAACCCGGTTCGTTTTCAGGGATGCTGATTTCACCCAAACCACTGCGTGGCCCACTGGCCAGCCAGCGCACATCGTTGGCAATTTTCATCAGGCTGGCGGCCAGCGTTTTGAGCGCGCCATGCGCATGCACCAGCGCGTCGGCAGATGCCAGCGCCTCAAACTTATTGGGCGCGGTGACAAAAGGCAAAGCCGTCAAACGCGCCAATTCAGCGGCGGCTTTTTCAGCATAGCCCAATGGCGCATTCAAGCCGGTGCCCACGGCGGTGCCGCCCAAGGCCAGCTCGCACAAATGCGGCAAAGCGGCGCGCACATGCTGCTCGCCATGCGCCAGTTGCGACACATAGCCTGAAAACTCCTGACCCAGGGTCAGCGGCGTGGCGTCTTGCAAATGGGTCCGGCCGATTTTGACAATGCCGGCAAATGCCTGCGCCTTGGCATCCAGCGTGGCCTGCAACTCGGCCAGCGCGGGCAACAATTGCTGGTTGATGGCGACGACTGCAGCCACATGCATGGCCGTCGGGAAGACGTCATTCGAGGATTGGCTGCGATTCACGTCATCGTTCGGATGAACCCGACGGCGAATGCCACGCTCGCCACCCAACAACTCGCTGGCCCGATTGGCCAGCACCTCATTCACATTCATGTTGGTCTGCGTGCCGGAGCCGGTCTGCCAAACCACCAACGGAAACTCATGCGGCAAGTGCCCTGCCCGCACTTCTTCAGCCGCCGCCATGATGGCTTGGGCCTTGTCGCCGGGCAACAGCCCGAGCGAGAGGTTGACGAAAGCCGAGGCGTGCTTGACCAGCGCCAGCGCGTCGATCAATTCCTTCGGCTGGCGCTCGCCAGAGATGTCAAAGTGATGCAGGGAGCGCTGGGTCTGAGCGCCCCAAAGTCGGTCAGCCGGCACTTCAATGGCACCGAAGCTGTCGTTCTCAATACGGATGTTTTTTAAATTTGGACTGGTCATGTCAGGGCCCTGTTGGGTTAGCTGTCAAAATAAGGGGCTGTGCACACGCTAGCAGAGTTTGATCGCTCTGGAAATAAGCGTCTCTCCCTTTCGTGATCTCCTAAAAATCCAATGAGAATGCCCATGACGACCACCGCCAATATCCAACAAGCCGACCTCATCGAATCCGTCGCCGCCGCCCTGCAATACATCAGCTACTACCACCCAGCTGACTACATCGCCCATCTGGCCCGCGCCTATGAACGCGAACAAAGCCCGGCCGCCAAAGACGCGATTGCCCAAATTCTGACCAACAGCAAAATGAGCGCGATGGGCCACCGGCCCATCTGCCAAGACACCGGCATCGTCAACGTGTTTTTGAAAGTCGGCATGGACGTGCGGCTGACAGGCTTCACCGGCAGCCTCGAAGACGCCATCAACGAAGGCGTGCGCCGCGCCTACAACCACCCCGACAACACACTGCGCGCCAGCATCGTCGCCGACCCGCACTTTGACCGCAAGAACACGCAAGACAACACGCCCGCCGTGATCTTCACCGAGATCGTGCCGGGCAACACCATCGACATCACGGTTGCAGCCAAAGGCGGCGGCTCCGAGAACAAAAGCAAGCTGGTCATGCTCAACCCGGGCGACTCCATCGTCGACTGGGTGCTCAAAACCGTGCCAACCATGGGCGCTGGCTGGTGCCCACCCGGCATGCTCGGCATCGGCATTGGCGGCACCGCTGAAAAAGCCGTGCTGATGGCCAAAGAAAGCCTGATGGACGACCTCGACATGTACGAGCTGCAAGCCAAGTCTTCGGCCGGCGCCAAACTCAGCAAGGTTGAAGAGATGCGGCTGGAGCTGTTCGACAAAGTCAATGCACTCGGCATTGGCGCGCAGGGCTTGGGTGGCCTGACCACCGTGCTCGACATCAAAATCAAGATGTACCCCACGCATGCCGCCAGCAAGCCGGTGGCGATGATTCCGAACTGCGCGGCCACTCGCCATGCGCACTTTGTGCTCGACGGCAGCGGTCTGACCTACCTGACACCGCCCAGCCTTGATCTGTGGCCCAACGTGGTCTGGATGCCGGACTACGTCAAGAGCAAAAAGGTCAACCTCGACACCTTGACCAAAGCCGAAGTCGCCAGCTGGAAACCCGGCGACACGCTGCTGCTCAACGGCAAGATGCTGACCGGCCGCGATGCCGCGCACAAACGCATCAAAGACATGCTGGCCAAAGGCGAAAAGCTGCCGGTTGACTTCACCAACCGCGTGATTTATTACGTCGGCCCGGTCGACCCGGTCGGCAACGAAGCCGTCGGCCCAGCCGGCCCCACCACGGCCACCCGCATGGACAGCTTCACCGACATGATGCTCGGCGAAACCGGCTTGATCGCCATGATCGGCAAAGCCGAGCGCGGCCCGGCCACCATCGAATCCATTAAGCAACACCAAAGCGCTTACCTGATGGCCGTCGGCGGCGCCGCCTATCTGGTCAGCAAGGCCATCAAAACCGCCCAAGTGGTGGGTTTTGCAGACCTCGGCATGGAAGCGATTTACGAGTTCGACGTGGTCGACATGCCCGTCACCGTCGCGGTCGATGCGGGCGGCACCAGCGTGCACAACACCGGCCCGGCGGAATGGCAACAAAAAATTGCCTCGGGTCAGTACAAAACCATCGCCATCACGTCTGTTTAACGTACCCGTCCCACCTCAGTCATGACCGGTCTGGTCGGTGTTTTTGACAGTGGCATCGGCGGCCTGAGCATCTTGCAGGCGCTGCGTGCCGAGCTGCCGCAGAGCCGCTTCATTTACATCGCCGACAGCGGCCACGCGCCTTACGGCGAACGCACTGATGCACATGTGATGGTCCGCTCGCGGGCCATCATGGCGGAGCTGCTGCGCCATCAGGTGCAGGCCTTGGTGATCGCCTGCAACACGGCAACAGCGGTGGCCATTGAGCAGCTCCGCGCAGACTACCCAGAACTGCCCATCATTGGCGTCGAGCCGGCGTTGAAGCCAGCGCTGGCACTCAGCAGGACTCGACGCATCGGCGTCATGGCCACCCGCAGCACACTCGCCAGCGCCAAGTTCAAGACGCTGCTGGCATCCCTGGCCGATCAAGCCGAGTTTGTCGTGCAGGCCTGCGATGGCTTGGCCGATGCCATCGAACGCAGCGCAAGCAGCAACGACACCTCAGACATCCAAGCGCTCTGTGCCCAATACACCAAAGCCATGGGTTCATTCGGAACCCACATCGGGCAGATCGACACGCTGGTGCTCGGCTGCACGCACTACCCCTTTGCCACAGAGGAACTGCGCGAAATGCTAGGGCCCCAGGTTCAGCTTGTCAGCAACGGGCCGGCGGTGGCAAGGCAAACACGGCTCAAGCTGGCGCAAAGGGTTTTTCCCGCAGACGTTCAAAGTGCGCCACTTATACCCTCAATGCGGCTGCTCTTGCTCAGCAGCGGAGACCCACAAGTCTTACAGTGCGCCGCGCAACGTTGGTTGCCGCGAATGCCGGCAGAAGCGCTCTTTCTCGCTAACCCGCTGAACGAATCAGCGCAGTAGCGCAGTAACGCATCGGACAAAGCCCGAAGAAGGCAACATCATCCAGCTCGGCACTGTGTGCCAAGCTCGGCGTCTGGGGTTGAGTTCAGAGTGACCCTTTAGACTCTGGCGTATGCCATCCGCACTTCAAGTCTTTTTCAATCCCGTTCTTCCCATCTTTGCGATCCTGGGGGTCGGCATGCTGTTCACACGGCGTGGTATTTTCGACGCCAGCGCGGCCAGTATTTTGAACCGTTTTGTGTTTTACATCGGCGCACCGGCACTGCTGTTTTCGCTGCTGAACAGCGCGTCATTGGCTGCGTTTGAGTGGCAGATATTGCTGCTCTATTTCGCCTCAGAAATGGTCATCTATGCAGCCGGCATGGCACTGGCGCGCTTTGTGTTTCGGCGTGAATGGCGCGAAGCGATGCTGCTCGGTATGACGGCTTGCTTTGTCAATCACGTCTTTTTCGTGCTGCCTATGGCCCGATTTTTATATGGTGAGGCCGCCAGTGCCCCTATCGCGGCCATCATCGTCGTTGACACCGTGTTGATTTTTGCGCTCACCATTGTGGCGCTCGAACTCAGTTCGCCAGGCCTTCACTCTGGGCACAATGTACTGGGTCTGCTGGTCAAGCATCCGATGCTGCAGGCCATTGCAGCGGGCTTGCTGGTCAACCTGATGGGTCTGCCGCTGCACGACGGCATCAACACGTTTTTTCACTTTGTCGGCGCGGCAGCGTCACCGATCGGGCTGTTTGCGCTGGGCATCATCTTGTCGTCAACGGGTAGCCGCAACGTCGACAAAATGGCGCTGTCGATCGTCGGCCTGAAAGTCGTTGCCCACCCCTTGCTTGCTTGGCTGCTGTTCAGCAGTGCGGCGGGGCTGGCCCATCCAGCTTGGACCAGCTCGGCTCTGCTGGTCGCTGCAGGCCCCTGCGGCGCAATGCCCTTTGTCCTTGCGCTGCAGTACAAAGTCAACGTTGCCACCATTGCACGGGCCGTTGGCTATTCGACCGTGATTTCGTTGGTCACGCTGGCGCTGATGGCTTGAAGATCGCGGCGTTGCCGATCCACTTCAAAATGTCCTACTGAGTGGTTGAACTTCACATATCTTTTCATCTGGGCAGTCATTCAATGACAGTGACTACGCTACGCTCATTGACATTCAATTCACAAGGACTGTCAGTGAAAAAGTTGTTCTGGACACTTATCGTTTTGGCGCCCTTCGCCTGCTCAGCACAGATGGTCAACAGCCCAGTTGTCCCTGTTGGCGCAGAAGTTCCAGTCATTCAGTCACTACCCAAGGCCGGCGTTTATTCAAGCCCAGGACAAAGCTATCCAGGGGCACTGAACTCAGTTCGGGAACGCTTGGAGCTGACGCCCGCCCAACAAGCGCTATGGCATGACTATGAAGTTTCCATAGACGCGTACAACGGTCTTCACTACCGTGAAATGCCCGTGATGCCGACCCAAGGGGAGAAGGCACCGCGACAAATCGGCCGCTTGGTGGACAACTTGCAAAACCGCTTGGCGGCCCTTGAAGATGTAGAGCAAGCGGCCAAAAAGCTGTACGCCGGATTGACGGCGCCGCAACAGCTCACCGCAGATCAGTTGCTGTTGTCAACAGTACCCACTTTTGTCTCAAGCGCCGGCAGCATGAATGCCCCATCAGGCAGTGGTAGCCGCCAAAACGGAAGATCCGACGGCGGCATGCGCTCGCGTCGAGGGGGTAGCTCAGGTGGCGGATTAGGTGGCGGGTTTTAGCGTCGAACAAGAAGCAGTCCGCCAACTTGGTGACGAACTCTTCAGCGACGGTACCAGTGCAGCGACAAACCCATCGCGCTGAGCACCAGAAACAGGCACAGGCCCGCAAAAAGAGAACTCACTTCGGTGTCGCGCCGTTCAAGGGTGAACTTGGATGAAAGGTGCTCATACACATTCTTCAAGTCCGTGGCATTGGACGCACGAAAAAACTCGGCGCCAGTGATTTTGGCCATGGCCTTGAGCGCTTCTTCATCCACACGGGCGTAAAACGACCAGCCTTCCATCCCCGGGATCACGCCATCCGCCGTGCCAAAAGCAACCGTGTAGACCCGCACCCCTAAGCTGGCCGCTAATTTGGCCGCTTCAAGTGGATCAGGCCCGGTGGTGCGACGTCCGTCAGACAGCAGCACGATGGCGCCACCGGTGTAAGAGCCCACCGGAACCGGGGCGCGTTCAATGGAGGGTGGTTTGGCCCTGCGCTGATCCAATGACTGGCCCGCGCCAGAATTGCCATAACCACGGAATTCGCGTCCAAACAAAGTCGACTCCAAGTCAACGCCTGCGTCAGGCCGCAAAGCATTCAGCGCCACCAGCAAACCGCTGCCGGTGGCCGTGCCTCTTTGCAACTGAAATCGATCAATGGACGCGATCAACTCTTCTTTGTTTTCGGTGATTTGTTGCACCACTTGTGCGTTGCCAGCAAAAGAAACCACACCCACGCGAACATCAGGGGGGAGCTCTTGCAAAAAGGCTTTCACCGCCGCCTGAGATGCCTCAATGCGACTGGGCTTCACATCTTGCGCCAGCATGCTACGGGAAACATCCATGGCCAGCACCAGCGTCAGGTAATCGGCCGGAAGCACCACCTCGGCGCTCGGGCGCGCAGCGCCCACCAAGGCGACAGCGAATGCGCCGAGCAACAAGGCGGGGGGAATGTGGCGACGAAAGCGCTGGCCTTTCCCCATGGCCGGACGGATGAGTGAGAGCGAGGGATAGAGCACGGCCACCTTGCGCCGACGACGCAACATCCACCGGTAGCCAAGCACCAAAAGAGGCAAGAGCAGCAGGGACCAAAGCACCTCGGGCCAAAGAAAATGCATGATCTTCAGGGGATTTAGTGGATGACACGGTCACTGTATCACCGCTGGCTGTGCTAAGGTTTATGCCATGAAACGCGCCGCGCTTTACAGCAGTCGTCCCGCCATTCGGTCCGCTGCCTCCGATTCATCGCCACTGGCTGACGCATCCCCGTCCCCGGCTCCACTCTCCCGTTGGCGCGTCTGGCAACGTCACCCTCGGGTGGCGCTTTTTTTGGCAGGAGTGATCACATCCACCGCCATTTTTGGGGGCTTGCTGCTCAGCCTGTCCTCGCAACGCGCACTCACGCAAGACGACATCAACGCCGCCGTGCTGCACACCTTGAGCACCCAAGAATTACCCTCGCGTGCACTGCGTGCGGCCCAAACCATCGGCCCTTCGGTAGTGCGTGTGCGTGGATTTTCAGATGACCCCAAAGACCCTAAGGGTGAAGACCAACCCAACGGTGTGGGCTCGGGCGTCGTCATCAGCGAAGAAGGTGTGATCCTCACCAACTTGCATGTGGTGCAGGGCTCCAAAAAACTCATCGTTACCTTTGCCGATGGCTTTGAAGCAGAGGCCACCGTGGTGGCCGTGCAACCCGAAAACGATCTGGCGGTCATCAAAGCCGTCAAAATTCCGGACGACTTGCAACCGGCCACCCTGGGCAGCACCGGCAAGCTGATGCCCGGCGACGAAGTGGTGGCGGTGGGCTTTCCCTTTGGCATTGGCCCTTCGGTTTCTGCGGGGGTAGTCTCAGGCATGAACCGCGAGTTCCGCACCGAAGGCAAGTCGGTCTTGCGGGGTCTGATTCAATTTGACGCCGCGGCCAACCCCGGTAATTCGGGTGGACCGCTGGTCAACATGTCGGGCGAAGTGGTGGGCGTGGTCACGGCCATTCTCAATCCGACCAGCGCACGCACCTTCATCGGCATTGCTTTTGCAGCCACCATCGAGAGCGCGGGCACGGCCTTGGGTATTCCTCCGTTTTAATTTAATTGAGAAAGCGAGCAGCACATGGATCAGTCTTCGCAAACGTGGAACCGGGCCGGCATCGCACCGGCGTCTCCTGACACGGCAGCCTTGATGGAGCGTGTGCTCTATGAAGTCAAGCGCGTGGTGGTCGGGCAAGACCACTTTCTCGAACGCATTCTGGTGGCCATCCTAGCGCAGGGGCATTTGCTGATTGAGGGTGTCCCCGGTTTGGCCAAAACACTCACCGTGAACACGCTCGCACAAGCGGTGCACGGCGTTTTCAAACGGGTGCAGTTCACCCCCGACCTGCTGCCCGCTGACTTGGTGGGAACGCGCATGTTCAACCAACGCAGCAGTGAATTCAGCACCGTGCTGGGCCCGGTGTTTGCCAACTTGCTGCTGGCCGACGAAATCAACCGCGCACCGGCCAAGGTGCAAAGTGCGCTGCTCGAGGTGATGCAAGAGCGGCAGGTCACCATCGCCGGCGAGAGCCACAAAGTGCCGCGTCCCTTTCTGGTGATGGCCACGCAAAACCCGATCGAAACCGAAGGCACCTACCCGCTGCCTGAAGCGCAGGTGGACCGGTTCATGATGAAGGTCCTGATTGGCTACCCGTCGGAAGAGGAGGAGTTTGTCATCGTGCAGCGTGTCACCGGCGTCCCCGTGGTGGTGTCAGCGGTGGCCACCACGGAGCAGTTGATGGCTTTGCAAGCGCAGTGCCGGCTGAGCTACGTGGACCCTGCGCTGGTCATGTACGCGGTGCGACTGGTGTCTGCCACGCGCGACCCCGCACGCTTCGGCTTGCCTGATCTGGCGCGCTACATCACCTTCGGTGCCAGCCCACGGGCCACCATTTCCCTGATTGAAGGGGCACGTGCTCTGGGCTTTTTGCGTGGCCGTCCTTACGCCCTGCCGCAAGATGTGATCGATCTGGTCCCCGACGTGTTGCGACACCGTTTGGTGTTGTCCTACGAGGCCCTCTCCGACGGCATGAGCGCAGACGACATCGTCATGAAAATCCTGCAGGTCATCACCCCCCCGGACAAACCACTGGACTCGCATGTTCACGTTTCTGCGACGACGCCTCGCTGAACGCGCTGTCCGCGCCGCACGTCAGCAAGCCGCGCTGGACCAGGAAGTCCAGGCCGAGGCGCCGGCACGTCCCGATCCACAACAAGTGCTGCGGCGTTTAGAGTGGACGGTCATCAAGCGCCTTGATGGTCAGTTGCAGGGCGACTACCGCAGCCTGTTTCGGGGCGCTGGTTTGGTGTTGGCAGATTTGCGCGAATACCAGTCGCACGACGACGTTCGTCACATCGACTGGAATGTCACAGCGCGGATGCAAACGCCGTATGTGCGTGAGCACCAAGAAGACCGCGAAGTGGCGGCCTGGTTTCTGGTCGACTTGTCGGGCTCGGTTCACTTTGGCTCGGGCGCTGTCAGTAAACGTCAGTTGGCGGCTGAGGCCGTGACGGTGCTGGCGCGTTTGCTGTCACAGCATGGCAACCGGGTCGGGGTGATGCTTTTTTCAGGCACACAGGTGCGTGCCGAAGTGGTTGTACCAGCGCGCTCTGGACGACGTCACTTGCTGCACGTGCTGCAACTCATGCTGAACGATCTGCCCAGGGCCGGCACGCAGCCAACCGCCGGCATAACGGCTGGAAAAACGACCGACTTGCGGGCCTTGCTGTCCCAAGCTCAAGCGGTGATCCGCCGTCGCGCCAGTATTTTTTTGGTCTCGGACTTCATCACGCAACCCGACTGGCACGCCCCACTGAGTCAATTGGCCAGGCGTCACGAAGTGGTCGCCATTCGCTTGCGGGATCGCTTAGAGCAAGAGATTCCAAACGTTGGGCTGGTGCTGATGCAAGACGCTGAAACCGGCGAGCAATTGCTGGTCGATGGCAACGACAGCGGCTTTCGTGCCCGGTTCACGCAGATCGCAGCCGAGCGCGAAAACCTGCTGCGCGAGGGCCTCACGCGCGCCGGCGTGGACTGCCTGGAACTCACCACCGACGAACCCCTGGACCAAGCCATCTTGCGCTTCACGCAGCTGCGCAAGCGAGCCAGTCAAATGGCCCAAGGCGCAGGAGCCGCCCGTGCTTGAGTTGCAGTCCATCAACTTTGTGTGGCCGCGCTTGCTGTGGGTGCTGTGTCTGCTGCCGGTCTTGGGGCTGGTCTATGCGCGCATGATTCGACGCCCGCGTGCAGGGCAGTTCAGTCTGGCGCATTTGCAAGTCGGGGCAGCGCCTGCACCGCGTGGTTTTGCAGGCGTCTATCGCCACGGGCCCGCGCTGATCATTCTGTTGGGGCTGGGCTTTCTCATGGTCGCCATCGCCCGCCCCCGCGCCATCGTGCTGCTCCCTGCGCGCATGGACACCGTGATGCTGGCCATCGACAGTTCGGGCAGCATGCGCGCGGCAGACATTTTGCCCAGCCGCATCGAAGCCGCTCAAACGGCGGCGCGCGCTTTTGTTGAGGCGCTACCGAGTCGGGTCAAACTCGGGGTGGTGAGTCTGGCGGGCTCAGCGGCCGTAGTTCAAGGGCCTACCGACAGCCGCGACGATCTGTTCAAAGCCATCGATGGGCTCACCTTGCAGCGCGGCTCCGCCTTGGGCAGCGGCATCGTGGTGGCGCTGGCCACCCTGCTGCCAGCCGCGGGGCTGGATGTGCCGAAACTGATTTATGGCGAGGACAGTCCCGGCCCAGCCAACACAGGTGCAGCTTTGCCCTCGCCGGGGCAAACACCCCCAGTGCAGCCACAAGCGCAGATGAAAGCCGAACCCGGCTCCAACGCGTCAGCCGTCATCGTCTTGCTGAGCGATGGGCAAAGCAACTTCGGCCCTGACGTGGTGAAGATGGCCGGCATCGCGGCCAATCTGGGCGTGCGGGTCTACACCGTCGGGCTGGGCACGCCCGAAGGCGTGGTGCTCAAAGCCCAAGGTATGTCCATGCGCGTGCGGCTCGACGAAGACACGCTGAAAAAAGTCGCCGAAGTCACCCAAGCCGAGTACTTCCGCGCCAGCACTTCAAGCGATTTGATCAAAATTTACAAAAACCTGGGCACCCGGATCGCCTTGCAAAAGCACCAACAAACCGAGTTGACAGCGGCCATCGCGCTGCTTGGCATTGTGCTGGTGATGCTCGCAGCTTTGCTAAGTTTCAGCCGGCAAGGGCGCGTGGTTTAGTTCGGTCACACCGGCTCTTGTCGCTCTTCTTCTGTCACCAGCGGCAACTTCAATCCTACCGTCATCACGTCACCGTCGACCATGCTGCGAACACTCAACTCGGCATAGTCCAGCGGGACACGGTCGCCCACAACCAAAGGCCTTTTGACGACTTTGGCGAGCCATACGTCAACGCACAAGTCGGCGTCAAGTGGTGTCTTTAGGCTGTAAAAATTGCAGAGGTCGGCTACGCTCACATTAGCCTCCAGAGTGAAATCACCAAAGGTGGCGCGGACGGCGGTTGTGTCGTCGTGGGCCGGCAATAAAACGCCCATTCGGCGTGCAAACCAGCCAATGGTGCTGCCCTGCAAAACCAAAGAAGCCAAGACCACCACAAAAGCCACATTGAAGATGATGCGCGCCTCAGGCAAGTCGGCCATGAACGGGAAAATAGCCAGCACAATGGGCACCGCCCCACGCAAGCCGACCCACGAGATGTAGGCAATTTCCTTGTGAGAAAACCGCAGCGGATACAGGCAAATACTCACAGCCAATGGACGTGCCACAAACATCAGCACGGCGGCCACCCCCAACGCAGGCCAGATCGTGCCGACAATTTCGGACGGTGTCACCAGCAATCCAAGCAGCACGAACATCAGCGCCTGCGACAGCCAGGCATAGCCGTCCAAGGCGGACAGTGCCGACTTGACAATCTCAGGCACGCGCCGGTTCAACACAATGCCAAAGAGGTACACCGCTAAAAAGCCAGACCCCTCGATCCAGGTGGTGAAGGCAAACACCACCAGACCGGCCATGGCCAGCAGCAACGCGATGACGGAACCGATCTCTTGAATTTTGGGAAGCTTCGGCAGCAACAGTGCAAAGACACGACCGATCCCGATACCCAGAAGTCCGCCCCAGAAAAATTGCTGAACCAGCGACGTGGCAAAGTTGGTGACGGTCAGGTCGCTGGCCGCACCCGTCGCTGCGGCGGTGGCCAGACCAATCAAGGTCAAGGTCAAGTAAACCGCCATCGGGTCATTGATGCCGGACTCAATCTCCAGCGTAGCGGAGACTCGCTCGTTCAGCTGAACGTTAGAGGTTTTGAGCAGCGAAAAAACGGCTGCTGCATCGGTGGAGCCCACGACCGCACCCAGCAAAAAAGCGCTGGTCCAGCTGAGATCAAGCAAGAAAACAGCGGCGACTGCCGTGAAGCCAGCAGTCAAAGCGACACCCAGTGATGCCAATACCAAGGCGGGCTTCAAGCCGGTGCGAAAAGTCGGGTAATGGGTTCGCAAGCCACCGTCCAACAAAATGATGACGAGTGCAATATTTCCCACCCAGAAGCTGAGCCGGTAATCGTCAAAGTCCAAGCCGCCCGGCCCATCAACACCCGCAAAAACCCCACTGAGCAAGAAGGCCAACAAGAAGGAAAATCCGACCCGGGCCGAGAAAACGCCAGCCAGCACACTGACAAAAATCAATGCAGAAGAGGCGAGCAATGGCACGCTGAGGAAGTCGAGATTCAAGGTCATGAAGCGGCTCATTATCCGAGAACACTGAAAAGGCTTGAGAAACCAAGCCTTAAGTCACGAAAAAAAACCACCTCACGGTGGCTTTTTTTGAGTCACAAGGAATTAATTCAAAGCAACCTTCTTGCCGTCCTTGTAAACATACAAGGTGATGGCCGGGTTCTTCAACTCGCCGTTGGGTTCAAACGCGATGTTGGTGGTCACGCCTTTGAAATTGGTCTTGATCAACTCAGCGGTGTAGACCTTGGGGTCGGTCGACTTGGCGCGCTTCATGGCATCAACAAGCACAAAAGTAGCGTCGTAGGTGTAAGGGCTGTAGATTTGGAACTGGCCCGGGTACTTGGCGTCATAGCGCTTTTTCCAAGCGTCACCGCCCGGCATTTTCACCAGCGAAGAACCGCCTTCCGCACACACCACGTTGTTCAGCGTTTTAGCGCCTGCAGCCAGCTGGGCAATCGCAGTGGTGCAAATGCCGTCGCCGCCGAAGTACTTGACATTGCTCATGCCCAATTGCTCCATCTGGCGAAGCATCGGGCCGCCTTGCGGGTCCATGCCACCATAAAAAATCGCGTCTGGTGCCTTGGCCTTGATAGCGGTCAGGATGGCCATGAAGTCGGTGGCTTTGTCGGTGGTGAACTGCTCGTCCACGATCTGCATGCCCTTTTGTTGCGCCGTCTTTTTGAAGACTTCAGCAACACCTTGCCCATAAGCAGTGCGGTCGTCAATGATGGCGACTTTTTTCAGCTTGAGCGTGTCAGCGGCATAAAAAGCCAAGCCAGCACCGAGAGCGTTGTCGTTGGCAATGATGCGGTAAGTGGTCTTATAGCCGGGTTTGGTCAGGCTCGGGTTGGTGGCCGCACCGGTGACGTGCGGAATGCCGCAGTCGTTGTATATTTTGGCTGCCGGAATGGTGGTTCCGGAGTTCAGGTGTCCGACAACGCCAGCGACTTTAGAGTCGCAAAGCTTTTGTGCCGCCGCCGTGCCTTGCTTTGGGTCGGCCGCGTCGTCTTCAGCGACGATCTCAAACTTGATCTTTTTGCCGGCGATCACGATGTTCTGTGCATTGAGGTCTTCAATGGCCATGCGCACACCGTTTTCGTTGTCTTTGCCGTAGTGCGCTTGTCCGCCAGACATGGGCGCAACGTGGCCGATTTTGACGACTTGCGTCTCTTGAGCCGCGGCGAATCCAGCGACCAGAGTGATGACAGCGGCCACGGTCAGTTTGAGTTTCAAGTTCATAGTTAGCCCGATGTGTAGAGGATTTGGACGGTTGAAAAGACTGTTTTTCCCAACGCCGAAAGATACAGCAATTTTTGAGCCCAATCTATGGGCGCGAAGGAAATTCTGGCTGAGGTGATGCTGTTTCGTGCATCAGAGCCTGCTTCACCACGTCCAGCACGGTGGCACTGATCTGGGCTCGCAAGGCGACCTTGAAAGACTGCATTTGTGCCTCGACCACACTGTCAACGGTTTCCTGCAGACGACTCGCCAGAGAGAGCTCAACGCGCCGCAAAACGCGCTCGGGCAGGTCAGCAGGAGCCAAATCGTCTGAAGCGACGGCAGGGGGGGCCTGAGAAGGGGATGGGGACGTGTTCAGTCCGTCTGGCCAGCCTTGCAGCAAATTAGCAAACTCGGCGGGCATAGCCGATGGCATCGGAGCGGCAACAGGCTCAGGTCGCACCACCTCGGTGAGTGTGGGGACAAAATTCGGCGGAGCGGGTCGTGGTGTCTCGTTCATGCGTTATCGGCAGTGTTGCTCAGGTCATATTTTTTCAGAGCGTAACCCCGGTCTTTGTAGTGCTTCCAGCGGCGCCGGGCTGACAGCCGATCATCTTCGGCGCTAGCGACCAATTCAATGAAACGCTCAAAACGCTCAAAGCCCTCCGGGATGTCTTGACCGAGATTGACGAGCACGCCGTACGGACTGCCGTCAAAAGCCGGATCCGACGGCGACGTTGCCAGCAAAATCGGCGTGACCGCCACAGTAGCCGGGCTGGCATCACTACGGCAATGCGGCAAAAACTCAGTGGTTGAGAATGTCCACAACATTTGGTCTAGCTGGGCCAACAAGTTGGGCTCAGCGGTCACCATGACTTTGGCGCCACCGGCACGCGCCTTGCGCAGAAGCCGGCAGCTGTAGGCCAGCTTGTCGCCGACGTTGAAGTGAAACTCCACCTCGGTCATGCGCTGACGGTTTTGACTCGTTTTTTGGCAAGTGCTTTGGCGGGGGCGAGCAAAGCCGTTTTTGCAGGCTGTGCCGCTTGCTCCAGCAGATACTCCACCAGCAAAGCGACCGGTCGTCCGGTAGATCCTTTGGCTGCGCCGCTTTTCCAGGCCGTACCGGCGATGTCAAGGTGAGCCCATGCAAACTTGCCCGCGAAACGCTGCAAAAATTTAGCCGCCGTAACAGAGCCACCGGCGCGTCCTGCCACGTTGGCAACATCCGCAAAGTTGCTCTTCAGACCATCGGCATAGTCATCGTCCAGCGGCATGCGCCAGCACAAGTCGAGCGAGCGTTCGCCGGCATTCAAAAGAGATTGAGCCAGCGCATCGTCACTTGAAAACAAACCGCTGCGCACGGCGCCAAGCGCCACCACGCAAGCACCCGTCAGGGTGGCGATGTCGACCACGGCGCGCGGTTTGAAGCGCTCGGCATAGGTCAAGGCGTCGCACAAGACGAGCCGGCCTTCGGCGTCGGTGTTGAGAATTTCAATCGTCTGGCCACTCATGCTGGTGACCACGTCACCGGGTTTGATGGCCTTGCCATCGGGCATGTTTTCGCACGAAGGAATCAGACCAATGACATTGAGTTTGGGCTGCAGTTCGCCCAGCGCACGGAAGGCTCCAAGCACGCTGGCAGCGCCGCACATGTCGAACTTCATTTCATCCATCTCGGACGCTGGCTTGATGGATATTCCGCCCGTGTCAAAGGTGATACCTTTGCCCACCAGCACCACCGGGGCGTCGGCCTTGAGGCCGCCGTCATAGCGCAGCACGATGAAGCGCAACGGCTCTTCAGAGCCCTGCGCCACAGCCATGAAAGAGCCCATACCGAGTTTGGCCACCTCTTTAGGACCGAGAATTTCGGCCTTGATCCGCGGCAACTTGGCCAACTCACGGGCCGCACCCGCCAGCATGACCGGCGTCGCGTGATTCGACGGGCGATTGCCCCATTCTTTAGCCAGTGCAATGCCTTTGACCAAACCAACGGCTTTCTCAAAGCCGGCTTTAGCCTCAGCCGCGCTGGCAACTGCCACCACGGCACGTTGCAGTTTGGCTGGCGGCGCCTTGGATTTAGTAGCGCTGTAGCTGTAGGCCGCATCTCCGCAGGCCACCACAGCGGCCTGCATCTGAGCAACGCCGGCATCTTTGAGCAGGCTCAGACACAGAACCACGCGCTGTGCGTTGCCACCTTTGATCGCGCCCATGGCGGCAGTCACAGCCGTGCGGACGTTTTTAGCGCTGCCCTCGCCGACGCCCACTAAAACCACACGGGTGGCCGCAATGCCGGTCGTCCGGTAGGCCTGCAATAATTTACCAGGCTTGCGCTCGAAGTCACCGCTCTGGGTCGCCGCCTCGACAAGCACCGACAAAGTGTCGTCGCCCTCACCCACGTCCTGAGGTACAAGCACCACCAAGGCGTCACATTTTTCAGTACAAACACGCGCACGTGTCAAAGTCTTGAGTTCGAAGTCCATAATTGAAACCTAGCCAGTTACGCAAAAAAAGCAAATAGTCGCTCAATGTTATTCCAATCCTCGATGCGCAAAGAATTGGCGCGCAGTTTCGGTGCCACGTTGGTGGTGCTGATCACCATCATCATGACCATCGTGCTGATCCGAACCCTCGGTCAAGCCGCCCGTGGTTCGATCAGCCCACAAGACGTTCTCCTCATCATGGCTTATTCGGCACTCGGCCGACTGCCCATCATCCTCACGCTGTCGCTGTTCATTGCGATGGTCAGCACGCTGTCGCGCATGTACAAAGACAGCGAGATGGTGGTCTGGTTTTCCAGCGGCCGGGGGTTGATCTCTTTTCTCGGGCCCTTGTTTCGTTTTGCCTGGCCGGTGCTGTTGGTCATTGCCTTGGCCTCGCTTTTTGTCTGGCCCTGGTCCAACGAACAAACAAGGGAAATGCGCCAGCGCTACGAACAACGCGGCGACCTGGACCGCATCGCCCCGGGAGAGTTTCAGGAGTCTTCCAACGGTAGCCGTGTGTTTTTCATTGACCGCAGCTCTGAGGGCCGAAGCGGCAGCAACAACATCTTCATCTCCTCGACAGACAAAGACAAAAGCGCCATCACCACCGCCCGTGCAGGGCGGATTGAAATGCTCGGCGAGTCCCAGATGTTGATTCTTGAAAATGGTCAACGACTTGAAAACACCCTTGGCAACTCTGCACTGAAAATCAGTGACTTTGAGGAATACGGTGTCCGCACCGGCAACAGCAGCACGCTTGGACCCAGTGAACAAGAGCTCAGCACGATTGCAACCCGCAACCTGATCAAATCGCCGACGCTTAGCAATCTGGGCGAGCTAGCCTGGCGGATAGGCTTGGCCATTTCCGCCATCAATTTTGTGGTGATAGCGCTGGCGCTGGCGGCTGTCAATCCACGCGCAGGGCGCAGCAGTAATCTGATATTTGTCGTGTTCACCTTCGTTGTCTACTCCAACGTGATGAGCATTGGCCAAGGCTGGGTCTCGTTAGGACTCGTCAGTTTCAATGGCCTGCTGTTGATGCTGCACGGCGGCGTTTTCGTCTTCAGCATGACCTGGCTACTCAAAAGGCACCTGAGCTGGAGCCTGAAAGACATGTTGCGCAAGCGGTCACCCCAACTCACCGCTGAGGCCAGGGCTCAGCCATGAAAACGGTTCGCAAGCTGATTTATCGTGAGGTTCTGACCTCCATTGCCTTGGTAGCTCTGGGTTTCCTGTCGCTGTTTTTCTTTTTTGACTTGGTCGACGAACTTCAATACATCGGCAAAAGCAATGGTTTGGGCGGTGAAGATAACACCTACCTTCTCGGCCACGCCCTGTTGTATGTCAGCCTGCAACTGCCCAACCACCTTTACGAGTTGCTGCCTATTTCGGTCTTGATCGGGACTATTTTCGTGATGGCTAGGTTTGCACAAAGTTCAGAGTTCACCATACTGCGCACCAGCGGACTCGGCCCGTGGCGCGCACTAATGCTGCTGCTCGCTATGGGCGGCATGTTTGTGGTCCTTAGTTTTGCCGTTGGCGACTACCTGGCACCGATGGCCGACCGTGGCGCCCAACTGCTCAAGGCCAAATACCAAGGCCGCATCACCATCGGTCAGACCGGCGCTTGGCTCAAAGAGAAACAGACTTACAGTAACTCCGTCGTCAATGTGCGCGCATTGACATCGAATAACGAAATGCAAGGCCTGCGCATCTTTGAGTTCGACAACAAGGGGCTGGTGATATCCATGACGGAGGCCGCCTCTGCGCAGTTTCAGGAAGATAACGCCTGGTTGCTGAAGAAGACCCTGCGCACTGATTTTCAAATCAGGCCCAGCATAGACGGCGCCAACAAAGCGACTGAATCGGCCAACGTGAGCATCACTCGCGCAGAAGAACAACGCTGGCCAACCGACATCAGCGCTGAAATGGTGTCGGTGGCGCTGCTCAAGCCAGACCGCATGGCCACCTATGACCTCTTCAACTACGTGCAGCATTTGAAAGCCAACGGACAAACCGCCCAGCGCTACGAAATCGAATTCTGGAAAAAGGTTTTTTACCCGCTGAGTTGTCTGGTGATGGTCATGCTGGCGCTGCCGTTTGCTTACTTGCATTTCCGCTCTGGCAGTGTGACTTCTTATGTGTTTGGAGGCGTCATGATCGGCATCAGTTTTTTCCTGCTGAACAACGTCTTTGGCTACATTGGCAACTTGCAAAACTGGCAACCTTGGCTGGCCGCGGCAACGCCTGGACTTTTGTACGGTGCTGTGTCCATGGGCGCTTTCGGCTGGCTGGTGCTTCGACGATAAAAGAGAATCCCTTTGAAGACTCCGATAAAACCCGCCATCATTTTGTTTGCCCACGGCTCCAGAGATCCGCTTTGGAAGCTCCCCATCGAAGCTGTCGCCGCTGAAATTCAGTCACGCGATCAAAGCGTACGGGTCAGTTGTGCCTACTTAGAGCTGTGTTTGCCGAGTTTGCCGGAGGCCGCCGCCGCATTCATCGCTGCTGGCGTGCTGCACATCCGCATTTTTCCGCTCTTTCTCGGCGTCGGAAAACACGCTCGGGAAGACCTGCCGATCATCATTGAAGAGATTCGCACAGCCCACCCGGGGCTGCTGCTGGAGTTGCTGCCGACGGCAGGCGAGTCGCCACAGATCACTGCACTGATGGCGGACATTGCCCTGGCTTGATCGACATATCAAAGGGCTTCTTTAGCGCCAAAATGGCATAATGAAACCCCGCATCAGCCCGTATTTGCCATGAACCTTCATCAGTTTCGCTTTGTCCAAGAGGCCGTGCGCCGCAACCTGAATTTGACAGAGACCGCTCGCGCATTGCACACCTCGCAACCGGGCGTGTCCAAGGCCATCATTGAGTTGGAAGAAGAATTGGGCGTGGAGATTTTTGCCCGTCACGGCAAACGCCTGAAACGCGTGACCGAGCCCGGCCAGCACGTCTTAAAGAGCATCGAACTCATCATGCGCGAAGTCGGCAACCTGAAGCGCATCGGTGAGCAGTTTTCAGCTCAAGACAGCGGCACCCTGTCGATTGCCACCACCCACACACAAGCTCGCTATGTGCTGCCGCAGCCCGTCGTCCGGCTGCGCGAAGCGTTCCCCAAGGTCAACGTCAGCCTGCACCAAGGCTCGCCTGACCAGGTCGCGCGCATGCTGATCGACGAGGTCGCCGAGATCGGCATCGCCACCGAGTCACTCGACCATTACGACGAACTGATCACCCTGCCCTGCTACGAGTGGCAACACATGCTGGTGATGCCGACCGACCACCCACTGGCGCGGCAAAACAACATCACGCTGGAAGAACTGGCCGAGCAACCGCTGATCACCTATCACCCGTCTTTCACAGGCCGCACCAAAATCGACGAAGCCTTTGCCGCCAAACGACTGCACCCGCGCATTGCGCTGGAAGCAATTGACTCGGACGTCATCAAAACTTACGTCAGGCTCGGTTTGGGCATCGGCATCGTGGCTGAAATGGCGCTGAAAGACGATGGCACCAACACCGACCTGATCTCGCTGCCGGCAGGGCAACTTTTTGGCGTCAACGTGGCGCGGGTGGCCTTCAAACGCAGCGCCTACCTGCGAAATTTTGTTTACAAATTTGCTGAATTGGTGAGCGACAAGCTGACCCGTGAGCAGATTGCTAGGGCCATGTCCGGCCGACTCAATGACTACGAAGTTTGATCCTATGAACTCACTGGCAACGCCTGACGCCGTGCGCGTGCACACACCTGCCCTCTCCAGCCGTCTGCCCAACGTCGGCACGACCATCTTCACGGTCATGTCGGCGCTGGCCACTGAAAAAAATGCAGTCAATCTGGGGCAAGGCTTTCCTGATTTTGAATGCGATCCAGCCTTGGTCAACGCGGTCACAGACGCCATGCAGCGCGGCCTGAACCAGTACCCGCCGATGACCGGCGTGCCGGTGTTACGCGAAGCCATCGCGGCCAAAATTCAAACCCTCTATGGTCGCAGCTACAACCCGAACACTGAGATCACGGTCACGGCAGGCGCCACGCAGGCCATCATCACCATCATCCTGGCCATCGTGCACCCGGGTGACGAAGTCATCGTGTTAGAGCCCTGCTACGACAGCTATGTGCCGAACGTTGAATTGGCGGGCGGCCAAGTGGTTCGGGTGCCTCTGACGCCCGGCACTTTCCGCCCGGACTTCGACAAAATTGCCGCCGCCATCAGCCCCACAACGCGGGCCATCATCATCAACTCACCGCACAATCCAAGCGCGACGGTGTGGACTGAAGCTGAGATGCTGAAGTTGCAAGCTTTGCTGGCACCGACGGAGATATTGCTCATCAGCGACGAGGTCTATGAGCACATGGTGTTTGACGCTGCGCTGGGCGCACAGCATCACAGCGCGGCGAGCTTTCCGGGTTTGGCGGCGCGGGCATTCATTGTCAGCAGCTTCGGAAAAACTTACCATGTCACCGGCTGGAAAGTTGGTTACGTTGCGGCGCCTGCAGCACTCACGGCCGAGTTCCGAAAAGTGCACCAGTTCAATGTGTTCACCGTCAACACGCCGGTGCAATACGCGCTGGCCAGCTACATGAACAAGCCCGCCGCATACCTTGAATTGCCAGCGTTTTACGAACGCAAACGCGACTTGTTTCGCGAAGGTCTGGCGGCCACGCGCTTCAAGCTCTTGCCGAGCGAAGGCACGTACTTTCAGTGCGTCGATATTTCTGCCGTCAGCGACTTGGGTGAAGCCGATTTCTGCCAATGGCTGACGACCGAGATTGGCGTCGCCGCCATTCCGCTGTCAGCCTTTTACGGCAACAGCTTTGACCAGCGCGTGGTGCGTTTTTGCTTTGCCAAGAAAGACGAGACGTTGAAGGCGGCTTTGGCGCGACTGGCGAAGCTTTGAATACGCGTCATGGCGACACACATACTCACCCTCGTCATGGCGAGCGCAGCGCGGCCATCCATGACTGCGGATTCGGGCTCCTGGACTGCCGCGCTTCGCTCGCAGCGACGGAATTGCTTTGCTCGCCATGACGTGATCGCGTCATTCTGATCACGAATTAATCTGACCCCAAGCCTTGTCCAGCCGCTTCACGCTGACCGGCTGCGGCGTGCGTAATTCCTGCGCAAAGAAGCTCACTCGCAACTCTTCCAGCAGCCAGCGGTATTCCTGCATACGCGCATCGACCGCGCCTTTGCGGTCAGCCACGAGCCGCCAATAGCGCTGCTCTTGCAGCTTCATCTCCGCCAAGCGGGCAGTGTCGCGTGCCGGGTCGGCGCGCCATTTGTCCAGCCGCAATGTGATGGCTTTCAGGTAGCGAGGGAAGTGCTGCAGTTGCCCGTAAGGTGTCAACATCAAAAACCTTTTAGGCACCAAACGCTGCAATTGCTGCGCGGCATCCGCCGACGCTTCGGCCGCGTTTTTAGTGTCCTTGATCTTGCGCTGGGCGGCGGCGAATTCAATCAAGATACCAGCAGCCAAACGAGCGACCTCGCTGGCAATCAAGGTCAGGCGGCCACGCCCGTCATCTACCCGCTTCTTGAACTCGGCTTCGCCTGTCGGCAAGGGTTCCACCAGAAAAGCGCGGTCCAAGGCGACGTCGATGATCTGCGAGCGCAGTTCTTCCAACGTACCACCGCCAGAATTGTCCGCAGCGCGACCGACCAGCATGTAAGCCGTGGCTGTTTTTTGCAGATCGGGCAAATTCTTTTCTAAGTATTTCAGGGCATCTTTGATTTGCAATGAAAACAAGCGACGCAGACCGGCGCGGTGTTTGGCGGCGGCCATGTCGGGCTCGTCAAAGACCTCAATCGTCACCGCATCGCCCAAGTCCATCAGCGCCGGAAAGCCGATCAACGTTTGGGCACCCTTGCGAATTTCCATGAGCTCGGGCAGTTCACCAAAGCTCCAGCTGGTGTATCGGTCTGGACTTTTAGGCGTGGATGCAGGTACGGTTTTGGCTGCAGCCACATGCGCGCCTCGCGCCCTGCCTGAAAGGTCTGACGTCGCAGCATTCGGCTCTGCAACCGTCGGTGCAACTTTGAGGTTTTTAAGACCAGCCAGCGCCTGAAACGCACCACGCGCCTGTGCCCCCAAGTCTCCCTTGAGCGCGCCCAAGTTACGTCCCAAGCCGAGTTGGCGGCCGTGTTCGTCGACCACCCTGAAGTTCATGAACAGATGCGGCGGCAACATGTCGAGCTTCATGTCGTTGCGCTTGATGTCTAACGATGTCGCATCGCGCACCCACTTGAGGACAGCGTCAGTGAGCGAGCCACCGCCCCATTTTTCGGGCTGCAGCAAATCAGCCGCCATGCGCGCAGCCGTATCGGGCAAAGGCACCAACCGCGAACGTGGCCGCTGATGCAGCGTTTTGATGAGCGCCTGAATTTTGTCCTTGAGCAAACCCGGCACCAGCCATTCGCAGCGCTCGTCATTCACCTGATTCAAGGCAAACAGCGGCACTTCCACCGTGACGCCGTCTTTCGCATCACCGGGCTCGTGCAGATAGCTCACGCTGCAGTCCACACCGCCGAGGCGCAAGGTTCTGGGAAATGCTTGCGTGGTGATGCCCGCCGCTTCATGGCGCATGAGCTCTTCGCGCGACAGCAACAGCAACTGCGGCTGCTTTTTGACTTCGTCTTTGTACCAGTGCTCACAACCGGCCCCGGTGCAAATATCAGTCGGCAATTGCTGGTCATAAAAAGCGTAAATCAGCTCTTCATCGACGAGCACGTCTTGACGGCGTGCTTTGTGTTCCAAGTCTTGCACCTGGATGATGAGTTTTTGATTCGCCGCTAAAAATGGCAACTTGGTGTCCCAGTTGCCGGCCACCAGTGCTTCACGAATAAAAATCTCACGGGCGCCCACCGGGTCGACCCGACCGAAGTTAACCCGGCGTCCGTTGTAGATCACCAAGCCGTACAGTGTGGCGCGTTCTAAGGCCGTGACTTGCGCGGCTTTTTTCTCCCAGTGCGGGTCCAGCAGTTGTTTTTTGAGCAAGTGCCCTGCGACCTGCTCAACCCATTGCGGCTCGATGTTGGCGATGCCCCGACCAAACAGACGCGTGGTCTCCACCAGCTCGGCGGCGACAATCCAGCGACCCGGTTTTTTGCTCAGCTTGGCGCCGGGATGGCGGTAAAAGCGGATGCCGCGCGCGCCCAGATAGGCTTCCTCGTCTTCGGCTTTGTAGCCCAAGTTGCCGAGCAAGCCGCAGAGCATCGACAAATGCAACTGCTCATAACTAGCCGGTTTAGAGTTGATCTGCCAGCCCTGCTCGCCAATGACGCTGTGCAGCTGCGAGTGGATGTCTCGCCATTCGCGCACGCGGCGGATGTTGACGAAGTTCTCCCGCAGCAGATTTTCGTATTGGCGGTTCGAGAGCTTGTGTTCGGCCGCATGACCGCCGCGCGAATCACCCAGCCACTTCCACAGTTTCAAATAACCGGCGAACTCGCTCTTTTCATCGTCGAACTTGGCATGCGCTTGGTCGGCCTGCGTCTGCTTGTCCATCGGGCGATCACGCACATCTTGCACGCTGAGCGCGCTGGCGATGACCATCACCTCGTCGAGCGCTTGGCGGTCGCGGGCCTCCAAAATCATCCGACCCACGCGCGGGTCTAGCGGCAGTTTGGCCAGGGTGCGCCCCACCGCCGTGAGCTCGTTGTCGTCGTCGACAGCGCCCAGCTCGGCCAGCAACTGGTAGCCGTCTGCAATGGCGCGCCCCTGCGGTGGCTCAATGAAGGCAAAAGCTTCAACCGCACCCAAGTGCAAGGCCTTCATGCGCAAAATCACAGCGGCCAAAGAACTGCGCAAAATCTCCGGATCGGTGAAACGCGCGCGGCCCAAAAAGTCCTGCTCGTCGTACAGCCGAATGCAAATACCATCGGCCACCCGGCCGCAACGACCGGCACGTTGATTCGCCGCCGCCTGCGAAATCGGCTCGACCATCAGCTGCTCGACCTTGTTCCTGAAACTGTACCGTTTGACGCGCGCCGTGCCAGCGTCAATCACGTACCGAATGCCAGGCACCGTCAGCGAGGTCTCTGCAACGTTGGTGGCCAGCACAATGCGCCTGCCGTTGTGGCCTTCAAAAATCTGGTCTTGCTCGGCCTGGCTCAGGCGCGCAAACAACGGCAACACTTCGGCATTGCGCAGCATTGGCTGGTGGCTCAGGTGTTTGCGCAGGTGGTCGGCAGCTTCCCTGATTTCGCGTTCGCCGGGTAAGAAGACCAGAATGTCACCCGCGCTGTGCGGGCTGCGCCAAAGTTCATCCACACCATCGGCAATCGCGTCGTTCAAGTCGTAATCACGAGACTCTTCGTAAGGCCGATAGCGCTGCTCCACCGGGAACATTCGGCCCGACACCATGATGACGGGTGAAGGCCCTTTGCTTGACGCGAAGTAATCCGCGAAGCGCTGCGCATCAATCGTCGCGGAGGTGATGATGACTTTGAGGTCTGGCCGGCGCGGTAGCAACTGGCGCAGGTAGCCCAGCAAAAAATCGATATTCAGACTGCGCTCATGCGCCTCGTCAATGATGATGGTGTCGTAGTTTCTGAGCAGCGGATCGGTCTGCGTCTCGGCCAGCAAAATACCGTCGGTCATGAGCTTGACCGAGGCGTCACGGCTCAGTCGATCCTGAAAGCGCACCTTGTAGCCAACAACATCGCCGAGGGTTGTCTTGAGTTCTTCGGCGATGCGCTTCGCCACGCTGGAGGCTGCAATCCGACGAGGCTGTGTGTGGCCAATCAAAGGCCCGCGACCGCCCGGGTAATTCAGCTTGCCGCGTCCCATGGCCAAGGCTATTTTGGGCAGCTGGGTGGTCTTGCCCGAGCCGGTTTCACCGCAAACGATGACCACCTGATGCGCCGCAATGGCGGCGGTGATTTCGTCGCGCTTGCCCGACACCGGCAGCGATTCAGGGAACTCAATGATCAAGGCAGGGGATGAATTAGCAGACAAACAAGCAACTTAGGTGAAAATCAGTGGATAAATGCGCGGTCAACTGCACATTATCCGTTCAGAAGCCGCCCATCAGTCCCGTCAAGTTTTCAATTCCTTCACCAGAACAGCCCATGTCCGCCGTTTTTAATTTCACCTTTGTGCCTTGGTTTCGCTCGGTCGCACCTTACATCCACCTGCACCGCGGCAAAACTTTTGTGGTCGCCATGGCCGGTGAAGCCATAGCGGCCGGCAAGCTGCAGAACATTGCACAAGACTTGGCGCTGATTCAAAGCATGGGCGTGAAGATCGTGCTGGTCCATGGATTCAGGCCCCAGGTCAACGAACAGCTGGCAGCCAAAGGCCATGCCGCGCAGTACTCACATGGCATGCGCATCACCGATTCGGTGGCGCTGGACTGCGCCCAAGAAGCCGCTGGTCAGCTGCGCTACGAAATTGAAGCCGCCTTCAGCCAAGGCTTGCCCAACACACCCATGGCCGGTTCAACGGTGCGTGTCATTTCAGGTAATTTCATCACCGCGCGGCCTGTCGGCATCGTTGACGGGATTGACTTCAAACATTCGGGCTTGGTCCGCAAAGTGGACACCGTCGGCATTCGGCAGACGCTTGAATTCGGTTCGATGGTGTTGCTGTCGCCGTTTGGTTTTTCGCCCACCGGAGAAGCCTTCAACCTGACCATGGAAGAAGTCGCGACCAGCGTAGCCATAGAGTTGAAGGCCGACAAACTGATCTTTTTGACGGAGATCGCAGGCATCCGCATTCACCCGTCCGAGCCTGAAGGCGACGACAACCCGATCGACACCGAACTGCCTTTGGCTGCGGCCAAAAAGCTGCTGGCAGATTTGCCAAACGCCCAGCAGCCCAGCGACACCGCTTTTTACCTGCAGCATTGCGTCAAGGCCTGCCAGCATGGCGTAGAGCGCAGCCACATCCTGCCTTTTGCCACCGACGGTTCTCTACTGCTGGAAATCTATGTGCACGACGGCATCGGCACCATGGTGATTGATGAAAAGTTAGAGAGCCTGCGCGAAGCCACGGTGGACGATGTCGGTGGCATTTTGCAGCTGATCGAACCGTATGAAAAAGACGGCACGCTGGTCAAGCGCGACCGCACCGAGATTGAACGAGATGCAGGTCAATACACCGTGATTGAGCATGACGGCGTGATCTTTGGTTGCGCCGCGCTCTACCCTTACCCCGAATCAAAAACTGGCGAGATGGCGGCACTTACGGTGACACCTCACAGCCAAAGTCAAGGTGATGGCGAACGCATTCTCAAGCGGGTCGAGCAACGTGCCCGCGCCATGGGTCTGCAAAGTATTTTCGTTCTCACCACGCGCACCATGCACTGGTTTCTAAAGCGTGGCTTCAAACCGGTAGAGACCGACTGGTTACCCGAAGCGCGCAAGCGTAAATACAACCTGAACCGCAAAAGTCAGGTGCTGGTGAAAATCCTGCACCCTTGACAGGTCCCTTCAAAAATTGGCTCAAGTTTTCGGCCGATAAAGAACCGAGTCCAGAGGACTTTCTGTCGTTGGATTAACCACCAAAGTAGGCCTTAAAAAGGCTTTCATTGGTCAGGAAGCCAGACCATCCGCCCTGCGGTACCTCGTGAACCAGCCGCCCAAGATTGATGACGTAGCCACGGTCTGCAACGTCTGCAATAGCGGCGACATTTTGTTCGACGAGCAACATGCTCATGCCTTTGGACTTTAGGTTCTGAATCACTGACAGCGTGTTTTTGACCATCAAGGGGGACAATCCTGCCGAGGGTTCATCCATGATCAACAAGTCTGGCTGCAACAGCAAGGCCCGGGCAATGGCAACCATCTGTTGCTCGCCACCGCTTAACAGCTCGACCAGGCTGGATTCCCGTTGGTGCAACACTGGAAAAAGATCGTACAAGTCATTCATGCTGTACGGGTTCGTCGAAGTGCTGTTGCGCTTTTCACCGACGGAGCGGGCCAAGCGCAAATTGTCCTTCACCGACAACTCCCCCCACAAACGCCTATTTTCAAGAACCACGGCAAGACCCGCCCGGGCTCTCAAATGAGCAGGCATGTGTGTGATTTCCTTGTCCCGAAATCTAACCTCTCCAGAGCCCGTCTTCAACAGGCCGCAAATGGCGCGCACCAGCGTGCTTTTTCCAGCACCATTGGCACCCACAATGGCGAGAATTTCTGACGGTCGGATTTCAAGATTGATGTCCTGAAGTACGGAGACGGAACCATAGCCCGCGTGAAGATTTTGAATAGTCAACATAAGCCTTGCCGCTAGGCTCCCAGATAGACTTCGCGCACTAGCGCATTACGTTTGACCTCTTCCATCGATCCAGAAGCAATCAGTTCACCAAAATAAAGAACATGCACCTCACTGGCAATCGACATCAGGTGCATGTCATGGGAAACCAGAAAAATCGTCATTCCTTCAGAATTAAAAAGCTTGAGCAAGTTCATCAACTGAACGATTTCCTCGGCGCTCAGACCGGTAGAGGGCTCGTCCAGCATCAATACCTTGGGTGCTGTTGCATACACACGCACTATTTCTAGCAATCGACGTTGTCCACCGGTCAGCTTGCCGGCTTTTTCATGGAGAACTGCAGTCAGCCCAAATCGAGACGCAAGAGCCTCCGCCATATTCCGCATGCGGATCATTTCATTGCGTGCAGATGGGATTGCAAACATCCCGGCGAGAAGACCACCTGTTGATTGGCTGTAGGCGCCAGCCATCAGGTTTTCTAGAACCGTCATGTTTTCGAATAATTTGGGAGTCTGGAAAGTACGCAACATGCCGTGGGCACAGCGTTGCTCAACACTCAAAGCATTCAGCGGTCGGCCAAACAGCAATGCATCGCCCTTGGCCGGTTTGATGAATCCACTCAGCACATTAAACAGCGTGCTCTTTCCAGAACCGTTCGGACCCAATAGTCCCACGATCGCCCCATCAGTCACCTTGAAATTCAAAGCCGAAAGCACCTGAATCCCACCGAAGTTGTGAGAAATATCTAGAATTTCGATGGCTGATTGCGTCATGCCAAGTTGACCGGGTCGGCAGCCGGATTAGACCGGCGCTTCCAGCGGCTATGTAAGGATTGATAAATCCCGAAAATACCCTTCGGTGCAAGGGTCACCAGCAGCACCAGCGCGATGCCAAAAACGACCCCATGCAACTCACCAAATTTACTCAGGAGAACAGGCGTGAATGTGATGAACAAGGCACCGATAACAACACCGTACAAACTTGACAGGCCTCCGAGCACGGGTATCAACAAGAACAGGATGGAAACTTCAATCGAAAAGCTGTTGACGCTGACGTAACCTGTGTAATGTGCAAAAAGACTTCCAGAAAGGCTTCCGAGTACGCCACAGATCACAAACATTTGAACGCGTAAAAGATGTACTTCAACACCCAAAATACGGGCCGCCTCGGTTGAGTCGCGCATGCTTTTGACCGCGAGCCCGACCCGACTTTCGGTGACGTTTTTGACCAGCCATAAGCACAGCCCAAGAAAGATCCAGACGAAGTAGTAGAAATGCGTGGGATTGTCCAGAAGAACGCCAAAAAAATTGATCTTCGGAATGCCCCCAATCCCGATAGCGCCTCCCGTCAATGAGTCAAACTCGTAAAAAAGTGCATTGGCGATGATGGCAACAGCCAGTGTTGCAATCGCCAGAAAATAGCCTTTGAATCTCAGGATTGGCCAGCCAATCACCAGGGCGATAGTCCCGCTGAAGATCGCACCGGTGAGCATGCCCGCCGGCACAGACCAACTCGAATTCGTTGTCAGATAGGCGGAGGTGTAAGCGCCAATCGCATAAAAAACCGACTGGGCCAAAGTCACAATGCCACCATAACCCAGTAGCAGCGAAACACCCAGCGCGCTGATGGCGTAGATACCAGCAAAGACCAGTACGTCGATATACTGGCGACCCAAAAAATGCGGCAGCAAGACCCACAGGATCCCTGCCATTATGAATAAAAGCCGACGCTGCACCTCACCCTCCCTTTCTTCCTGCGTGACCCAACATGCCATAGGGAAACAACATCATGATCACGAGCAAAGCACTGAGGGCCGCAATGTCTTTGTAAGCCGACGAGAGGAAGACGATCGCCATCGATTCAAACAGACCCAAAATGATGCCTCCAACTATCGCCCCCATCGGATTGGTCAGACCGCCGATCATTGCAGCGCAAAAACCCTTCAGGGTGAAGAGCAAACCCATGTGGTAGTTGAGAGGAATCAGCGGCGCCACCAGCAACCCGGCACACGCCCCTAGCAGCCCTCCCATGGCATACGTCAGTGCCCTGGCACGGTTCGTATCGATGCCACAAGACATCGCCCCATCCGCGTCAATTGATGCGGCCATCATGGAGAGCCCAAGAATTGTGTGCGTGTAAAAAAGGCGAACCGCCACCACCAGCAATGCCGTTAGACCAATGACCCAGATGGCATGATGGCGTATCGTTGCATCAAAAATGATAGCGGTTGCGTCCTGCCCAATCGTGGGCAGAGAAAAATAGTCCCGGCCTGCAAAATAAAGGATTGACGCTGAAAACGTGTACCCCAGTCCCACCGTCAACAATAGAAATGCATCTTCGCCTGCATGCCTACGGATCATGGGCCTGACGAGTCCCCATTCAATGAACAAGCCAACCAAAGCACCACACAGCACACCCGTGAGAAATGCGGCCGGATAGCTGAAGCCCAGACCGGTCATGACAAACACACAGATGACCGCAGAGACAATACAGATTTCACCCTGCATCGCGTTGATCACGCGACTGCCCTTGAAGATCACAGCGAGACCCACGCCGATGAGGGCGTAAATCGCGCCATTTGTGACGCCCGATAGAACGGCTTGAACAATCAGACTGAAATACACAATGATCCTCCAAGGCGAAAGCCCGCACCTGCGAGCCCACAGTTCATCATTGACCCGTAGCCCTGAAAGGCAAGCGGGTGTATTGGCCATTGACGAGCTTCGAATAAACGAAACTCCCCAGCTTCATGCCCGTCAAGTCTGGTTCGCGAAAATCGTAAGCAGCAAGAGCGCCCTGATGAGGTTTTCGCAGAGCCTCGCACAAGTCCGCAGGTTTGGCGTTGGGTGCCGAAGTCTTCAAAACTTCAGCCATGAAATGAACCATGTCCCAGCCCGCCGCCTCGAAGTTTTTGGGCGGTGCGTTGTACTCCTTGCGGTACATGTCCACGAATGCCTTTTGTGATGGCAGCGGGTCTTCGCCCACCAAAAACTCCGGAATAACAATGTTGTCTGCGGAGTCCCCCATGGCTTTCACGTACTCATACGAAGACGACCCGATAGCTGCGATCACCGGCAAATCTAGGCGGACTTGTTTAACCGCCCGGAATGGCGTCGCAGAGGTCGCAATCACCATCACAGCGTTGAGGTTCGCTAACCGAAGCTTGGCAGCCTGTGTTGTAACGTCCGTTGCGCCGAGTTCGAATTTTTCAATGGCAGCAAACTCAACATTAGGGTATTGGCTTTGAATCGATTTCAGTGCGCCCATCACCACATTGCCGTAGCCGGCGTCATGTAAGACACCAATACGCTTGGCTTTGAGACCTTTGTCTGCATACTCCATCATCGCGCGGGCATTTAATTCCTGCGAAGGCAGCAGGTGAAAAATGCACTTGCGATCCTTCTCGACAGCGACCGACAGTCCGGCCGGCACGATCTGGGGAATCTTGAGTGGATCGGTCACCGCACCTGACGCAATGATCTGGGCAACTTGGCCGGGGCCGAGCATGCCGACGACCTTTTCATTGAAGACGAGAGCAGTCGTTTTTGTTCTGGCGTTATCCGGGTTGCTGGAATCATCCTCCAACAGGATCTTGATGGGGCGACCGCGCACACCACCGGCCGCATTAATGGCTTTTTCGGCCAGCAACATGCCATTGCGGGTGGGTATTCCTAACCCAGCGGCTGGGCCAGTGACAGACAGAACCGCGCCAATCTTGATGGGCTCACCCGTTGCGGGCTGAGCCAAGGCCCAGTGACCAGCCGTAAAAGTGACCAATGCAATGGCGCTAGTGCGCATGCTCAAAAGGTATCCGGACGAAAAAGTCTTATTCATGGGTTGCTCCTTTTCCTTATGGTGATGATGAAAACGCTAAATCAGTCAACACTTGATCTCAACTCGGCTTGAATTTGGCCAGTAGCTTGGGCAGGTTTCATCCTTGTTGGCCCATCAAGTCATGTGCGTGTGTTTACCCTTGATACCGGCAGTGAATTGAAAACCCACCTTCTTCACATGTTCCAGGGTTTCAGCACCAAATTCGGACACTATTTTCTGGCCCACTTCAGGCGCGTAAATCAGGTCGTTCATGTCGTGCGTTCCCCCGGATATAAGCACAAGCAAATAGGCTTTTTCAGTCCCTACATTTTCAAATCGACGGCTGACCTGCGCTGGAACAGCGAAAGTGTCAAAAGGTTCAAGAATGACTTCTTGCTCACCTTGATCACCCCATTGAAATTTCCATCGACCGGTCAGGGCCATGAAGGTTTCGATGGTCTTGGCATGCATGTGAAGCGGAACGCCTTGACCGGGCTCACATTCAGCAATGATGTTGACGTAATCGGGTACCTTCACCCGCGCCTCTCCCCAAGGGCCGTTGTCAAACTCCGGCGCAGTGACTGCGAAGGCAGGCGCAGCCAATTTTTTATAGACATCTCTCGAAATTGGACCTTCTTTTGTCTTTTCTCCCGCACCCATGTACTTGCGGTCCTTGAACCGCCAAATGCATTTGGCTTCAATGTCTTCCAACGTATAGTGTTTGCTTTGCATGGCAAGGACTCCTTTGGGTTAGTGCCTTTCGGCGGGTAGCGGTGGAACTCGGGACATGAGTCAACTGACAATTTTGGGACTGTTGAACTCGAGCATTTCAAAAACGGCTGCAACTTCATCGTCCTGCTTGCCTTGGTCCATCATTTTTCCAAACCATTCCATTTGTGCAGCCAAGACGGGCGCTGACAATCCGAGCATTGAACTTTGCTCCTGAATAAGTTGCAGGTCCTTCCAGAGAATATGTGCGGGGCCTGGTGCCGGCTTGAACTTGCGCTGCGCAATCATGGGGCCCCTGAATTCAAATACACGAGATCCACCTGCGCTAGGCCCAATGACCTTGACCATGAGCTCAGGATCTAGACCGCTTCGGATACCGAGTAAAAACGCCTCTGCCACGGCCAGACTATTAGCGCCGACCAGAAAATTAGTCACCAGTTTTATCGCCATGCCGCAACCGAATTCACCGACATAAAAATTCTTCGGTGAAAACACATTGAAAACATCTTGAAAACTTTCAGCCACGGTCTTGTCACCACTGATGAATAGAACGCCGTTCTTGGCAGCCACCATGGAGGGGGTTCCGCTTATCGGGCAGTCAAGCATGGTGCTCATCTTGGCAGCGCATTTGTCCGCCAACTCTTTCTTCAACCCGGCAGAGAAGGTACCCAGCTCAACAATTGTCAGCTTATCGTGGCAGCCTGCAATGATGCCGCCCGCCCCCTCGTAGGCTTCGTGCATGGATTGCTCGTCTGGCAAGCATGTGATGAGCAATTCGCACGCCTGAGCCACCTGCGATGCATTGGCGTGAAGTTGCCCTCCCATTTTTTCAAAGTCGAGGGTGCTAGGACGGCTCACGACATGAACTTCATGCCCTTCCTGGAGCAGACTTTCACCCACTGCACGACCAATTTTTCCGAGTCCAACGATGCCTATTTTGGTTTTCAATTTACCGTCTCCTAGTGCAAGCAGATCTAAATAAATTCGCGATGCTTTAAATGCCAGCGCAGAACAAAAAATAAAAGTGAGCTACTTCAATCCACCAACCAAGTCATGCACCTTTTCATTGAGGTACTGCAGCTTGTTTCGCTGAATTTTTTCAGTTTCAGTCTTCGGAATAAAAGACAAAAACTCTATATAACGGGGGAGCATGAACACTGGCAACAAGGGCTTCAAAAACTCTCGTACGTCGGATGGTTCAATAGGCGAGTCGCACACCAGTACAGCCTTAATTTCATCTCCAACGATGGCGTCAGCCACGGCCACGACAGCGCAGTCACGCACCAAGGGCATTCTTCGCAGACAAGTTTCAACTTCCACTGGCGAGATCATCTCGCCGCTGCGGCGAATCAACTCCTTCAAGCGCCCGTGATAGAAAAGATAGCCGTCTGAGTCAAAACGACCCAAGTCGCCGGTGTGAAACCAAAGGTTGCGGCAACTCGAGAGCATCTGCTCAGGCTTTTTGTAATAACCGAGCAAGATGACATCGGGCGCACGTGGCCGAACCACAATTTCTCCTTGTTGGCCTGGCGGTACCTCCTTGTCGTCGGCATCAATGATTCGTATATCTAGGTCCGGGCGTACCCGGCCACAGGACCCAAACCGAGAATCGTCGACACTGTTAGCAGAGCTCCATCCGCCGATCTCGGTCATGCCGTAGGCTTCGTGAACCTTGATCCCAAAACGCGACTCTACTTCCTGCCAGACGTCACGCGGTGCGCCCCCACCAAAGCAAAAACGCAAACCATGGTCACGCCGTTCATGCGGATGGCGTGCCACCAAGATTGACAAGACCGTTCCCACAAAGGTGCAACCGGTTGCGCCATAACGTTTCGCGTCTTCAAAGAAAGTCGTTGCCGAAAATCGCTTGAACAAAATAAGTGTCGCGCCAGTCACCAGCGAAGACATGACCGCGTACATCTGCGGGTTCACATGGAAAAGGGGTAAGAACACCATGATGCGATCAGTGGCACTTAACTGAAGAGCCTGGACTGTCGCTCTGCCGCAGGCTACGTAAGCCTCATGGCAATTGAGGACACCCTTTGGGAGGCCCGTGGTGCCTGAGGTGTACAAGATACTGCAGGGCTCGCTCGCTTTAACCAAGATGGGCTCAGCTTGCGGCAAGTTATCGAGTTCTGCGAAAAACTCCGCATCCGATGCCATCTCAATTCGGGGCATAGACGCCTGTCGGGTATCCAAGTGCTGAAGGCGTTCGTCGATCCAGTGGCGGTCTACAACCAAGACCTTGGCATCACACTGATCGATCGAATAGCGAAGCCCATCGGAGACCAACTGATTATTTAATGTCACAACGACTGCGCCACGATAACTGATGCCAAACCATGCCACTAAGAACGCGGCACTGTTGTCTGCGATCAACGCGACCTTGTCCCCCTCGCCAACATTCAAGGACTCCAGCCTGCTGGCAAAGCGCCGCGCAGCTGCGTTGACACGACCAAAGCTGAACTCACCCTCAGGCGTCACGACAAAAGCCTTGTTCGGCAAGTCAATCGCGCGCTGCGCCAGCAAGTCTGTGATCATGATCCAGCGCGGCGCAACAGATACTTGCCGATGGTATTTTTGAGAATTTCGCTGGAACCACCGGCAATTTCATAGGTCTTGGCATCACGCAGGTAGCGCCCGAAAGGTGCATTGACCATGGTGCCGTAAGCCCCACAAATTTGTACCGCCAACGATGCTACCCGCGTCGCCATCTCCCCCGCTTTGAGTTTGGCCTCGCTTCCATAACGATCGATGTCATCATCGGTATCCAGTGACTTTGCCGCGTGATAGACCAGTAAACGGGCCGCATCAATGTCGGATAGCATTTCCGCCAGATACCACTGAATACCTTGGAACTCCAATACCTTTTGGTCAAATGCGACACGCTCGGCCACGCGTGCATATGCCCCCTCGAAAGCAGCCCTTGCGATGCCGATACTGATAGCAGCAGCCAATGTGCGGGAATAGTTCAACGTCGTGACGGCCTGACGAACACCCTTTCCTTCAGTACCAATCAGATGATCCAAGGGCACGCGAACGCCATCCAGTCTGAGGTTCATATGGGGGCCATTGCGCAAGCCAAAAGTCTCCGAATTTGGTCCTTCGTAGATCGTCAGTTCAGGCGTGTTTCGGGGAACTGCAAAGACCGACACACCGACGGGGGTTTCAGCCAGAATGACAAAAAATTCTGCGCCAGACCCCGATGTGATGAAGTGTTTCTCGCCCGTTATGACCCATTCGTCTCCCTCTCGACGAGCCTTGGTGTCTAAGCTTCGAATGTCGCTTCCATGCGCAAATTCGGTCAGGGCATACGAAGACAACAAGCCATTGCAAAAAGCGTTCAAGTATCTTTGCTTGAGGCTTTCATCGCCGAACAAACGAATGATGGTTTGCGCTTGAAAATTGGTCAGCAGTGATACGCCTACTGCAGCTGACCCAACAGCAACCTCCTCAAACAACGCCACAGCACATGAAAAGTCACGTTCACCTCCGCCATATTGGGCGGGCAAAGTGATCGTACTGAAACCCTGCTTTGCCAATCTTTTAACAAGTTCAGTCGGGTAGACATCGTTGCGGTCAATGGCATCTCCCGCCGGGATCACATGTTCGCGTACGAATTCGCGCAGCGGCAAGACAAACGAGGGGTCAGCCAGAGCGGCCCACAAAGATTTCGGCGGTTTGGATTGAGCTTCGCGCATCTTCAAGCAGTCGTTCTCACAGCATTGCGTTCAAATTATGGCTTCACATCTGGTACTAGCTTATCATTTAAATACGTACATGAATAGTTTTTTTACATCCATATATTTTAAGATTCTAAGAAGTCTCTCCGACTGTGCTGTAATCCGCACAAAAACTGTCCAGCCTGAGACATCCATCATTTGAAAATGCCGCGCTAGATCAGCATGCTGCGATCAAGTGCTCGCGCCGATGTACGACCCATGAGGGCCAAAGTCGTGTCAAGTTCGCCCCGCACAATATCGATAGCGCGCGTTACGCCCTTCTCACCATCCGCGGCCAACCCATACAGTAATGCCCTGCCAAGCCAACATCCGTCAGCGCCTAACGCCAGCGCCTTGACAATATCCTGCCCGCTGCGCACACCGCCATCCAAGAAAACGCTCGCGCTCCCCTGAAGTTTTTCAACGATGGCCGGCAAAGCGTCGAGTGACGCCGGAGCACCGTCGAGTTGGCGGCCACCGTGGTTGGACACGACCACTGCGTCCGCGCCAAGTGCCACTGCTTGGCGCGCATCTTCTGCATCCATAATCCCTTTGACCACCAATTTCCCAGGCCATATTGAGCGCAACCACTCTAAGTCTTTCCAACTGAGCGAAGAGTCAAACTGTGAGTTGATCCAATGCGAGATGGCACCAACATCGGTACCGATGTTCATGTGCCCGGTGAAATTACCAAATGTTTTACGTTTACCGAGCAAAATTTTGGCCATCCATACCGGTCTGGCCAGCATGCCAAACAGGTTAGACACGGTAAGACGCGGCGGTACCGACAAACCATTCCGGAGATCATGATGTCGCTGTCCGTGAGCGGCAAGATCAACCGCAACCACGAGTACGGGACAACCCGCAACCTTTGCTCTTTCCACCAAGGAAGCGACAAAGCCTCGATCCCGCATGATGTAAAGCTGAAACCAAAATGGTCGTTCCACCGCTGCACGGACATCCTCAATCGAGCAAATCGATGCAGTGCTAAGGCAGTAAGGCACGCCAGCCTTGTGTGCAGCACGGCAAGCGTGGATTTCTCCGTCCGCATGGAAGAGCCCGGTGAGCCCCGTTGGGCCAAACGCCAACGGCAGGGAGACCGACTCACCGAGCATTTGGGATGCTAAGTCGCGGTGCGACACGTCGACCAGCACGCGTTGCCGGAGAGCGTACCGGTCAAAAGCGCTTCGGTTCGCGGCCAACGTCACCTCGTCATAGGAACCGCGGTCGATGTAATCAAATATCTCGCGAGGAATGCGGCGCCGCGCTAGGGTACGGAGATCATTGATGGTAAGGGCTAGTTGCATTGTTCGGATCTTGTGGTGTCGTGGGCAAGCACGGCGGTTAATGAAACAAGGCAATAGGGCACAAATAAATGTATTGGCTTGCGTGCATAAAAAATCCCATTAACAATCTGGTCGTCATTGGCCAAAGTCAAACTTGAATGTCTACTTTTACGTCGCCCAAACCGTCCAGGATGAAGCGGTAGCTTTGTCCGGCCTCAGGGAAGCGTACCTTGGTGATATTGCCGGTTGAAACGATGCTGCCGGCCTTTAGAGTCTTGCCACGTGCGATGAAGTGGTTGGCTAACCAGGCCACCGATGCAAAAGGGTGACCAAGCGCCATACTGCCTGTACCTTCGTCAATATGTTCACCATTGAGTGTGACGCGGCCAACGATTGAGGACAAATCAGGCCAAGACCGCTGAAACTGCCCCACCACAAGTCCTGTACCCCAAGCGTTTTGTGCAACGAGTGAAAGAACATCGATCGCGGCCAGATCCGCATCCCGGACATCGACTAATTCAATAGCGGGGGCCACCCCGTCAATGCACGCCGCCACCTTGGCGATATCAATGAGTTCTGGACCACACAAGTCACGGTTCAGTCGAACGACCACTTCGAATTCAAGTACCAACCGACTGAAAATTCCATCCATTAACTGAAGCGGGCTATTGAACACGGTATTTGCCAGAACCACGCCCGCCACCGGATGGGTGATGCCGCTCATTTGCTGCATTACCACCGAGGTCAGGCCAAGCTTGTAGCCGGTGACTGTGGTGCGCTCGTTTTCAAGAAGCCGATCAACAAAGGCATCCTGCGCATCGTAAGCAGCACCAAGATGGTTAATTCCATGATGCTCGGCGAAACGGTTGTCTCGACAGGAGCTTGCATGCTCAGTCAGCAAATCTGCAGCGATTTTCTCGATTGAAACCAAACTGTCCTCCAGTGCAGTTGAGCTCGTGGGCCGAAGTCCATCTTGATGGCGTCGAACTATTTCAGGTCCAATTCTCGATAACCACCACTCGCCACAGCCTCGCTGCGCAACCGGAAGTCAGGGCCGGTCCCGCTATACCGGGCAAGGACACGAGTTCCCTTTCCCTCGACATTCGAGTTGACACCGGTCATCCAGGAATCCACTTCATTGGATAGAAGCCCTACATTCGATGCTCTCACCAAGTCCATCCAAGCTTGAACACTTTCGACCCGGGCCTCAACTCTCGAATGACCCTTCGTCTGCATGTAGCCCAGCAGTTTTGAGATCCACTCAACGTTGTATTCGATGCTTCGCGTCATGTTGCCCAAGGCCCCCATCGGGCCCAGCACCATGAACAAGTTAGGAAAGCCTGCATTCTGGAATCCATGAAAAGTTTGGGCCCCTTGGCCCCATGCTTCTTTCAACCGCTGGCCGCTTGTACCGCGAATATCTATCTGGTCATACGCGCCGGTCAGCGCGTCAAAACCAGTAGCGTAGATGATCATGTCAAATTCGAAATCGCGATTTGATGTGCTGATGCCAGATGGCGTGATGCATCGAATCGGCGTCTCTTTCAGATCAATCAGTTCCACATTGGGCTGGTTATAGACCTCGAAGTAGCGGGTCTCCAGCGGCAATCGGCGCGTGCCGAAACCATGGTCTTTGGGGATCAGCTTTTCAGCCACCGCCGGATCCGTCACGCGTTGGCGGATCTTGCTCGCAACGAAATCAGACAGCAACGTATTGAGTTGCCTATCTCTTGTGTAATCATGGAAATTCCCAACCCAAATGCCAAAACCGGGTTCGCTGTAAAGCCTATCCCAAAAAGCCTCTCTCTCCTTTGCCGGGACGTCCATCCCGCGCCTCGGGTCGGCTTTATGTACAAAACCAAGTGCGCTCTCGCCACAGCGTTTGAAAATATCAGGATAGGACTCCTTGATAGCTTTCTGCTGAGCCGGTGTGATCGGCGTGTTGTGAAGTGGGGCGGCCCAGTTTGGCCTGCGCTGAAACACGGTCAAGTGAGCCGCCGTCTTGGCGACCTCTTGGATGGTCTGGATGCCGGTCGCGCCAGTTCCAA
>CANFJF010000017.1 GCA_947447355.1 Comamonadaceae bacterium
GACACGCTCGACGAGTTGCTGGCCCAAGTCAAAGCCGCCGCCCTGCCCGGCGACCATTTGCTGTGCATGAGCAATGGCGGCTTTGGCGACATTCACGCCAAGCTGCTGGACGCGCTGGCGGCCTGAAAAGACCACCAGCCTCACTGAAAGCTCAGCGTGCGCGTCTGGCTTTTACAGACTGCGACAAGCCTTCCAGCAGCTCTAAGGAATCGCCCCAGCTCAGGCAGGCGTCCGTGATGCTTTGGCCGTATGCCAGCGCCTTCGGGTCGTCCTTGCCGGGCGTGAACTTCTGCGCACCCGGATTCAAGTGACTTTCCACCATCAGGCCGAAAACCTGACGTGAGCCACCGGCCACTTGGCCGGCGATGTCGCGTGCTACTTCCAGCTGCTTTTCGTGCTGCTTAGAGCTGTTGGCGTGACTGCAGTCGACCATTAGCGTAGCCGGCAGTTTGGCGGCTTCCAGATCCTTGCACGCGGCGCTGACGCTGGCGGCGTCATAGTTGGGTGCTTTGCCGCCGCGCAAAATGACGTGGCAGTCCGGGTTGCCATTGGTTTGCACAATCGCCACTTGGCCATTTTTGTGCACTGACAAAAAGTGGTGACCCCGCGCCGCGGCCTGAATCGCATCGGTGGCGATGCGGATGTTGCCATCCGTGCCATTTTTGAAACCAATCGGGGCCGAGATGCCTGACGCCAATTCGCGGTGCACCTGGCTTTCGGTGGTGCGCGCGCCGATCGCACCCCAGGCGATCAAGTCACCGATGTATTGCGGTGAAATCACGTCCAAAAACTCACTGCCCGCCGGCAAGCCCATGCGGTTGATGTCGATCAGCAACTGGCGTGCAATGCGCAGACCTTCGTCGATGCGGTAGCTCTCATCTAAGTAAGGGTCATTGATGAGACCCTTCCAGCCGACCGTGGTGCGGGGCTTTTCAAAGTACACACGCATCACGATTTCCAGCGTATCAGCGTATTTGTGGCGCTGCTCAAACAACTTGCGCGCGTACTCCAAAGCCGCCATTGGGTCATGAATTGAGCAAGGACCAATGACCACCAGCAGTCGGTCGTCGGTGCCCGCCATGATGTTGTGGATATTGTGGCGAGTCTGCGTGATCAGGCTCTCAACCGGCGTGCCGGCAATCGGGAAGAAGCGAATCAAATGCTCGGGAGGTGGAAGCACAGTGATGTCCTTGATGCGTTCGTCGTCGGTCTGGCTGGTTTTGAAGACGGGACTCGCATAGCGGGCTTCACTGGTGTTCTGGACTGACGCATTCATGACGGGCTTCCTTGTGGGTTAACTGGGGAATTCGGGTGCAAAAAAAAACCGCCGGAAGGTCCGGCGGTTTTTAAGATTCAGCTGCGTTTTTTGGGCTTACGCAAGGATCTCTCTACCGCCGGAGGCGCTTGAGAACCAAAAATAAGAAAAATAAAATGCGGCTGAATGCATAGGGGTCAATGTAGCACAGGTGCGTGACGTTCAAAAATCAGGCGGTACCGCCGACCGTCAGGCCGTCGATACGCAGGGTGGGTTGACCAACGCCCACGGGCACGCTCTGACCTTCTTTTCCGCAGGTGCCGACACCGCTGTCGAGCGCCATGTCGTTGCCCATCATGGTCACGCGCGTCAGCGCATCAGGGCCGTTGCCGACAATCGTCGCGCCCTTGACGGGGTAGAGAATTTTGCCGTTTTCAACCCAAAACGCTTCGCTGGCTGAGAAGACGAATTTGCCAGAAGTGATGTCGACCTGACCTCCGCCGAAGTTGGTGGCGTAAAGCCCCTTCTTGATGCTCGCCACGATTTCTTCGGGCGCCTTGTCGCCCCCCAACATGTAGGTGTTGGTCATACGCGGCATTGGCGTGTGCGCGTAACTTTCGCGGCGGCCGTTGCCGGTCGGCTTGACCTTCATCAAACGCGCATTCAACGAGTCCTGAATGTAGCCCTTCAAGATGCCGTCTTCGATCAGCACATTGCGCTGGCTGGCGTTGCCTTCATCGTCCACATTGAGGGAGCCACGGCGGTCGGCCAAGGTGCCATCGTCTAAAACCGTGACGCCTTTGGCTGCCACGCGCTCGCCAATGCGACCAGCGAAAGCGCTAGAACCCTTGCGGTTGAAGTCGCCCTCAAGGCCGTGACCGATCGCTTCGTGCAACAAAATGCCGGGCCAACCAGAGCCCAACACCACGGTCATTTGACCAGCAGGCGCTGGGCGGGCCTCAAGATTGGTCAGCGCGGCTTTGACTGCAGCGTCGACATATTCGTTGAGCTGGTCTTCACCGAAATAAGCCAGGCCAAAGCGACCACCACCGCCGGCCGAACCCACTTCGCGGCGGCTCACGCCAGCGATTTTTTGCTCGGCAATCACCGTCACGCTTAAGCGCACCAGTGGCCGCACATCGGCCGCCAACGTGCCGTCGGCGCGCGCCACCATGACCACGTCATACTCACTGGCCAGGCCAGCCATGACTTGCACCACGCGCGGGTCTTTGGCTTTGGCGAGTTTTTCGACACGCTCCAGCAATTTGACTTTAGCGGTGCTGTCGAGCGAGGCAATCGGGTCGATGTCGCTGTACAGCGAACGGCTGCCAGCCACCTTGCGGGTGTTGGTCTTGACTCGGCCGGCCTTGGTGGCGGCTGAAATGGTGCGCACGGTGCGAGCCGCGTCGAGCAGGGAGGCTTCAGAAATATCGTCCGAGTAGGCAAAAGCGGTTTTTTCGCCGCTGACAGCGCGCACGCCAACGCCTTGGTCAATGCTGAAGGAGCCCGTTTTAACGATGCCTTCTTCTAAGCTCCAGCCTTCGCTACGGGTGTATTGGAAATACAAATCAGCATCGTCCACGCCGTAAGACGTGATCTCGCCCAAGGCGCGGCGCAAATGCGCTTCGGTCAGCCCAAAAGGGGCCAACAGCAGCTTTTCAGCAATCGCCAGCCGCTCAGACGTAGCGTCGGCGTGAGGCCGGGCGCTGGGCGCAAAGAAGTCTGTTTTATGGGCCGAACCGGGGGAGGATTTGAGTGACAGCATGAAGTCATTGTAGGCAGTCTGCCTGAGCCGCGCGGCAGACAGGGGTTCTACCCATCAGGACTGAATCAGCCGTTTTGACTTGGCGATCGACATCAAAATACCGACGGCCAAGCCCAGCGTCACCATCGCCGTGCCGCCGTAGCTGATGAAGGGCAAAGGCACGCCGACCACCGGCAAAATACCGCTGACCATGCCCATGTTGACGAACGCATAGGTGAAGAAAATCATGGTCACAGCACCTGCCAACAGCCGGGCGAACAGCGTCGGCGCGTCCAGGGCAATGGCCAACCCGCGCAAAATCAGGAAAATGAAAGCGCCGATCAAGAGCAGGTTGCCCAACAGCCCGAACTCTTCAGCAAAAGCGGCAAAAATAAAGTCGGTGGTGCGCTCTGGGATGAACTCCAGATGGGTTTGCGTACCGGCCATGAAGCCCTTACCGAAAATACCGCCGGAGCCAATCGCGATCATCCCCTGAATGATGTGGAAACCACGGCCCAACGGGTCACGCGAAGGATCCAGCAAAGTGCAAATGCGCTGCTGTTGATAGTCGTGCAAGATCGGCCAGCGCATGCCATCGGCGCAAAGTTGCGGTTCAAACCAAACCACCAAGGCGACGATGATCAAGCCTAACAATACCGGCGGCAAGATCAGTCGCCAACTCAAGCCGGCAAAGAAAATCACCGCAAGCCCGGCAGCCAGCACCAACAGCGAAGTGCCCAGATCAGGCTGCTTCATGATGAGCCCCACCGGCACCACCAAGAGCAGCCCCGCAGCCATAAAATCAAGCGGGCGCAACTGGCCTTCGCGCTTTTGGAACCACCAGGCCAGCATCAGCGGCATGGCTATTTTCAAAATTTCACTGGGCTGGATGACCACGCCCAGATTGATCCAGCGTTTGGCGCCCTTCTTGGTGATGCCGAAGACCGCAACGGCCACCAACAGCGCCACCCCCAAAATGTAAAGGGGCACGGCAAACGCCATCAGTCGCTGCGGTGGAATCTGCGCGACCACAAACATGATGGCCCCGGCAATCAGCATGTTGCGACCATGGTCGACAAAACGGCTGCCGTGGTCATAACCAGACGAGTACATGATCAAGAGCCCGGCACATGCCAGCAAAAAAACCGCAAACGCCAAGGGTCCGTCAAAACCCTGAAACAGGGGCGTGATGCGACGCAATAAAGTAGGTTTTTCAAAAGTGACGGCCATGTTTTAATTATCCGTCAAGCTACCATAGCTCAATGACTACGACGCACCTGCTTTATCTGCACGGTTTTCGCTCCTCACCGCGCTCCATGAAGGCCATAAAAATGGCCGATGCCGTTCATTCTCGCCACCCACAGGTGCATTGGTGGTGCCCACAGTTGCCGCCGTCACCCAAGGAAGCCATGGCAATGCTGATGGCCGGTACAGCCGACTGGCCGACTCAGAACATGGCGGTCGTCGGCTCGTCGCTGGGCGGGTTTTACGCGACTTGGATCGCAGCCCAAACCGGTTGCAAAGCCGTTTTACTGAATCCTGCAGTCGACCCGGCGCGTGACTTGAGCCGTTACATTGGCAAACAAACCAGCTGGCATGACCCACTGGAGACTTTTTTCTTCAAACCTGAGTTTGTGCAGGAACTGCGAGACCTCGAAGCCGGCCCCTTGACACACCCCGAGCGCTCGCTGGCCATCATCGCCAAGGGCGACGAAGTGCTGGACTGGCGCGAGATGAGCACTCGCTACGCGGCGACTCATCTGAACTTGCTCGAAGGCGGCGACCACGCCCTCAGTGATTTCGACGCCCACTTGGACGATGTACTGGCCTTTTTAGACTTGGCCTGAAGCCGCTGAGCTAGGCTGAGCCCATGGGACAATTCGGCGCATGCATACATTGTTTGAAGAAGCCGGCAAATTTCTGGCCGGCCGTATCCTGTCGGAATCCGACGCCTCACTGCAGGTCGAACTGGACTCAGGTAAAAGGGTCAAGGTCAAAGCCGCCAACGCCCTGCTGAAGTTCGAAAAACCCGCGCCCGCCGAATTGGTCGCCAAAGGCCAGTTGCTCAGTCTGGAGATTGACCTCGACCTGGCTTGGGAATTCGCCAGCGACGAAGAGTTTGGTTTTGCCGACTTAGCGCGAGACTACTTCAGCGCCGACCCAAGCCAAGCCCCCAGCCTTGAGCAACAGGCGGCGGCCTTGTTCCGGCTGTTTGAGTCGCCGCACTACTTTCGCCGCGCTGGCAAAGGGCGCTTCAAAAAAGCCCCAGCCGACATCTTGCAACTGGCGCTGGCCGGTATCGAGAAGAAGAAACTACTCGCCGCGCAAATCACCGGCTGGGCTGAAGAACTGGCGCAAGGCCAGTGCCCAGACCCTGTGCGCGAGCAGCTTTACAAGATTCTCTTCAAGCCCGACAAAAACAGCGCTGAATACAAAGCCGTGGTCGAAGCAGCGCGCGCCACGCATTTGCAACCGCTGGACTTGCTGCAACGGGCTGGGGCGATTGCCTCGGCTTACCAGTTCCATTGGAAGCGCTTTTTATTCGAGAACTTCCCCAAAGGCACCGGCTTTCCGGCCTTGCAAGCGCCGGCTGCGCCAGACGAATTGCCTTTGGCCGATGTGCGGGCTTTTTCCATCGACGACTCCAGTACCACCGAGATTGATGACGCGCTGTCGGTGCAAGGCTTCGGCAGCGGCACCATCACGCTGGGCATTCACATTGCAGCGCCCGGACTTGCGGTGCAACCCGGCAGCGCCATCGACGCGCTCGGTCGGGCGCGTTTGTCAACGGTCTACATGCCCGGCTACAAGCTGACCATGCTGCCCGACGAAGTGGTGCAAAACTACACGCTGCAAGAAGGCCGCAACTGCCCGGCCTTGTCGCTCTACGTCACGCTGGACGAAGCCACGCTCGCGATTCGCGAGACCGTCACGCGGCTTGACTTGGTGCCTATCATCAGCAACCTACGCCACGACAAACTCGACACCACCTTCACCGAAGCCTTTTTTGAAACCGCACTGGTCAGCGCCCCACCAGCCGACGTCGCCTGGAGCGTGGAGCTGTGCTTTTTGCACCGGCTGGCGCGGCACCTCAAGGCGCAGCGTGAAGTGGTGCGCGGCAAGCCCGAAAACTTCAACCGGCCTGACTACAACTTCAAGCTCGACAACCCGGGCGGCGGCGAACCGCAAGGCGATGAGGTCGTCAGCATCAGCATTCGCCAGCGCGGTGCGCCGCTTGATTTGATCGTCGCCGAGGCCATGATTTTGGCCAACAGCACCTGGGGCGAATGGCTGGCCGAGCATGGCGTGCCGGGCATTTACCGCAGCCAAGCCAGCATGGCGCCGGGCGTCAAAGTGCGCATGGGCACCAAGGCCTTGCCACACGCTGGCATTGGCGTCAAAAGCTACGCTTGGAGCACATCACCGCTACGCCGTTATGTGGACTTGGTGAACCAGTGGCAGATCATTTCTTGCGTGCGGCATGGCCGCACCGCCGCACTGGCCGCGCCCTTCAAGCAACGCGACACCGAACTCTTCGCCATCATCTCTGGCTTCGATGCGGCGTATAGCGCTTACAACGGTTTTCAGTCCGGGATAGAGCGTTACTGGACGCTCAAGTACCTGCAACAAAACGGCATCACCGAACTCACCGCGACCTTCTTTAAAGACAACTTGGTGCGTGCCGATGACTTGCCGCTGGTGCTGCCGGCAGCGGGCGCGCAAGGCTTGCCGCGCGGCGCACGGGTGCGCGTCAAGTTGGGCGAAATTGACGAGATCACGCTGGACATCCACAGCACGGTGATCGAGCGACTCGACACAGAGCCAGCAGACGCCGCAGCAACCGGAGAGGAGGACTTGGACTCCGAAGAATCCGAATTCGCCGCCGGCCCGATCTCGATCGCCGTGGACCTGAACGAGCCTGACAGCGATGCATCCAACGCCGCCAGCGCGCCAGCCGCCTAAACCGCGGCACACCACAGCAGCCCAACCGTGAAAGCGCCCGGCACCTTGCAACTGGCCTTGGGCGTATCAGTGCTGCTGCACGCCCTGCTGCTGGCCGTGCGCTGGGTTGATCCGGTGCAATTTGACAGGCTATTCCAAGACACGCCTCTGGAAGTGATCTTGGTCAACAGCAAGGTCAACGAACGGCCTGAGAAACCCTTAGCCATCGCGCAGGTGTCACTGGCTGGCGGCGGCGACTTGGACAAAGGCCGTGCCTCATCCCCCTTACCGCCTTCGGCACTGACCGATTTTGTCGCCCCCCCCGAAGATGTTCAGCGCCAGATTGAGTCGATGCAGGCGCAGCAAATGCAGCTGCTGACGCAGCTCAAAAAGCAGCTGGCCGCCACCCCTCTACACATTGACGCGCAGAAGGCAAAAGAACCTGCGCAATCCGAGCGTGACGAAAAACGCCGACAACTGATGAACACCTTGGCCGAGATCGAAAAGCGCATCAGCACCGAAAACGAGCGCCCCAAAAAACGCTATGTCAGCCCAGCCACGCAAGAAGATGTCTACGCGCTGTATTACGACCGCTTACGGCGCAAGATTGAAAGCCAGGGCACAGCCTCCTTTCCGGCGCTCGGTGGCCAAAAACTCTATGGCGAACTGACGATGGCGTTGACGGTCAATGTCGACGGCCAACTGCTGGCCACTGAAGTCATGCAAACCTCCGGTAACCTCCCGCTAGACCGGCAGGCGCAAAGCATCGCCATACGGTCGGCACCGTTTGGAAGCTTCACACGAGAGATGCAGCGCCAGGCAAAAGAAATTGTGATGGTTTCGCGGTTTAATTTCAGCCGGGACGACACCCTCCAGACCCGAGTCAGTCAGCCCTGAGCCGATCCAGTGATCTGAATTCGCAGCAAAAGACGAGCAATAAAAAATGGAACGAGACGTCGATATGAACCACTCCATCGCCCCAAAAAAGTCAGCGCTATTGCAGCAACACATGCAAGTGAAGCAACCATGAGTCTCGTGCCGAGAAGCCTCCTACGGCCTCTGTTCAAGCTGCTTATTTTGCTGCTGCTGGCCCTGCTGACTCTGCAACTTTATTTTGTCGGCCGCATCGCACTGATGGCCCTGCTCCCACCTGAATCCACCGCATTTCAACGCTCGGAGATTTACAGGGTTGTGAGCACCACCGGATCGCTCAAATGGAGCCAGAGCTGGGTCCCTTATTCGCAAATCTCCGTGAACCTGAAGCGCGCCGTTATCGCATCTGAAGACGCTAGTTTCACGGAACATGATGGGCTGGATCTGGAAGCACTCGAAAAAGCATGGGGCAAAAATGCCGTGGCTGAGCAGCGCGCGCAAAAACAAGCAGACCAGCTCGCCGCCGAAGCTGCTAAACGGCATTCAAGCAAAAAAAACAGCAGCACCAGTAGCGCTCCCGCGCCACTGAAATTGGTCGCCAAAGCGCCCAAAATCATAGGCGGCTCGACCATCACCCAGCAACTTGCCAAAAATCTTTTTCTCTCTGGCGAGCGCACCCTGCTGCGCAAAAGTGAAGAACTGGTGCTCACGCTGCTGCTCGAAGCGATGCTCAATAAGCAACGCATTCTGGAGATTTATCTCAACAACGTCGAATGGGGTGAAGGTATTTTTGGTGCCGAGGCCGCGGCCCAGCATTACTTTCGCAAACCAGCCGCCCGACTCAGCCCCTACGAAGCAGCCCGGCTGGCGGTGATGCTGCCGCGACCACGCTATTTTGAGACCCGGCCCAACTCAGACTACCTGGCCTCGCGCGCCAACACCATCGTCGCGCGCATGGGCGGCGTGGACGTACCCTGATGCGTATCTTAGGTATTGATCCAGGGCTTCAAATCGCCGGCTTTGGCGTCATAGATGTCGCTGGCCAAACGCTGAACTACGTTGCCAGCGGCACCATCAAAACCACGCATATGGTGGGCGACCCTTTGCCGCTGCGGCTCAAAGTTTTGTTTGATGGCGTGCGCGAAGTGGTGGCCCGCTACCAACCCGATCAAGCGTCGGTCGAAATTGTTTTTGTCAACGTCAACCCACAGGCCACTTTACTGCTGGGCCAAGCCCGCGGTGCGTGCATCACGGCACTGGTGGCGAGTGACTTGCTCGTCAGCGAATACACCGCCTTGCAAATGAAAAAGGCCGTGGCGGGCTACGGCAAAGCCAGTAAAGCCGAGGTGCAAGCAATGGTGATGCGACTACTCAAACTGCCGTCATTGCCAGGCAAAGACGCCGCCGACGCCTTAGGCTTAGCCATCACACATGCGCACGTCGGGCCCGCCATGGCCAGACTGGCGAAGGCCAGCGGTCTGAGCGAAAAAATGGATGGGGCATATCGAAATGGGCGCAGCCGGTAACGAGTTTCCATCAACCGCAGCTTGACCTCTTGGCGAGGACTTCCAAGCTGACCCTTGCCAAATCAGCAGCACGAAAATATGGCTTGATCTTTCGACATGTGCTGTCCTGAAGGCGACCTACATCCTTGATTCAGTGTGGCTGCGACGCAGGGGAAGCGGCCAAATGCCAACGGCTGCTTTCATGCAACTCAAATCTCAACTCTCTCATCTGAGGAGCATCAACCCTTGATCGCGCTGGACATTTTTCAATTGACTGCAAAAGCAAGTAAATAAAAGTGACTTCCGCAGGCTTTTTTTAATTCTTAGTCGAGCACCCCTCAATACACACGCAGCAGCAAGGTAAAACGCCAAAAGCGCGGCATTAAAAAACATCAAGACCTAGGGTAAATCATTATAAAAATACATGCAGATGCAAATAACATGGCATGCAATAAATATGCATTGGCTATCAGCCGTTTCCTGAAAGAGATCCCATGAACTTAATCGCTGATCTGCCCCAGCCGATCCGGACCAATGAAGATTTCGCATGGGCACCAGGCCGCTCATCGCCCGTAGCGGGTGCGCCAAAGCTTTCTAAAATCATGGCGGCTGCTACAGAATTGCGCCCCTATCTGCGCGAACGGGCACGCCAAACTGAAGTGGACCGGCGTGTGTCGGATGAAGCCACAGCACTCTTTCGCAAGGCCGGGTTTTTCAAGTTGATGCAGCCTGCGCGTTACGGTGGTTATGAATACGGTTTTACGGCCTTCACTGACGTGATCAGCGAACTTGGCCGGGCTTGCACATCGTCCTCATGGGCCTGCTCACTCGGCGCTATTCACCAATGGCTGGTGGGTACATTTCCCGTTGAGGCGCAGGACGACGTGTGGAAAGACAATCCCGATGCCATTGTTTGCGTTTCATACGCACCTGTCGTCAAGGCTGAGCGTGTGCCGGGTGGTTATGTGGTTGAAGGCAAATGGATGTGGGCCTCTAACGTTGATAACTCGCAATGGGCCATGCTGGGGGTGCAGTTGCCGAACGATGATGGAAAAACCGTGCAGGCCGGCTTTCTGCTCGTCCCTCGCCAAGATTGGACGATCGAGGACAACTGGCACATGGCAGGGCAGTCCGGCACAGGTTCTAAAACGGTGCTCATCAGCAAAAAGACCTTTATCCCTGAGCATCGCAAGCTGACTTTTGCTGAGGCATCGTCCAACATGCCTCCCGGTTGCAAGGTCAATGAGAATCCGATTTACCGCATTCCTTTTTTGTCGGCTGTGCCGGTTTGCCTGGTGTCCCCTTTGCTGGGAACCGCACAGGGTGCCATTGACGAATTTGTTGAAATGGCCGGCGTCCGAGTCACACGCGGTGCGGTGGCTGGCGGCGGCAACCGTCTGTGCGAGTTCTTTCCAGTTCAATCGCGCTTAGCAGAAGCCAGTGCCAGCTTAGATGCCGCCAGGTTGCTGATTTACCGTGACACTGCGGGCGTAGAACAAATGGCCACCGATGGGCGAATCATCACCATGGAGGAGCGGATTCGTAACCGGCGTGACCATGCTTTCGCGGCGAAGCTTTCGCTTAACGCCGTGGAAGCTGTCTTTGCCAGCGTTGGTGGCGGTGGCATGGCACTGGATCAACCGCTTCAGCGTATGTGGCGGGACGCGAATGCAATCTCACGTCACATCAGCCTCAACTGGGACGCCGTGTCTTCCATGGTCGGCCAGTACCTGCTTGGGATGGAGCCCAAAGGGCAATACTGATTCTGATAAAAAATTACAAAGGAGAATTTACATGATTGGAAAGATCGGCCTCGAGGAACACTTTGCGATTCCTGAAACCCTGCAGGACTCGGCTGGGTTTGTGCCTGGTGAGTATTGGAAAGAACTCAGCAAACGCCTGCTGGACGTTCAGGAGTACCGTCTTCGCGAGATGGATGCTAACGGTATGGAGATGATGATCCTGTCACTCAATGCGCCCGCCGTTCAAGCGATACCATCGCCACAGAAGGCCAATGAAATTGCCCTGCGCGCCAACGATTTCTTAGCGGAGCAGGTTGCAAAACGGCCGACGCGTTTTCAGGCTTTCGCGGCGTTGCCGTTGCAGGATGCCGATATGGCCACGAGAGAGCTGGAGCGTTGTGTGAAGGACCTCGGCTTCAAAGGCGCCTTGGTCAATGGTTTCTCCCAAGTGAATACACCTGAAAATTGCGTTTACTACGATGCGCCGCAGTTTGAGGGTTTCTGGGACAGCATTGAAAAACTCGACGTGCCCTTCTATTTACACCCGCGCAATCCGATTGACTCGTGGTCGCAGATCTACAACGGCCATCCATGGCTGATGGGACCCACGTGGGCGTTTGGGCAGGAAACTGCTGTGCACGCATTGAGGCTGATGGCCTCCGGCTTGTTTGACAAGCACCCAAAGCTGCAGATCATCCTAGGGCATATGGGCGAAGGGCTGCCATACAACATGTGGCGCATTGACAACCGCAACGCGTGGGTGAAATTGCCTAAAACCTATCCAGCTAAAAAGACGTTTGGCGAGTATTTTCAAAACAATTTTTACATCACCACGTCGGGCAATTTCCGCACACAAACGTTGATTGACGCCATGCTGGAAATTGGCGCTGACCGCATCCTGTTCTCAACCGATTGGCCTTTCGAAAATGTGGACCACGCAGCCAACTGGTTTGATGCAGCCAGTATCAGCGAGGCTGACCGACTGAAGATTGGTCGCACCAACGCGGCGCAACTTTTCAAGCTGGATCTTTGAGCATTCACTAAAACACATGGAGACAAATATGCGCCCTTTCAGCACACAACAGCCATCCGAAACCCGCCGGAATTTCAGCGTGCTTGCCGCAACATTCATGGCCGTGCTAGGCCTCAGTGGGGCGCTCAGTACATCTGCGATGGCTCAAGCTTGGCCGAACAAACCAGTGCGCATGATTGTTCCCTTCCCTGCTGGCTCCACCCCTGATGTGATCGCGCGCTTGGTGGCAGACAGGCTGGGCACCGCCTGGAGTCAGACCGTGATTGTCGATAACCGCCCCGGTGCCGGCGGCATTCCCGGTATGTCTGCGCTGGTGCGCTCAGCCAATGACGGTTACACATTCGGGTTTATCCCTGCAGCCGTGCTCACACTGACGCCTGAGCTCTATAAAAATCCGCAATTCAACCCAGACACCGATATCGTCCCCGTTGCCGCCATAGGCACCAGCCCCATGATGGTGGTGGTCAACCAGAACTCCGACATCAAAAGCATGGCCGACCTCGTGAAGGCCGCCAAAGCACAGCCCGGCAAGATCACCTTTGCGGCTGCGCAATTGAACTCCGTTCCGCACCTGACCGGTGAAATGCTGGGCAAGGCCATGGGGGCGCCCATGATGACTGTGCCCTATACCGGCTCACCTCAGGCTATCACTGCGCTGCTGTCCAACGAAGCTGCCGTGACGATTGACGGCATGGCCGCCTTGATGCCCAACGTCAAAGCGGGCAAGTTTCGCGCCTTGGCGGTGATGTCGAAAGAACGCCTGCCTGGCTTTGAGAACGTGCCGGTTGCAGCAGACACCGTCAAGGGCATTGAGTCTATTGGCTGGTTCTCGATTTACGCACCGGCCGGCACACCTGCTGCCTTGGTCGATCAAGTCAATCGTGAAGTCAACAAAGTCGTGATGAGGCCGGAACTGGTTGCGCGTTTTGCAGAACTTGGTGTTTACCCGAAAACCGGAACGCCCAAGCAACTCAGTGAGTTTGTCGCGGAGCAACGCACCCTGTGGAAAAAGGTCGTTGTTGACCTGATGCTGCAGCCGCAATAAACCTAGGCGAGAACCTGTACTCAACTGGCGTGATCAAGCGGTGCCATGTTGTCATAGAGCAGTTTGAGCATGTCGCGCAACTGGTCGGCCTGCGCACTGCTGAAGCCATTCAGTGACACGCGTTCATACAGCTGGGCAATGGGTATGAGGCGCTGCGTGATGTTGATACCTTCGGGCGTTAGGCAGAGTGCAAGAGCTCGAGCGTCGCCCTCCGACCGGTCGCGGATCAGCAGGCCACGCTGCAAGAGCCCGTCGACCACCCGGGACAGTGTGGATGGCTCGGTAGAGGTGTTGAGTGCTACTTCCGACAGTCGTTGGTGCGGTGTGTGGCAGAGTGAGGAGCAGACCCGCCACTCCGTGAGGGTCATGTCGAACTTGCGCAACTCGCGCGTGAAAGATTGGCCCATACGTACGCCAGCTCTGGCGATGAGGTAAGGAATCGAGTTCTGCAGGTCCTGATTGAGCACCGGTCCTGCAGACAGGAGTGGCTTAACGACCGGCTTGACTGTGGCTTTTCTAGCCGGGCTTTGACCCAGAGTAGACGATTTTTTCTGCATGGACTTAATGTAACAGCGCCTGCAAACAGAGCAATTTTATTCAAATAAAAATTTGTAATTGCAAGCAATTTTTCGGCACGCTTTTAGGCTTCCGCAACAAAATTCGGCTCAGTCGAGCTTTGTGAACGTACTGCGCATTGGTGCAACATCAGGCCAGCCCTTATTTTTTCCGGAAGGTGATCGATGTACTCATGGGCTCCCATTGCTGGGGAAACTCCACAAACCTTAGATACGCAGCGGTTTCGAAAAGCGCTGGGCTCTTTCCCGACCGGCATTTGCTTGGTGACCACCATCGCCGACGACGGCAAGTTTGAGGGAATGACCATCAACTCATTTGCCTCGGTGTCTCTGGCACCTCAGTTGATTCTCTGGAGCATCCGTGATGACGCCAGAAGCGCAGATGCTTTTTTGACATCGCGCACCTTCATTTTGAGCGTGCTGGCAGCCGATCAAGTAGAACTGGCGATGCATTTCGCAAAGCCGGCGCCGGACAAATTTACCCGCCATGACGCGTTCTTTGAGCCAGGTATAGGCGGATGCCCACGATTGAAGCGCAGTGTTGCCACCTATGAGTGCACCGTGTATTCGAGGCACCAAGAGGGAGACCACACCATCCTGCTGGGGCAAGTGCAGGAATTCAGTGGGTCTGATCATGCGCCGCTGATGTTTCACGACGGCAAGATGGGATCTATGAAGGAGCTCGCCGCTGCCGCTAGGTAGATCAATCTCGTGCCGGAACTTTCACGGCGGGTTCAAATGGCAGCGCGTTCCAATTTCGTGCATCAGCACACAGTTTTCGAAGCAACTTTTCGAAGTGTTCGCGCTCCTTATCAGTCAAACAAGCCATCATGTCGTGCTCCCTTTTGATCAGGCCTGGCATGAAAAGATCGTGCAGGTTGCGCCCCTTTTTAGTGATGTGTAACAGTTGCCTGCGCTGATCATCAGCGTGAGGCTTCCTCCGAATGAGTTCCTTTCTTTCAAGTGCCGTCACTGCGCGACTTATGTTTGTTTTCAAGTGGCCTGAAAAGTCGCAGATATCCGCCGCTGCAATGCCATCTTTGTAGCAAAGAAAAATGAGAGAAAGAATTTCTGGTCTTGTCAGGCCGTAAGTGGCCTCGATCGATCGGAAAGATGGCTCACGATAACTATTGATCATGTAGCCTAATTTATAGGCCATCGGGATGGGGACCCCGTCGAGAATGTCACTCAAAGAATGCTTCATTGGATTTTTTTCTAGCTTGAAATACGGTTTCTTTTTTGCATTGTCGCTGTGCCCCCATGTTTACCACTAGATTTTATTGGTTGCATATGAGACCAATACAGATAAAATAAAGTTCGTTCGCCGGTTTGGCGGCATAGGGGAGAGTCAGAGGCATGCAATTTGTATCAGTCGGCACATCTGGGGGAAATAGCGGTCAGGGCGGAGACGTACGCGGCTGCTTTTATTCTGGTACCGATGAAAATCCCATCTACGTGGATTACATTGCGCCATCAAAGAACATCCCTAAAAAATGGCCTATCGTCATGTTGCACGGCGCCTTCCATACAGGTGCGGCTTACCTGACAACCCCAGATGGTCGCCAAGGCTGGGCGCCTGATTTTGCGGCTAGAGGTTACCCGGTCTATGTGGTTGATTGGCCCGGTCATGGACGCTCTCCTGCCAATGCAGGATTTGCAAACCTCACCACTTTTGAAATCGCATCGTCAGTTTCTGTTCTCGTGGATCAAATCGGGCCTGCGATCATTCTTGCCCACTCTGCGGGCGGTCCAGTAGCGTGGTGGTTGGCTGAAAATTTACCCGACAAGGTTGCGGCCGTTGTCGGCATCGCCCCCGGTCCTCCAGCCAATATACAAACCCTCTTGCCCGATGATCCAGTGATCATCGATGCGCTGAAATTTGACCAGAGCAAAGGCTGCCCGGTTTACTCAAGAGTTGGTGAAACGGTCTATGTGGACCTCAACTTCATCCAGAGTTTTTGGGCCAATGGCCCGAGGTTCCCCAAGGGGGCCGTTAAGGAGTACGCCAAGTCAATCGTTGGCGAAAGTGCCAAGGTCCTGAACGAACGGTTCAACATTGGAACCGGTGGATTGAAGCTGTCAGCTCCTGAGGTTGTTGCAGGGCGCCCCATTCTTATCGTGACAGGTGATCGTGACCTCCGACATCCGAAGGAGGTTGACGGTGCCGTTGCCAATTATCTTCACGCTGAAACGCTGTGGCTTCCTGATGTCGGAATTATTGGCAACGGACACATGCTGATGATTGAAGACAACAGCGACGAAATTGCCGCATTGATTGCCGCATGGCTGAGCAAAAAGGGGCTGTGATGAACAACGTGTTGCGCACGGAGGGGCTGACTAAAACGTTCTCCGGATTCACGGCCGTTAAAAATCTTGATTTGACAATCAAGCGTGGCTCAGTTCACGCACTGATCGGCCCCAACGGCGCGGGCAAGACGACGGTCTTCAATCTCTTGACGAACTTCATCAACCCGACGGCAGGGAAGGTCTATTTCAATGATCAGAACATCACTGCCATGGCACCCGCAGAGGTGGCTAGGCTAGGACTGGTCAGGTCATTCCAGATCTCTGCAGTTTTTCCTGGCCTGACCGTTCTCGACAACGTGCGTATTGCGCTCCAGCGCCCACAAGGGCTGGCCACGCAATGTTGGCGGTCGGACAAGATTCTCAGCAGGTTGGATGAACGTTGTATGCAGCTGATCGATTCGGTCGGCTTGAGCAGTGACAGACATTCCGTTGCAGGCGAACTTTCTTACGGCCGAAAGCGTGCACTCGAACTCGCCACAACGCTGGCGCTAGACCCCGAAGTGCTTTTACTTGACGAGCCCATGGCGGGCATGGGCCGGGAAGATATTGGCCGAATTTCATCCTTAATCAAGGCGGTCTCTCAAGGGCGAACCGTGGTCATGGTGGAACACAACCTTTCTGTTGTTGCAGACCTGTGTGACCGCGTCACAGTGCTTCAGCGCGGAGAGATTCTGGCTGAGGGGTCCTATCAAGAAGTCAGCGGTAATCCAGCTGTTCGAGAAGCTTATTTAGGAACTGACGATGACTAGCGCGATGCTAGAAATCCGTGGACTCAATGCGTGGTACGGCGAAAGTCATGTGCTGCACGGGGTAGATCTGGTTGTCAACGAAGGCGAGACCGTGACCGTGCTGGGGCGCAATGGCGCCGGCAAAACCACGGCGCTGAAGTCAGTGGTGGGACTGGTGAGGCAGCGCACCGGATCGATCACGTTCAAGGGCAAAGACCTGATGGGCTTGCCGTTGCATCATGTCGCCCGTGAGGGCATCGGGTTTGTGCCTGAAGACCGCGGCATTTACGCCTCCTTGACCGTTTTAGAAAATTTAATGTTACCGCCCCAGTTCACCGCTGGCGGTCTGTCCATCAAGGACATCTTCAAGTTGTTCCCCAATCTTGAAGAGCGTAAAAGCAGTCAGGGCACCAAGCTCTCCGGCGGCGAGCAGCAAATGCTGGCCATCGCCCGAATCTTACGCACCGGTGCGCGTTTTCTTATCCTAGACGAACCCACCGAGGGGCTTTCACCGGTGATCGTTCAGCGCATTGGAGAAATCCTCAAGACATTGCGCGATGACGGCATGACGGTCCTGCTGGTCGAGCAGAATTTTCGCTTTGCCAAGCGACTGGCTGATCGCTTTTATGTGATGGAAGACGGGCTGATCAGCGAGACTTTCAGTGCGACCGAGCTGGACTCCCGGATGGGTGCGCTTCAAACGATGTTGGGAGTTTGATGGATTCATTTATAGGCATTTCTTACCCCGCATTGTTCGGTCAGCTGATGATCGGCTTGATCAATGGGTCGTTTTACGCCTTGCTCAGTCTGGGTCTGGCCGTTATTTTTGGCATGCTGCATGTGGTGAATTTCGCCCATGGCGCGCAGTACATGCTAGGTGCTTTTGTAGCTTGGTTTTTACTGAACAAGCTCGACATCGGTTACTGGCCTGCATTGCTGATTGCGCCCGTAACGGTCGCCATTTTTGGCGCCCTCATTGAGCGATTTTTGCTGTCAAGGTTGAGGGGTAAGGATCCCATCTATGGGCTGCTATTGACCTTTGGTCTTGCCATGACGCTTGAAGGCACCTTTCAGTACTTCTATGGTTCATCGGGGCGCACCTACGGTGTACCTTCAGCACTGACGGGCGGCCTTAATCTTGGCTTCATGTACTTGCCCATCTATCGAGGTTGGGTCATCGTTGCATCGCTGATTGTTTGCGTTGCGACGTGGTGTTTGATCGAAAAGACAAAGGTTGGTATGTATTTGAGAGCTGCCACCGAGAAATCGCTGCAGACACAGTCCTTCGGCATCAATGTACCGTTGCTCATCACCCTCACGTATGCCGTGGGTGCCGGCCTCGCTGCATTCGCCGGCGTTCTTGCCGCACCTATTTACCAAGTGGGTGCGCTGATGGGGCAGAACATCATCATCGTGGTCTTTGCGATTGTTGTCATCGGCGGGATGGGGTCGATTTTTGGCGCAGTTGCAACGGCCTACCTGTTAGGACTGGTTGAGGCCATCACCAAAATTTACTATCCGCAAGGTTCAAGCATTGCGGTCTTTGTGGTTATGGCGGTTGTCCTCATGATTCGGCCTGCCGGGTTGTTTGGAAAGGAATGAGAATGACTGATTCGTCTTCGGTCAAAAGCCCGTGGCTGGTGTCAACAGCCGTGGCCGTAGTCTGCATTGCCGGCCTAGTGCTTGCGCCCTTTTTTCTGTACCCCATACTGCTGGCCAAGCTGCTGTGTTTTGCCTTGTTTGCCTGTGCATTTAACCTGCTGATTGGCTATGTGGGGCTTCTTTCTTTTGGCCATGCTGCCTTTTTTGGAATCGCGGCATATAGCACTGCACATGCATTGAAGGAATGGGGATTTTCTGCGGAATTTGGATTGTTGTTTGCCGTTTTGGTGTCTGCGGTAATTGGATTTTTTATGGGTCTACTGGCCATACGGCGGCAGGGAATTTACTTCTCCATGATCACGCTGGCACTGGCTCAGCTGGTGTACTTCTTTTGCCTCCAAGCACCGTTCACGCATGGTGAAGACGGTATCCAAAACGTACCCCGAGGACTTTGGTTTGGCGTCATTGATCTCAACAACTTAACCGCACTTTATTACGTCGTCGCCACTTTATGTGTCTTGGGCTATCTTGTGATCTGGCGGGTTGTTAACTCGCCGTTCGGCAACATTCTCAAAGCCATCCGTGAAAACGAACCTCGTGCCATATCACTCGGCTACCGCGTGCAGCGCTACAAGCTGGGTGCCTTTGTTATTTCCGCATCCCTTGCCGGACTGGCCGGTGGGCTGAAAGCGTTGGTCTTTCAGTTGGCCACACTCAATGACGTGTCGTGGTCCTTGTCGGGCGAAGTGGTGCTGATGACATTGTTGGGCGGGATCGGAACCCTTTTCGGGCCCGTCGTCGGAGCCTCACTCATCATTTCCCTCGAAAGCATGTTGGCCGGTTCTGAATTTCCACTTCAAGTCATTCTCGGTTTGATTTTTGTGGTGTGTGTTTTGTCTTTCAGCCGTGGAATTGTGGGCGAGGCCAGCAGAATTATCAAGCGCAAAAAGAGCGTTCCGCATTCATTGCGTTGAGTTGATTTAAGCAGCGTTAGTTAAAGTTTTTAGTTGAAGTTATAACCAAACTAGGAGACATGCATGTTCAGGAAAATTAATTTAATAGCCGCAGCTTGTGCAACCTTTGTGGCCATGCAGGCCAGTGCACAAGTGACTGACAACGTCGTAAAAATCGGTGTGCTGACCGACATGGCAGGTGTGACTGCGGACATCACAGGCAAGGGCTCACTGGTTGCCGCGCAAATGGCCGTGCAGGAGTTTGGCAGCACCGTTCTTGGCAAGCCCATCCAGGTGATCTCGGGGGATCACCAGCACAAAACTGACTTGGGTGCCTCCATCGCGCGGCAGTGGTACGACACCGACAAGGTGGACTTGATCGTTGATGTCCCGAACTCGGCCATTGCATTGGCCGTGCAGGGAATCGCGAAGCAGGCTAAAAAACTGGTGATGTACTCGGGCGCTGGAACCACTGCGCTCACCAACGAGCAGTGCTCACCCTATGGTTTCCATTGGACTTACGACACTTACGCCATGGCGCACGGCACGGCTTCTGCTGTCGTCAAAGCGGGTGGTAAATCTTGGTTCCTGCTGGCGTCAGACTACGCCTTCGGTGCGCAACTTGCCAAAGATACTTCAGAGGTTGTTGTCGCTGAAGGTGGCAAGATTCTCGGCACCGTCAAACATCCACTCAATCTGGCGGATTTTTCTTCCCTGTTGCTGCAAGCGCAGTCATCTGGCTCCAACGTGATTGGCATCGCCAACGCAGGCAACGACACCATCAATGCGATCAAGCAGGCGGGTGAATTTGGCATCACGCAAAAGGGGCAGAACTTGGCTGCCATGATCTTGATGATCAATGACGTTCATAGCTTGGGTTTACCTGCTGCGCAAGGGACTTACCTCACTACGGCATCTTATTGGGACATGAACGCTAAAACCAGAACCTGGTCGAAAGCCTTCATGGAAAAAACGGGCGCTATGCCGTCCATGCTCCAAGCGGGTGTCTACGGTTCAGTGCTCCACTACCTCAAGGCCGTCAAAGCCGCAGGGACAGATGATGCCGACAAAGTTGCAGCCGCCATGCGTACCATGCCCATCAATGACGCCTTCACTGAAAATGCAGTCATCCGTGCAGATGGCCGTGTGTTGCGCGACATGTATCTTGCCAAAGTTAAAACGCCATCAGCGTCCAAATATGCTTGGGACTACTTCGAGATTGTTCGCAAGATTCCCGCTGTGGATTCGGTCATGCCGTTGTCTGCCAGCAAGTGTCCTTTGGTTGCGAAGAAATAAAATTGATGAAAATGAGCTGGCTTTCAAACATCGATGCATTGTTGAACGTCAGCTCGTACTAACCCCCCACTCTTCCTCAAGACTCACCCCTAAGACATTCAGCTTTTTTAGCATATGAATCTCTGCGTTTAGCTGCCTTCGCTGCGGTTTCAATCGCCGCCTGAAGGGCCTTGGGGCCCCTTTTTTCAACCGCTTTGATCAATTCGAATTTATGAGTCGCATCTGCCTGCGCCCTCTTGAAAGAGGCGATGAGTTCAGCAGGGGCAACAAATTGATTCACAGGGTCCTTATTGTCTAAAGCGCTATCTTCTGCGCTTTTTAGCGTTGATGGTCCACAACCACTGCCTCAACAACGTTCAGCGAAAACGCTCAACCGTCAAGACTGCAAAAAAACCAAACGCTGAGACCAGCGTCCACTTCAAAATCAGCAGGCCGTAACGCTTGAAACGGATCTGCCCGGTGATGGCAAATAGCGCAAAACAAGCGCCTGCCGCCAACATGAGCAAGATGAGCAGCCAACGAAAAAGCAACATGGTGAAGCCTCAGCGTGAAGCGCCGTTTACCAAGCCGGCGCGAGTTGCGCCAGGCCTTTGGGCGCGGTTTTGTCATCAGTGAAGCTGACGATGTCATAGGCCTCGGGGTGCGCCAGCAACTCGCGCAACAGCAGGTTGTTCATCGCATGGCCAGAGCGGAAAGCGCTGTAAGCAGCCAGCAATGGTTTGCCCAGCAAATACAGGTCACCCATGGCGTCCAATATCTTGTGTTTGACGAACTCGTCGTTGTAGCGCAGGCCTTCTGTGTTGAGCACCTTGTAGTCGTCCATGACGATGGCATTGTCGAGGCCGCCGCCGAGTGCCAAGCCGTTGGCCCGCATCATCTCCACGTCTTTGGTGAAGCCGAAAGTACGAGCCCGTGCGATGTCGCGAATATACGAATCGCTGCCCATGTCGAACTCGACCCGCTGGCCGGTGGAATCCACCGCCGGGTGGTCAAAATCAATCTCGAAGCTGAGCTTGTAGCCCTCGTACGGACTCAGACGCGCCCACTTGGTGCTGGCGCCCTCACCTTCGCGGACTTCGACCGGCTTGATCACGCGCACAAACTTTTTGGGCACCTCTTGCAAGGCGATGCCAGCCGACTGCAGCAAAAACACAAACGAGGCCGCCGAACCATCCAGAATAGGCACCTCTTCAGCGGTGATGTCGATGTACAGGTTGTCAATGCCGAGGCCAGCGCAAGCCGACATCAGATGCTCAACCGTGAACACTTTGGCGTTCCCGCTGGAAATGGTCGAGGCCATGCGGGTGTCGGTTACTGCTACGGCTGACACCACAATGTCCACCGGCTTCGGCAGATCAACCCGCCGAAAAACGATGCCTGTGTCGGGCGGTGCGGGCCTGAGCGTTAACTCAACGCGCTGGCCGCTGTGCAGGCCAACACCCACCGCTTTGGTCAGGGATTTGAGAGTTCTTTGAGCCAGCATGTACTTATTTTAATTTGCACAAAAAATCTGCGTATAAACAAGGACTTACTGTTTCACAGCCCCGCGTTCACGCCATCACGGCGTGAACGCAAAGTCCGCAAAGCGTCAAGTTCAATCAGCTTGCTTGCGCAAAAATGCCGGGATCTCGAAATCATCCATGCCGCCCGATGCCAAAGCATCGACCTTTGCCGCAGCTTGCGTGCGGTTGGTACGCCAAACGCTCGGCACGGCCATGTTGCCGTAGTCATGCTGTGTCGGACTGGCCGGTTGAGCGTTGGTGCTGGCGTTATAGGTTTGACCTGCATTGCCAACAGCCATGTTCAGTACGGGTAAGTTGTCAGTACCGGTCCGCAGCACTTGCAGCGGTGGGGCTGTGCGTCGAATCGACTGACGGCTCAAGCCGGTAGCGACTACCGTGACGCGAATTTCGTCGCCCAAGTTGTCGTCGTAGGCAGTGCCGTAAATCACATGCGCTTCAGGCGAAGCGTAAGCGCGAATGGTGTTCATGGCCAGTTTCGATTCGCTCAATTTGAGCGAGCCTTTGGCAGCGGTGATCAAGACCAAAACACCTTTGGCGCCAGACAGGTCAATGCCTTCTAGCAGAGGGCAAGCAACCGCCTGCTCCGCGGCGATGCGTGCACGATCTGGGCCGCTGGCCACGGCAGTGCCCATCATGGCTTTACCGGGTTCACCCATGACGGTCCGGACGTCTTCAAAGTCGACGTTGACATGGCCTGGTACGTTGATGATCTCGGCAATACCACCGACTGCATTTTTCAACACGTCGTTGGCATGTGCAAAGGCTTCGTCTTGGGTGATGTCATCGCCCAAGACGTCGAGCAATTTTTCATTCAGCACGACGATCAGGGAATCAACGTTGGCCTCGAGTTCAGCCAGACCGCTGTCGGCATTCGTCATGCGACGGCCGCCTTCCCAGTCGAACGGCTTGGTGACCACGCCGACAGTGAGAATGCCCATTTCTTTGGCGATACGAGCGATCACTGGCGCAGCGCCGGTGCCGGTACCCCCACCCATACCGGCAGTGATGAACAACATGTGCGCGCCAGCGATGGCCTCGCGAATGTCGTCCACAGCGAGTTCAGCCGCATCGCGACCTTTTTCAGGTTTGCTGCCTGCACCAAGGCCACTGCTACCCAGTTGGATGGCCTTGTGTGCGGTGCCACGACCCAGCGCTTGCGCGTCGGTGTTAGCGCAGATGAATTCAACGCCTTGCACGCCGCTTTCAATCATGTGTTCAACGGCATTACCGCCGCCGCCGCCGACGCCGATCACCTTGATCAAGGTGCCTTGGTTGAACTCTTCAATCTCGATCATTTCGATGCTCATGGGAGCCTCCTATTTATATTGCAGTTGCTTAGATTTAAATAATTTTTCAGTGTCAGCATGATTTTTATGACGGCGGGTCAGCCCCTCCCGAATGTGTAGGACAAGATGAGGATCGGCGTTGCATTGAAAAATGAATCATCAGAAGTTCCCCACCAGCCAGTCTTTGACCTTGCCGAAAGCGTTGTGCATGCTGCCCGCTTTTTGCGAGACTTTGTAGCCGCGCATACGTGCCAGCCGGGCTTCTTCCAGCAGGCCCATCACGGTGGCGGCACGGGCTTGCGCAACCATGTCGGACAGCGCACTGGAATAGCGCGGCATGCCGCGCCTGACCGGCTTCAAAAAGATGTCTTCACCGAGCTCGACCATGCCAGGCATGACCGCACTGCCGCCAGTGATGACGATGCCCGAAGACAGCACTTCCTCGTAGCCTGATTCGCGGATGACCTGCTGCACCAGCGAGTAAATTTCTTCGATGCGTGGCTCGATCACACCGGCCAGCGCTTGGCGACTCAGCATGCGCGGTCCACGGTCGCCTAGGCCAGGCACTTCGACTTGCCGCTCGGGGTCAGCCAGCAGCTGCTTGGCGCAACCATTTTCAACCTTGATGTCTTCGGCGTCCTTGGTCGGGGTGCGCAGCGCCATGGCGATGTCGCTGGTGATCAAATCACCAGCAATCGGGATCACCGCGGTGTGCCGAATGGCGCCGCCCGTGAAGATCGCCACATCGGTGGTGCCGGCGCCGATATCGACCATCGCCACGCCTAATTCGCGTTCGTCTTGCGTCAACACCGCGAGGCTGGACGCCAGCGGATTGAGCATCAACTGGTCAACTTCAAGACCGCAGCGGCGAACACACTTGATGATGTTTTCAGCAGCGCTTTGTGCCCCAGTGACAATGTGAATTTTGGCTTCCAGCCGGATCCCGCTCATGCCAATCGGCTCACGCACATCTTGCCCGTCGATCACAAACTCTTGCGGTTCGACCAACAGCAAACGCTGGTCGGTTGAGATGTTGATGGCCTTGGCTGTTTCAATCACCCGGGCGACGTCGGCCTGGCTGACTTCCTTGTCTTTGACCGCCACCATGCCACTTGAGTTGATCCCGCGAATATGGCTGCCCGTGATGCCGGTGTAGACGCGGCCAATCTTGCAATCCGCCATCAGCTCGGCTTCTTTCAACGCCTGCTGAATGCTCTGCACGGTGGCGTCGATGTTGACGACCACGCCGCGCTTGAGACCGCTGCTGGCCGCGATGCCGAGGCCCGCCAGTTTGAGCTCCCCATTGAGCAATATTTCGGCGACCACCACCATCACTTTGCTGGTGCCGATGTCGAGTCCGACAACCAGATCTTTGTATTCTTTGGCCATAGTCCTTAAACCTTATTTCTTCTTCTGTTTATCGCCGACGGCAACCGTCGTGACACCGCGCAACTTGATCGCATAACCATTGGGGTAGCGCAAATCTGCTGACTGCAGATTGCGGCCAAACTTGGAGGAGGTTTGCGCCACAGTCAGGACGAAACGCTCCACCCTGGCTTGAATATCAGCCGGACTGCCCAAGCCCATTTCAATCACACCTCCGCCGTCCAACATGGCACGCCAGCTCCCGCGGTTGGTTAACGCCATCTCTGTCAATGTGATGTCTAGCTTTTCGAGCACCGGTGCCACCGCTCGATACCCTTGCAACACCAGTGCAGACTGCCCTTTAGGGCCGTTCAGCAATGGCAAGTCTTCTGCATCCATATCGCCTTGGTTGACTTCAAAAATTTCGCCAAAATTATTCACCAGTTGCACATCGGCCGCGGTGCCCCAAAAAGCCACTGCCTGATGTTCTTGCAGCTCGACGCGAAGGCCGTCCGGAAACTCACGCCGCACCACCGCATAACGAACCCAGGGAACGTTCTCAAATGCTTTGCGGGTACGCGCAATATCCAGCGTGAAAAAATTACCCGCCAACTTGGGCGCGACATTCGCCCGCAAGGTTGCTGCGTTGTTGTGCGCCAATTCGTTTTCAACATGAATGGCCTTCAGGCTGAAGACGGACTGCTTCGCCAACCAGCCAGCCAGAACGGTCAGGGACAGTGCAGCAAACACCAGCAGCAAAGCAAGGGCCGCATTGTTCATCAGTCTGACGTCGAGCGGCATGGCTTTGATGAGTGGTGCGCGTTTGGTGCGGCTCATACACTGTGACCCACGCTCAACGGTGCCGGTTGATGATCCAGACTGGCACTTTGCAACACGGCCAAGCACAGTGCTTCATACGAGATGCCAGCTGCACGTGCCGACATCGGCACCAGTGAATGACTGGTCATACCCGGCGAGGTGTTCAACTCCAGCAAATACGGCTGTCGCGTTACCGCGTCGATCATCACGTCAGCGCGCGCCCAACCACGGCAATTCAAGGTCTTGTAAGCCGCCAACACCAATTGCTGAATGGCAGCTTCTTCTCCTGCCGGCAAACCGCAGGGGACGATGTACTGCGTGGTGTCGGTGAAGTATTTGTTTTGGTAGTCGTAGTTGCCTTCAGGGGCGACGATGCGGATGACCGGCAACGCCCGCGCATCAGCACCGAAACCGAGGACCGGGCAAGTGACTTCATCACCACTGATGAACTGCTCGCACAGAATGTCGGCGTCGAGTTGCGCGGCTTGTGCCACGGCGTCGGCCATCTGACTGGCTTGGGTGACTTTGGTCAAGCCGATCGACGAACCTTCTCGTGCCGGTTTGACGATCAGCGGCAGGCCCAAGGTGTCGGGCACGGCCATCACATCCGCTGAAATGTAATCACCCCGGCGCAATAAAACATAACGCGGTGTGCTCAAGCCGTCAGCCAGCCAGATCCGTTTGGTCATGACCTTGTCGATGCAGATGCTCGACGCCATGACGCCGGAGCCTGTGTAGGGCATGCCCAGTAATTCGAGTGCGCCTTGCACTGTGCCATCTTCACCGAAGCGACCGTGCAAGGTGATGAAACAGCGCGCAAACCCTTCGGATTTGAGGTCGTTCAGAGGGCGTTCGGCGGGATCAAAAGCATGAGCATCAACGCCTTGCGACAGCAAAGCGGCTAAAACACCCCGACCCGACATGAACGAAATCTCACGCTCGGCAGAGTGCCCACCCATCAAAACCGCGACTTTACCGAAAACGCTTGGATCAGTGCGCATGAGCACCTCCCTTGGCGATGACCTTGCCAGGCACCAGACCGATGGAACCGGCGCCCATGCAGACGACCACATCACCGGCTTGCGCAAGATCCAAAATCGCTTGCGGCATGGCGTCGATGGCATCGACAAACACCGGTTCAATCTTGCCAGCCATGCGCAAAGCCCGGGTCAAAGCACGACCATCCGCCGCGACAATCGGCGCTTCGCCGGCGGCATAGACTTCCGCCAACAACACGGCATCGGCTTGTCCAATCACTTTGACGAAGTCTTCAAAACAATCACGGGTGCGGCTGAAACGGTGCGGCTGAAAAGCCAGCACCAAACGCCGACCCGGAAAGGCGCCGCGCGCTGCGGCCAGCGTGGCAGCCATTTCAACCGGGTGATGGCCATAGTCGTCAATCAGCGTGAAGTGACCACCTGCAGCGGCAGGTGCATCTCCGTAACGCTGGAAGCGCCGACCCACGCCGTTGAATTCTGCTAACGCTTTTTGCACCGCGGCATCCGGGATTTCAAGTTCCACCGCAACCGCAATGGCCGACAGCGCATTCAGCACGTTGTGTTCCCCGGGCAGGTTCAGCACCACCGGCATGTCTGGCATCGTGACACCGTTGCGGCGCTGCACCGTGAAATGCATTTGGCCGTTGACGTGCCGCACATCAACGGCGCGCACTTGCGCGTCTGCATTGAAGCCGTAGCGGGTGACCGGGCAAGAGACCTGCGCAATGATGTCCCGGACAGCGGCGTCATCCGTGCACAAAATGGCGGTGCCGTAAAAAGGCATGCGATGCAGAAAGTCGACAAAGGCCGCCTTCAGCTTCTCAAAGTCATGCCCATAGGTTTCCATGTGATCCGCATCGATATTGGTGACCACCGCCATCACCGGAAGCAGGTTCAAAAACGAGGCATCGGATTCGTCGGCTTCGACCACGATGTAGTCGCCCGAGCCCAACTTCGCATTGGTGCCGGCACTGTTGAGTCGGCCGCCAATCACATAGGTGGGATCCAACCCGGCTTCTGCCAACACGCTGGCGACCAGGCTGGTGGTGGTGGTTTTGCCGTGCGTTCCCGCGATCGCAATGCCGCGTTTGAGGCGCATCAACTCGGCCAACATGAGGGCGCGTGGTACCACTGGTATGTGTTTTTCACGGGCAGCCACGACTTCAGGATTGTCCGCGCGTACTGCCGTCGAGGTGACCACGGCATCTACCCTGCTCAGGTTGCTGGCAGCATGGCCGACATAGGTTGTGATACCCAAACCAGCCAAGCGACGCAGCGTGGCGCTGTCGGCCAAGTCAGAGCCGGAAATCACATACCCCAGGTTGTGCAGAACTTCAGCAATGCCCGACATACCGGAGCCACCGATGCCGATGAAGTGAATATTGTTGACAGCGTGCTTCATCGAGCCAATTCCTCACAGGCCGCGACGACACTCGCCGTGGCATTGATCTTTTTCATTCGAAACGCGGCCTCGGCCCGCTCTAAGAGATTGGCCCGCGTCATGGTTTGCAACAAGCCCGCCAAGCCTTCTGGCGTCAAGTCGGACTGCTGGATCAACCAGCCTCCACCAGCCTCCACCAAAAAGCGAGCATTGAGAGTTTGATGGTCATCCACCGCGGCAGGGAAAGGTACAAACAGGGCGGCGGACCCCATGGCGGCAATTTCAGTCACCGTGCTGGCACCAGCGCGGCCAATGATGAGGTCTGCATCGGCAAACGCTTGCGCCGTATCTTCAATGAAAGGCGTCAATTCGGCAGCCACGCCGGCTTGTGCGTAGTGGCTGCGCAGTGCCTCAATTTGTTGGGCGCCACTTTGGTGAACCACCTCGGGCCGGCTGGCTTCGCTCATCAGCGCCAGCGCTTTAGGCACCAGTTGATTCAGCGCCCGCGCACCCAGACTGCCACCGACCACCAACAACTTGAGCGGTCCGCTGCGGCCGGCGAAACGCAGGGCCGGTTCAGCGTGTTGCATGAAGGCTGTACGCAAAGGATTGCCCACCCACTCGGCTTTTTTCAACACATTCGGAAAGGCCGTGAAAATCCGATCAGCCACACCCGCAAGCACACGGTTAGCCATGCCTGCCACTGAATTTTGCTCATGCAAGATCAGCGGTTTGCCCAGCAGCACAGCCATCATGCCGCCCGGAAAACTCACATACCCGCCCAAGCCGATAACCACATCGGGCTTGACCCGACGCACGACTTGAATGCTTTGCCAAAAGGCTTGCAGCAAACGCAGCGGCAGCAAAGCCAGCGTCAACAAGCCCTTGCCGCGCACGCCTGAAAAATCAATCGATTCAAAGGCGAAGCCGCTGGCCGGCACCAATTTGCTCTCCATGCTTGGCTGACCGACGCGGCCTTTGCCGCCCAGCCAATGCACCTGCCAGCCGCGCTCGCGCAAGGCTTCAGCCACGGCCAAACCGGGGAAGATATGCCCACCGGTGCCGCCGGCCATGACGAGGGCGGTATGAGGACGCGTCATAGCCTGCCCCCCCGCATCATCACGCGATTTTCGTAGTCGATCCGCAGCACCACGGCCAAGGCCACGAGGTTCATGAGAATGGCCGATCCGCCGTAACTCATCAAGGGCAAGGTCAGGCCCTTGGTCGGCAAAGCGCCCAGGTTCACGCCCATGTTGATGAAAGCCTGAAAGCCCATCCAAATGCCGACCCCTTGCGCCACCAGGCCGGCAAACAAACGGTCAAGTGCGATGGATTGGCGCCCAATGTGCATGATGCGACGGGTCAGCCACAAGAACAGTCCGAGCAAGACCGCCACACCGAGAAAACCAAATTCTTCACCAATCACGGCCAATAAAAAGTCGGTGTGCGCTTCCGGCAACCAGTGCAGCTTCTCAACGCTGCCACCGAGCCCAACGCCAAAAAATTCGCCCCGACCAAACGCAATCAGTGAGTGCGTCAACTGATAGCCCTTGCCCAGCGCATGCTTGGCATCCCACGGGTCGAGATAGGCAAAGATTCGGTCACGTCGCCATTCACTCATGGCCACCATCAAGGCAAAAGCGATCACGACCACGAAGGCGATGGCAAAAAACATCCGGGCGTTGACACCGCCCAAAAACAGAATGCCCATGGCAATGACCGAGATCACCATGAAAGCGCCCATGTCAGGCTCAGCCAACAACAACACACCGACCACACCCACAGCGGCGGCCATCGGCAGCACCGCGCGAAAGAAGCGCTCTTTGACGTCCATCTTGCGGACCATGTAGTCAGAGGCATAAATCAAGACCGCGAACTTGGCCAATTCAGACGGTTGAAAATTCATGAACCCCAGCGAAATCCAGCGCCGTGCGCCATTCACGCCCTTGCCAATGAAAGGCAGCAACACAAGGCACAACAACACCAAAGAGCCGATGAACAACCACGGTGCAAATTTTTCCCACACGGCCAGTGGTACTTGAAATGTAGCGAAGGCCACGATCAAAGCCAGGCACACAGACAAAATGTGCCGAATCAAAAAGTGGTGGTGCTCATAACGTGAAAAGCGTGGATTGTCAGGCATCGCGATGGAGGCCGAATAAACCATGATCAAGCCCCACAACACGAGCGCCAGCGTGACACAGACCAACGCCTGGTCAAAGCCCAGCAGACGCACCGGCGTTGAGTTGCTGACGCGATCTAAGCTGGTGCGCACAGGCAAGGTCTCGCTTGCGCCCTGCGGCGCACCGAACCAACCCACCAGACGTGCGCTGATGCTCATATGACAGCCCCCGTGTCCAGCGCCAGCGCTTGCACAGCGTCACAAAAAACCTGGGCCCGGTGACCGTAGTTGTCAAACATGTCGAAGCTGGCGCATGCCGGCGACATCAGCACGGCGTCGCCGGCCTTTGCCACGCTGGCCGCAAGCTCTACAGCGGCGGCCATCGAATCGGCCGCCAGCATGTCAACGCCTGAGTCTTCGATTGCAGCTTGAATCAAAGGCGCATCGCGCCCGATCAGCACCACGGCGCGCACATAGCGCGCCACCGGTTCGGCCAGCGGCGCAAAATCCTGGCCTTTGCCTTCACCGCCCAAGATCAACACCAAACGGCGGTCTGGGCCGAGTCCATTCAGAGCCGCAACGGTGGCACCCACGTTGGTGCCTTTGCTGTCGTCAAAGTATTCGACTTCGTTCACCACCGCGACCGACTCGAGCCGGTGCGGCTCGCCGCGGTAATCGCGCAGACCGTGCAACAACGGCGCCATGGTGCAACCAATGGCGTTCGCCAAACCTAAAGCGGCCAGCGCATTGGTGGCGTTGTGACGACCGCGAATGCGCAAGGCATCGACAGGCATCAAGCGCTGTACATAGATGGGAATTTCTTCGTCGCGCCGGCGTTTGATGGTTTCATCGGCTTCTGCCGCACGCACCAGCCAGGCCATGCCGTTGACGGTTTCAATGCCGTAGTCGCCCGGGCGTTGCGGCACATCGCCACCAAAAGTCAGCACGTTGCGCAACTGTTTGCCCTTGACCAGCGCAGGCACAACGGCCATCACCTGAGGGTCATCCCGGTTCAGCAACATGACGCCGGTGTGGCCGTAAACAGCGGATTTGGCTCGCACGTAAGCGGCCATGGAGCCATGCCAGTCGAGATGGTCTTGGCTGATGTTCAGCACCGTCGCCACGCTCGGCTCAAAGCCGGTGACGTCATCCAGCTGAAAGCTCGACAACTCCAGCACCCACACCTCCGGCAAGGCATCGGTGTCGATGCAGGCCTGCAAGGTATCCAGCAGTGTGGGGCCGATATTGCCGGCCACCGCCACACGTTTACCGGCGCGTTGCACCAGCTGCCCGGTCAACGAGGTGACGGTTGTTTTGCCATTAGTGCCTGTGATAGCGATGACTTTAGGGCGGTAGGTCAGCTTCCGGTCGGGCTCGTCAGGCAGCTCAACCGGTGACTTAGATTCGTCCTCTGCTTCTGCTTCTGCGTCTGCTTCTGCGGTTGGCACTTCAATTTCAATTTCTGCAAGCGCTCGCAGCGCCTCAGCGAACAAAGTGAGTTCATTGCCTACAGACACGCCCTGCTCTTTGGCCACTTGCAGCACGGGTGCAATCTCAGCAGGCGACAGACCGGGGCTGCGCAAAATCAAATCGAAGTGCTCACCGCGTTGCATCAGCTCGGCGAAATCACCGCCGACAAATGTGACAGCGGGCCACTCTTGCTGCAAGGCGGCCAGCTGTGGCGGTTCAGTCCGGGTGTCAGCCACGGTCACGCGGCTTCCATGGCGCGCGCACCAACGTGCCAATGCCAAGCCGGACAAGCCGAGCCCCAGCACCAAGACACGTTGATTCGCCAGTGTTTTCATCGCAGTTTCAAGGTTGACAAACCGACCAGGCAGAGCAGCATGGTGATGATCCAAAAGCGCACCACCACTTGTGTTTCTTTCCAACCGCTTTTCTCAAAATGATGGTGCAGTGGCGCCATCTTCAAGATGCGCCGACCTGTGCCGTATTTGCGTTTGGTGTACTTGAAATAAGTTACTTGCAGCATGACCGACAGGGCCTCGACTACGAAGATGCCGCCCATGATGGCCAGCACGATTTCTTGCCGCACGATGACCGCGATGGTTCCCAGTGCAGCGCCCAGTGCCAGCGCGCCGACGTCACCCATGAAAACCTGCGCCGGGTGCGTGTTGAACCACAAGAAAGCCAAACCAGCGCCCGCCATGGCGGCGCAGAAAATCAGCAACTCTCCGGCACCGGGAATGTAGGGAAAAAACAGATAGCGTGAATAAACCGAGCTACCGGTCACATAAGCAAAGATCCCCAGCGCAGAGCCCACCATCACGACCGGCATGATGGCCAGACCGTCGAGTCCGTCAGTCAAGTTCACGGCGTTGCTTGAGCCCACGATCACCAAATAGGTGAGGATGACAAAACCAAAGACGCCCAGCGGATAACTGACTAATTTGAAGAAAGGCAGCAACAAACCGGCTTGCGGCGGCAAGTTGACGTCAAAACCAGACTTGACCCAATTCACGAACAGCTCGAACACGCGCAGGTTCGAACTTTCTGAAATGCTGAACACCAAGTACAGCGCGGCGAGCAGACCGATCAGAGATTGCCACAGGTATTTGTCACGTGAGCGCATGCCTTCTGGGTCTTTGTTGACCACTTTCTTCCAGTCGTCAGCCCAACCGATACCGCCAAAACCCAGCATGACCAGCAACACAATCCAGACAAAGCGATTACTCAAGTCTGCCCACAGCAAGGTCGAGATCGCAATCGCCAGCAAAATCAACACGCCGCCCATGGTCGGTGTGCCACTTTTGCTCAAGTGCGTTTGCATAGCGTACTCACGAATCGGCTGGCCGATCTTCAACTCTGTCAAACGGCGAATGACGATCGGACCGGCGATCAGGCCAATCAGCAGGGCCGTGAGCGCCGCCATGACGGCACGCAAGGTCAGGTATTGGAAAACCCGGAAAAACCCGAATTCGGGTGACAAGGTCTGCAGCCACTGAGCCAGACTTAAGAACATGTTTTTTCCTTTGCCGAAGCTGAGGCTTGTGCACCGGCCTGTGCAGAGATGGCATCGACCACGCGCTCCATCTTCATGAAGCGCGAACCTTTGACAAGCACACTGGCGCAGCCAGGCAGGGTGTGCCGCACGTCAGCCAACAATTCCTCCATGGCAACGTAGTGACGTGCACCCGGAAATACCTGTGCGGCATGACGTGTCAGCTCGCCAATACAGACCAGTTGGTCAATGCCGCGTTGCAGCGCATGGGCGCCGATCTCTGTGTGGAATTCCGGACCACGGTCACCGACCTCGCCCATGTCTCCCAACACCAGCAAGCGCGGCGCGGGTAATTCAACCAGCACGTCGATGGCGGCGCGGACTGAATCCGGATTCGCGTTGTAGCTGTCGTCAATCAAGATCAGTGCACGGCCGTCCAACGTCAACGACAGTGCGCGCGAACGGCCTTTGACTGGGGCAAATGTTGTGAGGCCTTCAGCAACGGCGCTCAGCGGGACGCCAGCCGCCAAGGCGCAAGCGGTTGCGGCCAAAGCGTTTTTCACGTTGTGACGTCCGGCCACATTCAACTCAAACGTCACGCGGCCGAGCGGCGTCTGTGCAGTCACTTGCCAGCGCATGCCGCGCCAGTCAGCAGTAGCTGTCACGTCGGCCTGCCCGGTCAGCGCAAAAGTCATGACGCGGCGCGTTCCAGCCAATGTGCGCCACAGCAGCGTGTAGTCATCGTCAGCCGGAAAAACCGCGACACCGTCTGCCGGCAGTGCACTCAGTACCGCTCCGTTTTCACGCGCCACAGCTTCCACACTGGCCATGAATTCGAGGTGTTCGCGCTGGGCGTTGTTGACCAATGCAACGGTCGGCCGCGCCATGACGGACAGACCCGCGATTTCCCCCGGATGGTTCATGCCCAACTCAACCACGCCAACAGCGTGATTGGTGCACAACCGCAACAAGGTCAAGGGCACGCCGATGTCGTTGTTGAAATTGCCTTCCGTGGCAAAGGCCTGCTCGCCTTTGAAGGCACGCAGGATGGACGCAATCATTTGCGTCACTGTGGTCTTGCCATTGCTGCCCGTGACCGCGATCAAGGGCAGCGAAAACTGCGCACGCCAACCGGCCGCCAACTGGCCCAAGGCAGCCTTTGCGTCAGGCACTTGCAGGCCCGGTAAACCCGCTTCAGCCAAACCATGTTCCGCCAACGCAGCGACGGCGCCGTGCGACGCCGCTTGGCTTAAAAAATCATGCGCATCAAAGCGTTCACCTTTGAGCGCCACAAACAAATCACCGGCGCGCAGGCTGCGGGTGTCGGTGTGCACGCGCGAAAAATGCACCGACACATCCCCCACCCCTGTCGCCATCCGCAGGTGTTGCTGAGCTTGGGCCAAGGTCATCATGACGATTGCGCTGCTCCGTTGTTTGCCTTTGCGGTGTAGGCGGCCAAGGCGAGTTCGGCTTGGGCTCGGTCGGAGAAAGGCAGTCGCACGCCCCGGACGTCTTGAAAACTTTCAGGCCCTTTGCCGGCAATCAGCACCACGTCTTGCGGCCGCGCCTGCTGCAATGCAGCAGCAATGGCTAGCGCACGATCAGGCTGCTGAATCACGCCCGAAGACACGGGCATGCCCGCCAGAATGTGCGCCATGATGTCGCCAGCCTCTTCGCTGCGTGGGTTGTCACTGGTCAGCACCACGTGATCTGCATGGCTGATGGCGACAGCGCCCATCAAGGGCCGCTTGCTGGCGTCACGGTCACCACCACAACCAAACACGCACCAGAGTTTGCCGTTGCGGCTTTGCACTTGCGGCTTCAGCGCCAGCAGTGTTTTTTCAAGTGCGTCTGGGGTATGTGCGTAATCAACCACGACCAAGGGCGCAGCATGCGCGGTCAGTGTTTCCATGCGACCTGGCACCGGGCTCAAGGTCGCGCAAACAGGGGCAATCGCTGTCAATGGCAAGCCAAGGCTGCGCAAAGTGCCAATCACACCCAGCAAATTCGAGACGTTGAATTCGCCGACCACGGGGGCCGCGACCTGACAAACTGTCTCGCCTTCAACCACTTCAAAACTCAGAGACTCGAGGCCGTACTGAATCGAACGTGCCATCAGTCGGGCTGGGCCGGTGCAGGAGAACGTCCACACATCAAGTTTTTCTGTCGCCAACACGGTCGCCAACTCAGCCCCGCGGGCATCGTCAATATTGATCACCGCGGCTTGCAGACCTGGCCAGTAAAACAGCTGTTCTTTAGCAGCCCAGTAAGCCGCCATGGAGCCGTGGTAGTCAAGATGATCCCGGGTGAAGTTGGTAAAAATGGCGGTGTGCACCTGCGTCGCATCCAGCCGGCGTTCTTCGAGACCAATCGACGAAGCCTCGACAGCGCAAGCCACAAAACCATCGTTCACCAGACAACGTAGCTGCTCTTGAAACAACACGGGGTCAGGTGTCGTCAGACCATTGAACACCAGCGCACCGGGCTCACCAATGCCTAAGGTGCCCACCACAGCGCAATGCCGACCGAGCTGGCTCAGTGCTTCAGCCATCCACCATGTGGTGGATGTCTTGCCATTGGTGCCGGTCACGGCCAGGACCGACAACGCCAGACTCGGCTCCGCGAAGAAGGCGGCAGCTATCGGTGCCGCCGCGCTTTTGAGGCCTGCGTAAGTGGCCACGCGCTCATCAGCCAAGCTCTCGATGGGCGCGCCTTCTGCTTCGACCAGACAAGCCGCAGCACCCGCCGCCAAAACCTCCGGCACATAGCGCCGAGCGTCATTGGCTGCACCGGGCCAAGCCAGAAAGCCATCGCCTGGCTTCACGCGCCGACTATCGGCCACCAACGTCCCGGTGACGTTCTGCAGCAACCAACGTGCAGCCTCTTGAGGGCTTGTGAGCGTTTGAGACACGTGCGTGTTCAAAACGACTCCTCGATGGGGCTGGTGACGATCTGAGGCTTGACCGCCAGATCAGGGGGCAAGCCCATCATCCGCAAGGTTTGCTGAACTGTTTCACTGAAAACGGGCGCGGCCACCACGCCGCCGTAATACTGACCGTTGCTGGGCTCATCAATCATCACAGCGACGATGATGCGCGGCGTTTCGATCGGTGCCATGCCAGTGAACCAAGAGCGGTATTTGTTGCTGGCGTAGCCCTTGCCGACCTGCTTGTGCGCTGTGCCCGACTTGCCACCCACGGAGTAACCAACGGTCTGTGCCAACTGACCTGTGCCGCCAGGGGCTGCAGCCATTTGCAGCATGCGGCGCACGGCATGTGCGTTTTCAGGCGAGAACACCCGAACGCCGACAGCGGGCTCGGTGCTCTTGAGCATGGTCAAAGGAATGATCCGACCGTCGTGCGCAAAGGCCGTGTAGGAATGGGCCATTTGAAACAGTGACGCCGACAACCCGTAACCATAGGCCATGGTGGCCTGCTCAATCGGACGCCATGTCTTCCAGGGGCGTACCCGACCGGTGACTGCGCCAGGGAACTGTATTTGCGGTTTTTGTCCGTAGCCGAGTGCCGTGTAGGTGTCCCACATCTCGTTCGGGCTCATCTTTTGCGCGATCTTGAGCGCCCCCACGTTGCTCGATTTTTGAATCACACCCTCGACCGTCAACGTGCCGTAGTTGTGCGTGTCGCTGATCGTGAAGCCGCCCATGGTGAATCGACCTGGCCCGGTTTCGATGGTAGTTTGCGGTGTCACACGACCGGCCTCCAATGCCATCGCCACTGTGATCGGTTTCATGGTGGAGCCGGGCTCAAAAGTGTCCGTGATCGCCCGGTTGCGCAGTTGCTCACCGCTGAGATTTTTGCGATTGTCAGGGACATAGCTTGGATAATTAGCCAGCGCCAGCACTTCACCGGTGACGGCATCAAGCACCACCACACTACCGGCCTTGGCCTTGTGTGCCAGCACCGTATCGCGCAACTTTTGATAGGCAAAAAACTGCACCTTGCTGTCGATGGACAGTTGCAAATCTTTGCCTTCCACCGGCGGCACTTGATCACGAACGTCTTCCACCACGCGGCCCAGCCGGTCTTTGATGACGCGACGCGAACCGGCACGTCCGTTGAGCTCCTTGTTGAAGGTCAACTCCATGCCTTCCTGGCCCTGGTTTTCAACGTTTGCAAAACCCACCACGTGCGCTGTCGCTTCGCCATCGGGGTACTGGCGCTTGTACTCCTTGCGCTGATAGAGACCCTTGATGTGCAGTTCGGTGATTTGCTTGGCGATCGACTCGTCAACTTGCCGCTTGAGCCAGACAAAAGTCTTGTCTTCATCGGCCAGACGTTGCTCCAAGGTCGCCACGGGCATCTCCAGCAATCGGCCCAGTTCGACCAACTGCGCCTTGCTCACCTCGACGTCTTCAGGAATCGCCCAGATGCTTTCGGCGGGAATGCTCGACGCGAGAATCAGACCGTTGCGATCTAAGATGCGGCCGCGACTGGCAGGCAATTCAAGCGTCCGTACAAAACGCACTTCGCCTTGGCGCTGGAAAAATTCATTTCCAAAAATCTGGATGTGTGCCGCACGTGCAGCCAAACCGGCAAATCCCAAGGCGATGGCCGCCACAATGAATTTACTCCGCCAGACCGGCGTCTTGCTGGCCAGCAAAGGGCTTGAACTGTAACGAACGCTGCGACTCATGGCTTGACCGGTGCCGCCGTATCGGCAGGAACTTGACCCGTCACATATTGGGTGATGGCGGCTGTAGCAGGCACCATCTGCAGCTTGTCTTTGGCCAACTTATCGACGCGCAGCGGCGTCGCCTGGGAACGTCTTTCAGCCTGCAGCGTTTCGTTATCAATCTCTAGCTTGCGCCCCTGTGAAGTGGCTTTTTCAAGCTCGACAAAAATGCGCCGCGACTCGTATTGCGTGCGCACCAAATACAGCGCCGTCAGCAAGACCGCCACCAGCAGCAACAGATTGACGCGGGTCATGGCTGGCACGCTCCAGTGGTTGCCTTGCAGGTGATTGAAATCATGACGGCTGCGAAGTTCAAGCGGCCACCTCGGTGCGTTCAGCCACGCGCATCATGGCGCTGCGTGAGCGCGGGTTGCCGGAGACTTCAGCTTCTGACGGTTTGACACGGCCCAGCGCGTTGAGCTTCATCGCCTTGGGCTCGGCAAACGGCGCACGGCGATCAAACACCTCGCGCGAATGCTCGGCGATGAACTGCTTGACGATGCGGTCTTCGAGCGAGTGGAAACTGATCACCACCAGACGTCCTCCAGGTTGCAAGACTTTTAAAGACGCGACTAGCGCCTGTTGCAGTTCTTCAAGCTCGGCATTGATGAAAATCCGAAAAGCTTGAAATGTGCGCGTTGCAGGGTCCTTACCCGGCTCGCGGGTTTTGACCGCGCTAGCCACGACTTCGGCCAATTCAGCGGTGCTCCCAAGTGGGCCCCGTTCGTTGCGCCAACGATCAATCGCCTTTGCAACCTGCCCAGCAAACCGTTCTTCGCCGTATTCACGTATGACCTCCGTCATGCTTTCTATGGATGCATCGGCCAGCCACTCGGCCACACTCTGGCCACGGGTGGTGTCCATGCGCATGTCGAGCGGCCCATTGCCGCGAAAGGAAAAACCGCGTGCCGCGTTGTCGATCTGCGGTGAACTCACACCCAGATCCATCAGAATTCCGCTGGCACTGCTGGCCGGCAACTCGCCCAAATGGCTGAAGCCCTCGTGGCGAATACTGAAGCGCTGATCGTTGATCGTGGCCGCGTCTGCAATTGCATCCAAGTCTTTGTCGAACGCCGTCAGCCGACCTTGCGGCGACAGCTGCGAGAGAATTAATCGTGAATGCCCACCGCGCCCAAAGGTCGCGTCGATGTAATGTCCGTCCGGGTTGAGTTGCAGCGCATCGACTGCTTCGTTCAACAAGACGGTGCGGTGTGTCCATGTGTCTTGCACCGTGATCTTTCAGAACGAAAAGTCCTTGAAGACGTCGGGCATCTCGCCCTTCATCTGCTCAGCCTCTTGGGCCGCATAAGTGGCTGAATCCCACAATTCGAAGTAACTGCCCATGCCGAGCAGCACCGTGTCCTTGCTGATACCGGCCGCAGCCCGCAACTCAGGTGAGACCAGCACGCGGCCGGTCGCATCGAGCTCTACGTCCATGGCGTTGCCCAAAAAAATACGCTTCCACCATTGCGCTTGCATTGGTAGCGAGGCGATCCGCTCGCGGAATTTTTCCCATTCGTTGCGAGGAAAAATCATCAGGCAACCGTGCGGGTGTTTGGTGATGGTGAGCTGGCTTGCGGCGGTGGCGCTCAGCACGTCACGGTGCCGGGTCGGCACTGAAAGCCGCCCCTTAGCATCGAGAACAATAGATGACGCACCTTGGAACACTTGCTTGGCCTTTTAAAACACTTTTCACCACAAAACTGCACTTTTCACCACTTTATCAGGAATCTGACGCGAAGCAAGTGGAGCTCAAGAATAATTTTCAATGAAATCAATGACTTAGAGCGGTTTCAGCAGGTTACATGGAGATAAAAGTTGTTCTAAATTAAGCACTTAGCGATGGCTGTGAAAGTGCTTTCTCAGGGATTTTCAGACTGAGGAAAAATCTCATCGCGGTTCCTAAAGATGTCTTCGCTGCGAGCGCAGCGCGGCAGTCCATTGCCGCGCACTTCAGCGATAGATGGCCGCGCTGCGTTCGCCATGACAAAGTTTTGCCATGGAGAGAGAGAGAGAGAATCTCTTCACTGCAAACGAAAAAATCCCGTCACTGCGAGCGCAGCGTGGGAGTCCATCGGGAGGTGCGTGAACTCGCGTGAAAGCGAAGTAAGGATTCGGCTGAGCCTGTGCTGGGCTGACCGTGCGAACAAAGACTGAGCTTCCCGCCATTGCCAATCATCCAACCACTCTTGCGCAATCTGCGCCAGAGACGGTTGGTGATCCTCTGTCAGGTCTCAGTCACCGAACAATTTTTGTTTCAGTTCACGGCGCTGCTGCGCTTCCAGTGACAAGCTGGCGGTAGGACGTGCGATCAGACGACCGACGCCAATGGCTTCGCCGGTTTCGTCGCAATAACCGTAGTCGCCGGCATCGATGCGAGAAATCGACTGCTCGATTTTCTTCAATAACTTGCGCTCGCGGTCACGCGTACGCAGTTCAAGGGCGTGCTCTTCTTCGATCGTCGCGCGGTCTGCCGGATCGGGTACAACGACAGTGTCTTCACGCAAGTTCTCGGTGGTTTGACCGGCACTGGCGTGAATTTCACTTTTCAGAATCGACAGTTTGTGGCGGAAAAAAGCCAGCTGCTTTTCATTCATGTACTCGCTGTCAGGCATGGCCTTGACTTCTTCGTCCGTCAACTCGTTGGCTTCTTTGGTCTTCCAGTTGTTGGCGAGTTTGGGGTCTTTGCGAGCGGCCACATGGGGTGGCGGCGATATCACGCGTTCAGTGATGGTCGAGTAGCTGGCTTTAGCGGCGTCAGGCGCGTGCGTCGGCACCATCGGTGCTGGCGGTGGCGACATCGCTGCCGTGCGAGCGGAACTTCTGCGTCCGGGTTTGAGGGCGGGTGGAGGCGTGATCATGGTCTTTGGAACAGGGGGCGCGGCGGGCTGAGGAGCCTGCACCGGCTTGGAAGGTAGGGACGCTGCCTTGGTTGCACTCAGCGGTGCAACTTTGGCAGAAGAGGATGACGGAGTTTTCGAAACTGGTTTGGCAACCGGTTTAACAACAGGTTTTATAACCGATTTAGCTACAGAATTTTTACCAATGACTTCTTTGGTTACCAATTTTTTTACAGGAGGCGCTTTTTTAAGGGCCACAGGCTTGGTCTTAGACTGCACCACTTTGACAGGGGTTTTGGAGACTGGCTTCACGATCGTCTTGCTGGCGACTTTAGCCGCCGGCTTAGTCGCCTTTTTAACCGGGCTCTTAACGACGGTTTTGGCAACTGTCTTGGTGGCCACTTTCACAGGCGTCTTGCTCTTTTTGGCGGGGGTTTTCACGTCTTGTCTCCTTTGGGCAGTGGCCTGTGGATGGCCCTCGGCTTTCAATACCGGGGTCCGGTTGATGCGACCGTCTTGATGCGAATGCTCTGCACTATCGGCAGCTGTCGGCTTGGCACTTCGATCGGCGCGCGATTTTAGCGGCGCATTGGCTGCACTGGGTGCCGAAAAACCAAATCGTTGCAAAAATGAAACAAGCATCGAGCCCTCCAGCCAAAAATCAGCATCAACCGCAAGCTATTGAAGTTTGCGGAGAGCCTAACTCAAACCAGGCACTGCTCAAGGCCTTGCAGAAAAATATCTTTGGGCAGGTCAATACCGATAAAAACCATCTTGCTGGTCTTCACTTCGCCCTCAGCCCAAGCTGGTCCAAGGTCACTGCCCATCAACTGGTGCACACCTTGAAAGATCACTTTGCGATCCGTGCCTTCCATGTTCAGCACGCCTTTGTAGCGCAGCATGCGCGGGCCATAAATATTCACCACGGCACCGAGAAAGTCTTCCAGCTTGGCTGGGCTAAACGCGCGGTCAGAGCGAAACACAAAGCTTTTCACGTCATCGTCGTGATGATGGTGATGGCCGTGTCCGGCGTGACCATCTGCTGCGTCATGGGCGTGCGACGGATGGTCGCAATGTTCGCCGGGCGCATGGTCGTGGCCGGCATGGGCGTCAGTCTCTTCCTTCAGAAAGTCCGGGTCAATGTCGAGTTTGGAATTCAAATTGAAGCCGCGCAGGTCAAACACATCGGCAATCGCGACTTCGCCAAAATGCACCGCGCGCTGGGGTGCTCGGGGGTTCATGTGGGTCAAGCGGTGCATCAGGGCTTTGACTTCGCTGTCATCCACCAGATCCGTCTTGCTGATGAAGATTTGATCGGCAAAGCCGACTTGGCGGCGGGCTTCCTGGCGGTCGTTGAGCTGTGTGGCGGCGTGCTTGGCATCGACCAAGGTCAGGATCGAGTCCAGCAGGTACTGCTCGGCAATTTCTTCGTCCATGAAAAAAGTCTGCGCCACCGGGCCGGGATCAGCCAAGCCCGTGGTTTCAATCACAACGCGGTCAAACGTCAACAGGCCTTGGCGTTTCTTGGCGGCCAGCAGTTGCAACGTTTCGCGCAGGTCTTCACGGATCGAGCAGCAGATGCAGCCGTTGTTCATCTGAATGATGTTCTCGTTGGTGTCGTTCACCAAAATCTCGTTGTCGATGTTTTCTTCACCGAACTCATTTTCAATGACAGCAATTTTTTGACCGTGGGCTTCGGTCAACACGCGCTTCAAAAGAGTGGTTTTGCCGGAACCCAGAAAGCCGGTCAGGATGGTGACGGGAATCAAACTCATGGTGTGCCTAACTAGAAAAATCTGAAAAGAAAACGGGTGGAAAGCTCAACAAGATGCAAGCAAAAGGTAACCCGCTATTTTAGCGAGCGAGGCCGTCGACCGCAGCAACGCGACCCGGCCAACCTGCAGATGTCAAGGCTTTCTGACCAGCACCAGCCCCTTGAGGTATTCACCCTCAGGGAAGGTGACTGTCATCGGATGGTCCGGGGCACCGCCCAAGCGCTCGCTAATGAAAGCGTCGACGCCAGCATCTGTGCCGGCTGAAGCCACGATCTTGTGAAACAGATCAGCGCTGATGCCACCCGAACACGAGTAGGTGAACAGCACACCGCCGGGCTCCAGAATCATCAGCGCCAAGCGGTTGATGTCTTTGTAGGCGCGCGCGGCACGTTCGGCGTGCGCAACCGTGGGTGCAAACTTCGGCGGGTCCAGCACGATCGCGTCAAAAGTGCGGCCTTCCTTGATGTACTGCCGCAGCGAGGCGTTGACATCGGCATCTCGCATCTCGCAACGCGCGGCGTCAAAGCCGTTCAACGCAACATTGGCCCAGGCTTTTTCGATGGCCGGGCCGGATGAGTCAATCGAGGTCACGTGCGCCGCGCCGCCAGCCAAGGCCGCCACCGTGAAACCGCCGGTGTAGCAGTAACAGTTCAGCACCCGCTGGAACTGCCGGCGCCGGGTGTAAGCAGCAAACTTCTGACGGCTGTCGCGCTGGTCTAAATAAAAGCCGGTTTTGTGGCCTTCAGCGATGTTCAGGCCGAGCTGCCAATCGTGTTCTTGGATGACGATGTCGGTGTCCGCCGGTTGCCCTTCAGCCGGTGCACCGCTCAGCCAGCCGGTGGCTTCAGGCAAACCTTCCAGTGCGCGCACGCTGGCGTCGGAGCGTTCATACAGACGCGTCAAGCCGGTTTGGGCCTGCAGGGCCTCGACGATGACGCTCTTCCAGCGCTCCACGCCGCAGCTTGAAAATTGCACCACCAAGGTGTCGGCATAACGGTCGACCACCAGCCCCGGCAAGCCGTCAGACTCGCCATGCACCAAGCGCACGCCATTGCTTTGAATATCAAACAAGGTTCGGGCCTTGATCGCAGCGGCAATGCGGGCGCTGAAAAAGGCCGCGTCAATGCGCTGGGTTTCGTCAAAGCTCCAAACCCGCGCGCGGATCTTGGAGGTCGGGCTGACCGCCGCCCAGGCCAGAAAACGGCCGTCGTGGCTGTCCACGCGCACCGTTTCTCCCGGATCGCCACTGCCCTTGGCGATGGCGCCGTCAAAAATCCACGGGTGTCGCCGCTGCAGTGAGCGTTCTTTGCCTTCTCGGAGTCGAATTGATTTCATGCGCCTATTGTCGCGGCTGGCGCAAGCAAAGATCGGCCAGAGGGCTGGCCTCCTACGGGAACATGCAGCGACCTTGCGGCTTGTCCCCGTAGGATCTGAGCCCTCTCAGCGATCCTCGAACCTGATTTTCTCAAACCAAACCTGAGCAGGGGAATCAGCCAGAGGGCTGGCTTCCTACGGGGACATGCAACGACCTTGCGGCTTGTCCCCGTAGGAGCTGAGCCCTCTCAGCGATCCCCGAACCTGATTTTCTCAAACCAAACCTGAGCAGGGGAATAGGCCAGAGGGCTGGCCTCCTACGATGACGGGGGTTTTCGGTTTGGTTTGAGGCTGGCCTTGAGTCCGGCCACTGTCGCGCGGGGATGCGCGGCGTCATAAATCTTCGCCAGATGCTGAAAATCAAGCCGCGTGTAAACCTGCGTGGTGGTGATGTTGGCGTGCCCGAGCAACTCTTGCACGGCGCGCAAATCGCCACTCGACTGCAGCACGTGACTGGCGAAAGAATGGCGCAGCATGTGCGGATGCACCGGCGTCGCCAGTCCGGCCTGCAGCGAACGCAGCTTGAGGCGGACCCGAATGTGCTGCGGCGTTAAACGGCTACCGCGGTGACTGATAAACAGCGCGCCAGCTGCCGCCTCCGCGGCCTCAGGATCAGCGCTCAACCATTCAGTGCGCACCGCCAACCATTCCGTCAGCGAGCGCATAGCTTTCGCCCCCACAGGCACGCTACGCCGCTTACCGCCCTTGCCGAGCACATGGGCTTCGGCGGCTTGCAGATCAATCCAGCCTTGCGCTTGAGCGCTGGCGAGAGCGTCCAGCCCGACCAACTCACCGATGCGCAGACCACAGCCGTAGAGCAATTCGGTCAGGCATTCGTCGCGCGCTTGCAAGCCCGGGTGCGCCTCGGTGTCTGCCGTCTGGAAGTCGGCCAACTGCACCGCTTCATCGACGCTGAGCGCCTTGGGCAGCGGCTTGGCCACTTTGGGAGCGCGCAAGTCTTGCACCGGATTGATGCTGACCAGACCTTCACGCCCGAGCCAGCCATAAAAGCCGCGCCAGCCCGACAAAATGAGCGCAATGCCGCGGCCGCTGCGACCGCCACCATGCATTTGTGCGACCCAGCGGCGCATGTGCACCGGTGTCACCGTCGTCAAAGACACTGCCGCCTGTTCAGCCGATATTTGCAGTTTTTCTAAGTCCAGCGTGTAGAGCGCCAGCGTGCGTGCGGCCAGTCGCTTTTCAACGCGCGCATGCTCGAGGTAGCGCAGGACCAAAGGATCAGGCACCGAGGGTGCCGGTCTGAGCGGCAGATTTAACGACGAATTTTTGACCTGCATGGCTGGTTGAGCTTTGAAATAGGCTGACAACCGCCGGTCATCAATTAGCCTGGCGTCTTGTCAGCCTGGCTGCGCAGACGCGACAGGGCAGCGCTGGCCAGCTCGCCAATGCGCTGCAAAAAGTCGGTGCCCATGCCAATGGTGAAACGCTCCGCATCAGGCGACGCCAGCACCAGCAAACCGAACGCTTGTGGGGCAGCGTCAGAGCGCAAGGCGATCAACGCCACCGATTTAACCTCAGCCGGTTCAGGCAACCAGTTAACGGCTTCCAACCCGACATTGAGGCCGCAAAAAGGTGTCGATAGCGAGGCGGCAAAGCTGCGAACGTCTTCGCTCACGCCAGCGGCAAAATCACCCTCAGAAAATGGCACTGCGACGTCCCAAACCTTGATAGCCACTTGCGGAATTAAAAACTGCGCCTGCAGTTCTTGGGCAATGGTGTCAGGCAAATCTCGGGCCGCCGGCGTCATCAGCAGGCTCAGCATCCACGTCTGCATCTTGTCGGCAATGGTGACGTTTTCTTGACCATGGCGGATCATTTCAACGACGCGCGACTCGAGGCCGCGGATCTTGTCGCGCAGCATGCCAGCTTGACGTTCTTGCAAGCTGACGGCACGGGTGCCGTGGCCACTCGACAGCTGCACGGTGGCCAGCAGTTCGGCGTGACGCTCAAAAAAGTCGGGCGTATTGGCCAAGAAATTGGCGATGTCGTCTTCGGTGATCGGGTGTTGCATAGAAGGAGGTATCGGATTCATGGTGCACATTGTCCTCAGTTTCAGGGAAGGTGAAAAGTAAAAAGGCCGGCGCGCGTCAGAACGGCATCAGACACTTCACGCGTCAGGCAGGTCGATCTCGCCTTCAAACACCTGTGTCGCGGGTCCGCTCAGAAAGACCGGCGCATCGAGTCGATCTGCCGTGCCTTGCCACTCGATGTGCAGCAAACCGCCGTGAGTCTGCACGTCGACATTCGCATCAAGCAGGCCCAGCCGAATGCCCGCCACCACGGCCGCACAAGCGCCGGTGCCGCAAGCCAGTGTTTCACCCGCGCCGCGTTCGTAAACACGCAAGCGCACTTCGCTGCGGGACACAATTTGCATGAAGCCGGCGTTGACGCGACGCACAAATCGCGGGTGGTTTTCAATCTGCGGCCCCCAGACCAGCACCGGCGCCGTGTCGACTGAATCAACAATCTGCACGGCATGCGGGTTGCCCATGGACACAATGGCAGAGAAGACAGTGCTGAGGTGACCATCCGCCGTCAATTCCAACGGCCAGGTGGCCCAGCCGTTGACGAATTTCGGCGTCAAGCCCGCAGCGTCAAAAGGCACCATGGGCAAGTCGAAAACGGGCGCGCCCATGTCGACGCTGACCCGACCATCGGGTTGCAGCGTGAGCGTCAAGACGCGGTTCATGGTTTGCACGCGTACCGTGTCGCGCACAGTCAATTGGTGATCGCGTACGTAGCGCACAAAGCATCGCGAGCCGTTCCCGCAGTGCTCCACTTCTTGACCGTCGGCGTTGTGAATCGCATAGGAAAAATCGATGTCGACAGCACCCACTGGCGCGGGTCGCACACTCAATATTTGGTCTGCGCCAACGCCGAAGTGGCGGTCCGCCAAAAAGCGGTATTGCGCTGAGCTCAGGCCCAGCCGTTCTCGGGTCTCGTCGAGGACCACGAAATCATTGCCGGCGCCCTGCATTTTGGTGAATCGAATTCGCATCAGGGCATTATCCGTCGAGCCACTGCGGGGGATTCCCGCCGCCTGTTCAAGCTTCAAACCCATTACCATGCTGACCTTGACTCCCTCATCAAAGAAAGACCGTCATGCTTCGCATCCCTGAATGGACTCCTGCCCTTAAACCGCAACCCCAAGACCTCGTTGACGCCATCTTGAAGCGTCGCGGTGGCACGATGATCAATCTGGACAAAGCCTTGCTGTGGAGCGAGCCCCTCGCCCGCGCGTGGAATGTCTACCTCGGCACGGTTCGCTCCGGTCTGCCCACCAGCCGCAAGCTGCGCGAACTTGGCATCTGCACCGTCGCGTTATTGACCGGTGCCTCCTATGAATACAAGCACCATGCGCCTGACTTTTTGACCGCCGGCGGCAACCAAGCCGAACTCGATGCGTTGAATGAATTGGTGAAAAAAGATGCCCGCTTGAGCGCGACGCATCCAGCATTGGGCACGGTCGAGCAGCTGGTGATTCAGTACGCCGCGCAGATGACGCTCGACGTGAAAGTCAGCGATGCGCTGTTTGCCAGCTTGCGCGAGCACTTTGACACCACCGAGCTGGTCGAGCTGACCAGCGCGATTGCGACCTACAACATGGTCGCCAGGTTCCTAGTGGCCTTGGGCGTGACCCCCGAATAAAGGCGGACGCTCAGTCCGTCTTGATATCGTTGTCCTTCACCACCTTGGCCCAAACATCGATCTGTTTGTTGATGAAGGTGGCGGCTGCCTCAGGCGTGCTGCCGACGATGTTGATGCCTTGAGCGCCAAGTTTTTTAGCGATCTCCGGATTCTTCAGCGCTTTGGCAACTTCTTCGTTCATGCGCTTGATGATCGCTGGCGGCGTTTTGGCGGGAGCCAAAATGGCCCACCAAGCAGGCGCATCAAAGCCGACAAAACCGCTTTCAGCCAAGGTCGGCACATTGGGCAACTCAGGCGAACGCTTGCTGGTGGTGACGACCAGCGGGCGCATACGGCCACTGTCGATGTGCGGCTTAACGACGAACACCGAGCCAATCGCAAGCGGCACATGACCGGCCACGGCATCGCTCATCAACGGGCCGCCGCCTTTGTAGGGCACGTGCTGCCAGTCGATGTTGCCGCTCTTGCTGAGCAAGGACATGGCCAAGTGGCCCAAACTGCCCGAACCAATGCTGCCGTAGCTGACATTTTTCTTGGCCTTGGCTGCGGCCACCACGTCAGCGAAGGTTTTGTACTCTGAACCCACGTGGGTCGCCAGCACCATGGCCGATGTGCCAATCAAGATCACCGGCGGCAGGTCTTTTCTCGTGTCAAATGGCAAGCCAGCGATCAAGCTGGGGTTGACGGCATGCGTGTCGAAAACAACGGCAAAGGTATAGCCATCCGCCGGCGCTGCGGCCACAGCGGCCGCACCAATGGAGCCCGAGGCGCCGCCACGGTTGTCCACAATGACGGTTTGGCCAAGTTGCTGCGCCAATGGCTGCGACAAAATGCGCGCCACCTGGTCGACCGAGCCACCGGGCGGAAACACCGCGACCAGCTTGATCGGCTGCTTGCTGGGCCATGCGCCCGGGGCTGTGGCGGTCTGGGCATAGGCGCTCACACTGCTGAGGCACATCAGCGCAGCCAAAATTGGGGACACTTTGTGCAGCCATTTTGTCGTCGTTGTCATCATGAATTTATCCTGTAGGTTGATATCCAAAGTATGACCAACGTCGTAACCTCGCGCCATTAAGGAAAGTACTTAGCATTTTTGTCAACGACTGCAGCCAACTGCACGCGGTCATTTCGCGGGCAAAATAACACCATGGTCCGCGACTCCCAACTCCTTTATCCGCAGCGAGAAGCTGCGCCCATCCGCCCTGCCGCCACCGTGCTGTTACTGCGCGACACGCCTGACGGCCTCGAAGTTCTGATGACGCGGCGTTCAGCCACGGCCAGCTTTGCCCCTGGCGCCTATGTCTTTCCCGGCGGCGGCATCGACACCGCCGATGCACTCGCCCATGACCAGTCGACACGGCGTCACACCCAAAGCGATCTGCACCTGACGCAAGCCATTGCCGCCATCCGCGAAAGCTTTGAAGAGCTCGGCGTCTTGCTGGCGCGCCATGCCGATGGACGCCACCCGGACACCGCCGACATCGCCACATTGGATCGCAGTGCGCCGTTTGCAGAACAATGCGCTGCGCGCCAGTTGCAACTGGCGGGCAGCGAGGTATTTGTGTTGGCCCACTGGATCACCGATCGGGATTTGCCGCGCCGCTTTGACGTGCCTTTTCTGGTCGCACGCATGCCGCACGGCCAAACGCCGCTGGCGGATGAAGCCGAGCAGTTTGAACCCAGCTGGGTGCGCCCCGCCGATGCGCTGGCGCGGCATGCAGAAGGCCACTTTTTCATGGTTTTCCCGACTCTGCGCACTTTAGAACGGCTGCAGCATTTCACCGATGTCGAGACCGTTCTTGAGACCTGCGCCGCCACGGACGAACCCCTCTGGACCTCGTGCCCACGCGCCGGATTTCTGGCCGGCAAAGAGGCACGCTACATGGAACACGAATCTGCTTATGGCGAGTTAGCGCTGACCAGCCCAGACGGCCAAATCGTCCACAGCTTGGACTGGCAAACCGCGCAGCCGGTGCCGCTGCTCAAAAACCTGATGCGCTTGACCGCGCCGAATCCGGGTGTGATGACCGGCCCAGGTACCAACAGTTATCTGGTCGGTGACGTCAACACCGGCTACATCGCCATCGATCCCGGCCCGGCCGATGCAGACCACTTGGCGCGCATGTACGCCGCGGCAGGCGGTGACATCCGCATGATTGTCTGCACCCATTCGCACCCGGACCATTCACCCGGCGCCCAGCCGCTGCAAGCATTGTGCGAAGCCGGCGGTCAATCCAGGCCGCCGATCCTCGGTCTGCCTTCATTACCGACAGCACGCGCTGACAGCGCCTTCACACCCGATCGAGCGCTGGCAAACCATGAACTGCTCAGACTCATAGCGTTGGGGCCAGAGGGGGAAACGTCGCACACCCTGAAGGTCTTGCACACGCCGGGCCACGCCGCCAACCACCTGTGCTTGGTATTGCTTGAAGACGGCTTGTTATTCAGTGGTGACCACATCCTCAACGGCAGCACCACCATCGTCAATCCGCCCGATGGCAACATGAATGCTTACCTCGATTCACTAGACCTGCTCAGCGCCGCCTGCGATGCGCACGACATCGAATTCATCTTGCCGGCCCACGGCCATGTGCTGGGTCAGGCCAAAATTGCCATCGCCCAGCTCAAAGCCCATCGACTCAAGCGCGAAGCCAAAGTCCTCGCCGTGATGCAGGCCAATCCGACCGGCACGCTTGACGACTGGGTGCCGCTGGCCTACGACGACGTGCACGAGCGCGTCTGGCCGATCGCCAAACGCTCGCTGCTGGCCCATGTGGAGCGCATTCAGTCGCTGCCATTGACCAACGACTGATGACGCCACTCTCGCCACATAAACAGCACAAGCCGCATCCGGATGCGCGGCGCCGCGCCCTGCACGCCATTGCGCTGTTCGAAGCATTCAAAGGCTTAGCTGCTTTAGCCGCCAGCATCGGCCTACTGGAGTTGCTGCAGCATGATGTGCACCATTTGGCCATGGCATTGCTGTGGCGCTTTCACCTCGATCCGCAAACGCATTACCCCGAACTCTTGCTGCATTACGCAGACCTATTGGTGGGCCTTAACCTGCGGACGATGGCCCCGTTGGCAGCGGCTTACATCACCGTGCGCCTGCTCGAAGCGTATGGCTTGTGGAAAGAAAAATTATGGGGTGAATGGCTGGCCGCCTTGTCGGGCGCACTCTACATTCCATTCGAAGTCGCGCACCTGATGCACAGCACCACGCTGGTCAACGCCGGGGTGCTGCTGGCCAATGTGTTGATGGTGGGCTTCCTGGGCTTTCAGCTCTGGCGCCGGCTGCGGCCGAAGCTCTCAGCCGAAGCTGAAAGTCAATCGAATTAGTGTGAAGCTCGCCGATAAGCCGGATTTTGTGCGCCGTGCCAACTTGCCGAAACAAGCTGACACGTGTGACCGTCATTAATCTGGGCCGGGGGTCACCCCACCGGCTCAATGCTACCTACCCGCCAGCACAACTTGCGGAACCACAAGTCAAGACAATGGCGGCGAACCGCCACCGCTTGGGCTGGCCTACTTGGTATTGCTGCGCGTAGAGATTGCCCGTTTCACCCGGCTTGATGGGTTGCCCCAACAAGCCGACTCGTCTCTGTTGCTCTGATCCTCACCTCACGGTGGAGAGGTATTACCTCCTACGCTGTCCTGTGCAGTCCGGACGTTCCTCCAGTGCCAGGTTTCCCATATGGCACCAGCGACGGTCTGGCGTGCTTCACGCTGAGTATTATCAGCGCAGACTGAGCACTTCGCAGCACGCATTCAGACCAGCGATTAAAATTCTGCGCTTGATCCGAAAAACGGATCCACAGAAAGACACGGACATGCTGCGATTGACAGAGCTCAAACTCCCGCTGGACCACGCCGACGACGCCCTGCCAGCGCTCATCATCAAGACGCTGGGCATCACGCCTACCGAGCTGATCAGCCACCACATCCACAAACGCAGCTACGACGCGCGCAAGCGCCATCTGCTGCTGGTGTACATCGCCAACGTCGAGCTCAGCAGCCCCGCGCTCGAAGAAAAGTTGCTGGCGCAGTTCGCCGGGCACCCGCACATCAGCCGCGCACCCGACCTGCGCTATCACCCGCCGACACACGCGGAGCAAGCACCGGCGATCCGTCCGGTCGTCATCGGCTTTGGGCCTTGCGGCATTTTTGCCGCGTTGCTGCTGGCGCAAATGGGTTTCAAGCCGATCGTGCTGGAGCGCGGCAAGAAAGTCCGTGAACGCACCCAAGACACCTGGGGGCTGTGGCGCAAAAATGTGCTGCATCCGGAGTCGAATGTGCAATTTGGCGAAGGCGGCGCCGGCACCTTTTCAGACGGCAAGCTCTGGAGCCAGATCAAAGACCCGCGCCATCTGGGCCGCAAGGTCATGCTGGAGTTCGTCAAAGCCGGTGCTCCAGAAGAAATTTTGCTGGTCAGCAAACCGCACATCGGCACCTTCAAGCTGGTCAAGGTGGTCGAGCACATGCGCGAGCAGATCGAGGCCATGGGCGGCGAGATTCGCTTTCAGCAGCGCGTCAGCGACGTCGAGATCGAAGACGGCCCGAACGGCAAACACATTCGCGGTCTGACAGTCGAAAACTTGGCCGATGGCAGTCGCTACGACTTGCGCGCCGACCATGTGGTGTTGGCGCCGGGCCACAGCGCCCGCGACACCTTTGCCATGCTGCACGAGCGCGGTATTTTCATGGAAGCCAAACCGTTTTCGGTGGGCTTTCGCATCGAGCATCCGCAGGGTCTGATTGACCGCGCGCGCTTGGGCCAGCACGCCGGCCATCCGCTGCTGGGCGCGGCTGACTACAAGCTGGTGCACCACGCCGCCAATGGCCGCTCGGTCTATAGTTTTTGCATGTGCCCGGGCGGTACGGTGGTGGCCGCCACGTCCGAAATCGGCCGCGTGGTGACCAACGGCATGAGCCAGTACTCTCGCAACGAGCGCAACGCGAACGCCGGCATCGTGGTCGGTATTGCACCGCCGGATTTCGTTGCGGGCACAGCGCCCGGGGCAGCCGTGCATCCGCTGGCGGGCATTGCTTTTCAAAGGCAACTGGAGTCCACTGCGTACACCTTGGGCGGCAGCACGTACGAAGCACCGGGCCAGTTGGTCGGTGACTTTTTGGCGGCCCGGCCATCAACGTCGCTGGGCAGCGTCGAGCCGTCGTACAAGCCTGGCGTGCACCTGACCGATTTGGCCAGCGCCCTGCCCGACTACGCCATCACAGCGATGCGCGAAGCCTTGCCGGTGTTCGGCAAGAAGATCAAAGGCTTTGACATGCACGACGCGGTGCTGACCGGCGTCGAGACGCGGACGTCATCGCCGCTGCGCATCACACGGGGTGATGATTTTCAGAGCCTGAACGTCAAGGGGCTCTACCCGGCAGGTGAAGGCGCGAGTTATGCGGGTGGCATTTTGTCAGCGGGGGTAGATGGGATTGAAGTGGCTGAAGCTGTGGCTTTGAGTTTGGTACCGTCGTTGCGAGTGAAATGCGGCAACCCATGACTCCGGGTTCGGGCTCCTGGACTGCCGCGCTACGCTCGCAGTGACGGAAATGGCTTCGTCGCGAATATCCCTGTACGTCGTTGCGAGCATTCCTGCCCGTCGTTGCGAGTGAAACGCGGCAACCCATGACTCCGGGTTCGGGCTCCTGGACTGCCGCGCTGCGCTCGCAGTGACGGAAGCTCAGACCTGACCAGGCTGCGCATTCTGCAGCGCGGCAATGCGCTCTTCAATCGGTGGGTGCGAACTGAACAACTTGCCGACACCACCGGCAATGCCGAACGACTGCACAGACTTCGGCAACTCACCCGGCACCATGCCGCCCAAACGAGCCAACGCATTGATCATCGGTTGCTTGCGACCCAGCAACTCAGCCGAACCCGCATCAGCGCGAAACTCACGGTGACGTGAGAACCAAGCCACCACAATCGCTGCGGCAAAACCGAGCACGATGTCCAGCACGATGGTGCTGATGTAGTAGCCCATACCGGGGCCGGAATTGTTGTCACTGCCCTTGCGCAAAAAGCTGTCGACCGCGTAGCCAATCACCCGGCTCAAGAACACCACGAAGGTGTTCATCACGCCTTGAATAAGGGCCATGGTGACCATGTCGCCGTTCGCAATGTGGGCGATTTCATGACCGATGACGGCTTCGATTTCTTCCCGCGTCATGCCTTGCAGCAAACCGGTTGAGACGGCCACCAAGGCAGAATTTTTGAACGCGCCTGTGGCAAAGGCATTGGGCTCACCGTCAAAAATACCGACTTCAGGCATGCCGATACCCGCGCGGTCTGACAAGCGGCGAACCGTCTCATAAATCCAAGCTTCGTCGGCGTTTTGAGGTTCTTTGATAAGGCGAACACCAGCGCTCCATTTGGCGACAGGCTTGCTGATCAACAGCGAAATAATGGCACCACCAAAACCGATGACCAAGGCAAAGCCGAGCAGCATTTTGAGGTCAAGCCCGTTCGGTGTCAGGTAACGGTTGACGCCCAGCAGGTTGGCCACAATGCCCAGAACCACCACCACCGCGAGGTTGGTCATGACAAACAAAAAGATGCGCTTCATATCAGTGTTCACTCCGGAAAGTGTCGTTATAAATTACTAAATCAACCCACAAGGTGGGGTTGCCATATGCCAAATCAAGTAGCCCGTCAGCGTTTCGCTGTCCGGAAAATATCTGAGTCATCATAAAAGGAAAAGTTCTCGTTATCGCTCCACCAGCCCGGCACACCCAGCACCTGCAAGGGGGCAAATGGCTTGCCCGCCAACTTGGCAGCGCTGAGATCGCTGGCTACCCAGCGGTCTAGGCTGCCCGGGCTTTCTAGCGCGCATGATCCTGATATATCTGACATGTCTGGCATGCCCAGGTAAACATGCGCTGTGATCGGCTTGCGCGGGTTGGCTAATTTTTCCAGCAAGGCATGGCCAAACAAAACCAGCCGGGCTTCGCGCCACAGCGGCCGCAGTTCAATGAAAAGTCGCTGCCACTGTCGCGCCAGTAAGGCGTCCCACAGGGGCTGCGGGGCCATCAGCAAAGCGGCATTTTCGTCAAACACGGTCAGCGCATCGCGCACTGGGCCGCGTGTCGGCAGCACGCCACCTGCGGCAATTTGCGTGGCTTGAAGTGCATTCAGCCGGCGCTTGGTGTGCGGAAACTGCAACCAGCACAGACCGTTGAACAGGTCGTGCAGGTTTTCCCGCGTCGGTACTTGGCGGGTCTCAAAAATGAACTGCTCGTAGGCTTGGCCAGCTGGCAACTCGGATTGATCGACAAAACGGACGGGCGCTCGCAACAGAGTGTCTTCAAATGCCCCGCCTTGCGTGTTCAACGCATTCAGCGCACCGGCGACAGACTGACCGTCTTCCAGCTGCGCGATCAAGCCAGCGGCATCAGCTCGCCAGGGGGTCAACCACGGTTGCTGCCAATCCAGTGCAGCCACTGCGGCGGCCAGCGTGGTGACCGTGTTGCCGCCCGCCGGCAGGCTCACACCAGTTGCCAGGCCAAGCTTTCACCCGAGCGCAGCGGCTTCAACTCGGCCTCACCAAAGGCAAAGCTGTCGGGTGGCATCCAGCTTTGCTTCTTTAACGTGATGTGGCCGGTGTTGCGCGGCAATTCATAAAAATCAGGGCCGTTGAAGCTGGCGAAAGCTTCTAGTTTGTCGATCGCGCCAGCGGCGTCAAAAGCCTCCGCGTACAGCTCCATGGCCGCGTGCGCGGTGTAGCAACCGGCGCAGCCAGTGGCGTGCTCTTTCAGGTGCGCCGGGTGCGGCGCGCTGTCGGTGCCAAGGAAGAAACGCGGGTTGTCGCTGATAGCCGCTTGCACCAGCGCCAGCCGGTGCGTCTCGCGTTTGAGCACGGGCAGGCAATAGTAGTGCGGCCGAATACCGCCAGTGAAAATAGCGTTGCGGTTGTACAGCAAGTGGTGCGCCGTGATGGTGGCTGCCGTGAAACGGTCAGCCTCAGCGACATACTGCGCGGCTTCGCGGGTGGTGATGTGCTCAAAGACAATTTTCAGTTCCGGAAAATCACGGCGCAGCGGAATCAATTGCTGGTCGATGAACACGGCTTCGCGGTCAAACAGATCAATCTCGGGGCTGGTGACTTCACCATGCACCAGCAGCAGCAAGCCTTCTTGCTGCATGGCTTCCAGCGTTTTGTACGTCTTGCGCAGGTCGGTCACGCCGGCGTCGCTGTTGGTGGTGGCGCCCGCCGGATACAGTTTGAGCGCCACCACACCGGCATCTTTGGCGCGCTTGATTTCATCAGGCGGCAAGTTGTCCGTCAGGTAAAGCGTCATCAGCGGCTCAAACTGCACACCTGCTGGCACCGCCGCCAGAATGCGGCTTTTGTAAGCCAGCGCCAGCGCCGCAGTGGTCACCGGCGGCCGCAGGTTGGGCATGATGATGGCACGCCCAAACTGAGCCGCCGTGTGCGGCACCACGGTAGTCAGCGCATAGCCGTCGCGAACGTGCAAATGCCAGTCGTCCGGGCGGGTGATGGTGACGCTGGTCGGGTTGGAAACTGATGCGGGTGCAGTGGAATGGGCTGAATTCATGGGCTGAATTGTCGCACTGGAGGCGCTTTGGTCTTTCGCTAAACCGAGCACATCGATCAAGCGATCAAATCGCCTCTCGTGGCGACATTGATCTTTGCGACCACAAGTCGACATGCCGAATCAGCACTTTGCTCAACTTCTGTAGGCGAGGTTGCAGATCAGCAGGCGAGCCGACGAGCGTGACGGACGCTACCGCTTCCCCCGACCGGTTGTGAACCGTGGTCGCGATCCCGAAGCGCACACCGCCTCGAACCAAATTTGTCGCAATCCGTGTCTTTTTGATCTGGTCAAATTCTGC
>CANFJF010000018.1 GCA_947447355.1 Comamonadaceae bacterium
CCAACTTGAGTTGACGGCACTTGACTTCGCGCAACGTGCCAGTCGGCCTGACGCTATTGAACTTCTGACACCCAAAGTTAAAGCGTCAAAGCCGACGGGTCAATGGTGATCAGTCATCTTGAAGAGCAGGCGCAACACGTTCTCATTGATATCCACTTCCGCCGGTTGCTTGATGGCGCATGCAATCTCCTTCGCCACCTCGCCACCGTGTCGACTGGAATTCCGACTTCATACTTAATGCCCACGGCTTTGGCACCGATATAACTATGACTTTGCCTTTGATGGTGCTGCTCCACATATACTAAATTCCACGATGTATATTATGTTAAGTTATGTACGAGGTTAGCTGAGCACCGGAATAAAAACGATCGCTATGCTGAAATATCAAGGACCATCAATGATGGCGGGGGTTTCCGAATATGAAACGATACCGCCGAAAGAACTTGAACAACAGGCCAAAACACCGTCGCTGCGAGCGAAGCGGCAGTCCATTGAGCCGTCTTGGAGAGCGGAGCGCTGCCATAAATCGTGGCACTAGGCGGTGATGGACTGCCACGCTTCGCTCGCAGAGACGGAAATACAAATCAGCGGGCCCTGATGATCTCGACCTGCCCCCACGCAATATCAGCTACGCGCCTATAGCGATCGCCCATAGCGACTGCATCAGCACTGGAGGCCGTACCACGTTTGACGCGGCCTCGGATGCCATGAAGAATCGCCGCGAAGCGAAACATGTTGAAGGCAATGTAGAAGTCGAGGTCTGGCATCGCAGCACGACCTGTACGGCGGCAATAAGAAGCAACGTAAGCGGCTTCATCAGGCAGACCTTGCGCGATGAGATTCAAACCGTGAATACCGCCCAAAATATCGGGGGGCATACGGTACATCATGGCGTTGTAGGCAAAGTCAGCCAATGGGTGACCGAGCGTCGACAATTCCCAGTCGAGCACAGCCAAGACCCGCGGTTCGGTCGGATGGAAAATCATGTTGTCGGCCCGAAAATCACCGTGGGTGATAGCGGTTTCGTCATCCATTGGAATGTGTGCAGGAAGCCATTCAACCAGTTTGTCCATGGCCGGATGACGACCTGCGAGCTCATCCTGGACATACTGTTGCGACCATCGGGCAATCTGCCTTGAGACATAACCGCCGCTACGGCCAAAGTCAGCGAGCCCTATGGATTCAGCGGAAATGCTGTGTAAAGTAGCCAAAGTTGCATTCATCGCATCCAGATAATCAGCCCGTTGTGCACGAGGGACATCGGTAAAACTGGCATCCCAAAAAATACGCCCTTCAACCATGTCCATGACAAAGAACCAACTACCAATGACAGAGTCATCAAGACAAAGCCCATGAATCTTAGGAACCGGGAATCCAACGGTTCCGAGAGCAGCCATCACCCTCGCCTCCCGCTCAACAGCATGAGCGCCTTTTAGCAGCACACCCGGTGGTTTTTTTCGCAAAACGTAAGAACGCAACGGTGTACGAAGCCGGTAGGTCGGGTTAGATTGCCCCCCCTTGAACTGGTCCACCACCAGCGGCCCCTGAAAACCGGCTACGTTTTCCTGCATCCACCCTGTTAACGCGCGCTCGTCAATGCGGTGTAAATCGCGGACCGGTATGGTGCCACCAAAACCATCAACCTCCTTCATGCGGTCTTCTTGGGCAATGCATCGCGCTTGATTTTCTTCGCAATAGACCATTTATGAACTTCTGTTGGGCCGTCGTAAATTCGAAAAGCGCGAACTTCGCGAAAAACTTGCTCAACAATAGTGTCTCGCAAAACCCCGCTGCCACCCATGACCTGAACGCAACGGTCTGCCACCCGAAACAGGGCATCAGACACAGCCACCTTCGCCATAGAGCTTTCGGTGGTGGCTTGAGAGCCAGCATCCAAGACACCGGCGCACCAATCAATCATCAAGGCCGACTGCTGCAAATCAATCAAGTTGTCAGCGAGCATGAAGCCCACGCCTTCGTGGTCCACCAGTAATTTACCAAAGGCCTTGCGAGTGGTTGCGTATTGCACGGCAATTTCATGCGCACGTGTGGTTGCACCATGCCAGCGCATGCAATGCGACAAACGTGCCGGCGAAAGGCGTATCTGGGCGTAGCGAAAACCTTCGTTGACAGCACCCAAAACTTGACTTTCTGGCACCCGAAGTTGGTCGAAAAGAACTTGTGCATGGCCACCCGGCATGGAACTGTCCATCGTGTCGAGTACACGCTCAATGCGTACGGCCGGGTGCGGCAAGTCAAACAAAAACATCGTGGCCTGGGCCTGTGCACCGCTACCGGTACGCGCCATGACAATGCCGACGGATGCGCCCTTGGTTCCAGTGATGAACATCTTGCGGCCGTTGATCACCCAGTCGTTCCCGTCTTGTAACGCCGTTGTTTGCAGCATGGAGGGATCAGACCCTGCACCGCCTTCAGAGGCTGGCTCTGTCATGAAAAATGCGGAGCGAGCCTCACCACGAATCAGCGGCTCGAGAAAATGCGCTTTCTGCGCGTCAGTGGCGATCTTGCCCAACAAAAACATATTGCCCTCATCCGGGGCCATGGTGTTGACCGCCACCGGACCTAGTGGCGACAGACCCGAGCGCTTCAGAACGGCTGCCGTTTCTAGCTGACTGAGGTGCTCGCCATCGGGCAGGATGTGCGGCGTCATCAAGCCGGCTGCGCGAGCTTTGGCGCGCATTTCTGCCACTAAATCTTCTGTGGGGCCATGTGCCGTGCAACGGGCATCACGCTCATAAGGGATGACTGATTCGCGAACAAAAGCTTCAACTCGATCCGCCAAAATTCGGCTACGTTCTGAAGGGCTGGGCGTGTGCATGGAGTGTCCTTGTGTAGAAAATGAATGAATTTTGAAGGGTGAATAAAGCCGCTTAAAGGCCGCTGACAAGATGTCCGCCATCAACCGCTAAGACTGAACCCGTCATGTAGCGGGAGGCATCCGAAGCCAACAAAAGCATCGGCCCATCAAGGTCTGATAACTGACCCAGTCGACGTTGCGGTATCCGCTTGATCAAGGCTTTGCCGGCGTCCGTGCCCCAAAAGTCTTGATTGAGTTCGGTCTCGACGTAGCCGGGTGCAATGGCATTGACGCGAATGCCGTAACGCGCCCATTCAAGAGCCAATGTTTTGGTGAGTTGAATCACACCAGCCTTGGACACCGCATATGAAACCACTCCACCCGCTTGCCGAAGACCCAAAATTGACGCCACATTGACGATGCAACCATGGCCCCGATCACGCATGCCTGCCGCCAAGGTCTGCGCCATAAAAAACATGGCTTTGAGGTTGGTGTCCAGAACCGTGTCCCAGTCAACTTCGCTGTGCGATAAAGCAGCATGCTCCCGGACAATGCCTGCATTGTTGATCAGAATATCCACCGGACCAGCAGCAGCGACAAGGTCCGCACGGGATGCACTGTTGGTGACATCGAGGGCGATAGTCTTCACGTCGTGTCCAAAAGACCGAATAGTTTCAGCCACCGCATTGAGTGCCTCTAGACGTCTAGCGACCAAGACCACTTTGGCACCATGGCTGGCCAATAGTTGTGCAAAATGTGCCCCCAAACCGCTGGAAGCACCAGTGATCAGCGCACACTTTCCAAGCAGTTGAGTCGAACCGGAAATCATGTTGATCCTTGATAATCAGTTTGCATAAAAAATATTGTAGGACAATTTAATCAACAATGACAGCGCCTTATGGGCTGACAATATGCATGATGAAGACTGCCGTCACATCTCTCAAAGCAAACGCCAAACCAGTGCGTGAAATTATTCAAGACGTTAGCGATTTGGGGCGAGATGCCATGAGCGCGTCCGACATCGTTTTTTTTGGCATCGTCAACGGCCTGGAAATACAGAAGTTTGTTCCGGCGCAGCGCTTAGTAGAAAGCGATCTGGCGGAACAGTTTGCTGTCGGCCGCAACTCGGTGCGTGAAGCGCTGCAACGCTTAGCCGCTGAAGGCATTGTGGAGCTGCATCGGCACAAAGGCGCGGCGATTCGCACACTGTCACTGCAAGAAACGCTTGACGTCCTGGACGTGGCTGAACGCATGACGGGTTTGTTGGCGCGTTCAGCAGCTCGTGGTGCAGCGAACTCCGGACTTAAACCGATCTTGAAAGAGAGTCTGAAGACCTTGAAGTTTGCGGATGCTGGAAATGATGCCGCAGCCTTCACCAGCGCGCGCCGCCGTTTCTATCGCTGCTTACTGGACATGGGCGGGAACCTTGAACTGAAACGCTTATTTCCGACGATTCAAATGCCGATCGTCTATGCGCAGCACCGGCTGCCAGCTCTGCAAAAGCTGCGTCTGCGCGACTATCGGCAAATCGCTGCGGCGGTCCGTGCAGGGCATGAAGACGAAGCCGATGCAGCCGGTTCAGCACACGTGCAACACGTCAGGCACGAGATAGCTTCACAGGCCACCGGCATCGATACAGCCTTTTAACGTCTCAAGCTGGCGACTCATCCTTGCCGCGGACGACAAGAACGGGCACGGGTGCGTGGCGAATAATCTGTTCAGCATCGCTGCCGAGCAGCACCCGCTTAACGCCGCGTCGTCCATGCGAGCCGAGCACGATCAAATCAGCATGGCTTGTGCGGGCGTGATCGGCCACATGTTCGAAAACACGGCCTGGGCCTTCCGCGATCAACACGCATTCGACCTGCAGGCCGTGAGCCAGCACCTTCTCGCCTTCTTTCGCCAGCAAATTTTCGCCGGCGGAGCGCATCATAGGAACCAACTGCTGAACATAGTAGGTCGCGGACTCGAAACCAGAGACATGACTGAGATCATCCATCACATGCAGCAGGCTGATTTTGGCGCCACTGAAAACAGCCAGTCGAATCGCTTCGTCAAGTGCTTTGTCAGATGTTGGACTGCCATCAATCGGTACAAGAATATGACGAAAACGAGTCATGTAACGTCCAAAGTTGGTGGATTAAGAACAAGCCGCATCGACAGAATGCCGGGCGAATTACCGGGAGTGACAGAAAAGCCAACGTGACGGGCTAGTGACGCAACATTCAAATTTTCTGGCAAACATTGACCCACCACTTCTACAGTGCCGCGCGCGCGCAAATAGCGCAGGAGCTTGTCCAGCAACAAACGGCCGAGGCCCCTGCCCTGCCAACGTGTGGCCACTTGAATCGCAAACTCAGCTTGAAAATTATCGGGATCACAAACGGCACGCACTTCGCCCAACATGGCGTCTTCACCCTGGTGTGTCTTTCCCATAGCGATGAACGTCATCTCTCGGTCGTAATCGATCTGGCTGTAGCGCGTCAACTCCGAATGCGGAACTTCGCGCCTAGCCATGAAAAAACGCAAACGCATATCGGCGGGTGTGGCATCAGCGTAAAAATGCTGGAGTCGACCACCATCCTCAGGCCGTATCGGGCGTAACAAAACTTCTCTTTCAGCCAAGTTGACACGCTCTTCCAGCGCAGCAGGGTAAGGCCGAATTGCCAAGTGTGACCCATCGTGCGCAGTGCTTGCTTTGATCCGCACTCGCGAATCCACAGACAACACGCCATCTGCGTCGATCAGCAAGGGGTTGATGTCGAGTTCGGCCACTTGCGCCAGATCGCAGGCCAACAAGGACACCTTCAACAAGGTATCGAGCAAGGCGGTTTGGTTGGCGGCTGGTTTGCCGCGGTAACCGCCGAGCAGCTTGGCCAGTTGACTGCGCTGCACCAGATCGTTGGCGAGGCTGGTATTGAGCGGCGGCAAGGCCACTGCATGGTTAGTATGCAATTCAACGGCCGTGCCGCCCTCGCCCAATAGCAACACCGGACCAAATAGCGGGTCGGTGTTGATGCCCACAATCAGTTCATGCGCGCCTGGCCGTTGCGCCATCGCCTGCACCGTGAAACCTTGGTGCACTGCATCGGATCGTAGCTTATTGACTTGCGCTTTCATGACCTCAGCCGCTGCACGCACTTCGGCCGCAGACGCCAAACCAAGTGCCACACCACCAACGTCTGACTTGTGGATGATTTGCGATGAGATGAACTTCAGTGCCACCGGGTAACCCATCGAATCTGCCGCCAACACAGCTGCATCGGCATCTGCCGTTTTGCGTGTGTTCACCACAGGAATACCGTAGGCCGCTAACAAGGCTTGCGAATCTGCGTCGCCTAACCATTCACGGCCGTCTTGCAAGGCTTGCTGAATCAAACGTTGAGCAGCTGAACGGTCAGGTAAAAGGTCGGGTACGGACGCGGTGGTGAGTTGCTGCAGCGCCAACTGATTCCGGCTGAAGTTGACCAATTGCAGCCAAGCGGCAGTGGCGCGTTCAGGAGTGTTGTAGTTAGCAATGCCGGCAGCCCCTGTCGCCTGCCTCGCAGCCGCCACCACCGCGCCACCGAGCCAGCAGGCCAACACCGCTTTGCTCGCAGATTGCATCAGTGGTAAGCAGGCTGATGCAATCTGTGTGGCCGAGACGATCGCGGTCGGCGCATGCATAAAAAGCACACCATCGACTTCCGGCGCAGCCACTAACACCCGCAGTGCTGCTTGGTAGCGGCTTACCGGCGCGTCTCCAATGATGTCTACCGGATTCCCCTTCGACCAAGTTGCGGGCAGACACTCGTCTAAAGCGGCCAGCGTGGCAGGGCTCAACTCAGCCAGGGTGCCGCCGCCCAGCGACAGGGAGTCGGCCGCCAGCACACCTGCACCGCCGCCATTGGTCACCACGGCCAACCGCTCACCCTTCAGTGGCCAAGTGTGTTGCATGTTGGACAGTGTTTCTGCTGCGTCAAACAAAGCTTCTAGCGTGTCTACGCGCAACATGCCGGCACGCTGTACAGCCGCATCAAAAACAACGTCAGATCCAGCCAGTGCACCGGTGTGGGATGCCGCAGCCTTCGCACCCGCTGGCGCTCGACCCGCCTTGACCAAAATGACTGGTTTGTTGCGGGCAGCTGCACGCGCTGCCGACATGAACTTGCGCGCTGTTTTGACCGACTCAACGTACATCAATATTGCCCGTGTGTTCGGGTCACTGCCGAGGTAATCCAGCATGTCGCCAAAGTCCACGTCAGCGCTGTCGCCTAAAGAGACAAAGTGCGAAAAACCGATGCCAAGGCTGTTCGCCCAATCCAGCATGGCAGTGGCCAGCGCGCCAGACTGCGTGACAAATGCGAGTTGACCTGGCAATGCATTGCCAGGCGAAAAACTCGCATTCAACAATGCGCCAGGAACCAGTGCGCCAATGCAGTTTGGCCCCAAAACGCGCAGCAAATGCGGCCGAGCTGAATCCAACATGGCTTGTTCATGGGTGATGCCGCTGGCCGCCATGGCTTTCAGTCCTGCACTCAACACAATGGCTGCGCGCGTGCCCTTGCGCCCCAGCGCCGACAGCAGTTCTGGGACGCTGACGGCGGGTGTGCATATAACCGCCAAGTCCGGCGCGAAAGGCAGAGCCTCCACATCAGCCCAAGCGGGTTCACCATCAACCTGCGCATGCTTGGCATTGACAGCCCAGATAGGGCCCTTGAATCCACCCAACTTGAGGTTGTGCAAGACCACCGAGCCCAAACTGCCCTCGCGGTCAGAGGCACCGATAAGAGCGACTGAATTTGGCTGAAACATGGCTTCAAGGTGGCGTACGGTCATGGCGTGGCTGTGCTTTGTTCAGCGTGTGATGTTAGTCAGCTTAGCGCGATGGCGTCGCCAGAGTTTGCGCCAGATCAATATCTAAATGCATCGCTTGCTCAAAAATGAAAAGGAAGTTTGATCAGCACAACCAGGGGGATTTCAATATGGACACCTATGACATCAAAAATGCATCGCATATTGCTCAGTTGCTGAGCCAGCGAGAGCAGGAAATACGGACTGAATTACGTGCTCTGGACAACATCCCTAGCGCTGTTGACGGTATGGCGGGGCACGAGGTTCTAGACTTCAAAGACGTTGCCGTTGAGGAAACATTGGCTCGACTTGACCGCGCCAATGCGTACCGACTGGCGTCTGAGTTGTCTCAGGTGATGAGCGCCCAACGCCGGATGGCTGAGCATCACTATGGCAACTGTTTGGATTGTGGTGATCTTATCGATATGCGCCGATTGCTGGCCCTGCCCGCTTCGTCTTATTGCGCGGCATGCCAGACGATGCATGAACACGAAAAATTCCCACGCCATCAAGCGCTATGAATGGCGTCGTGAGGGGGTATTGGATTGCCTTTGCTTGAGATCATTCGGTCTTAAATCATCCCTGCAAGGGCATTCACGTTGTGGAGGCTTTTGCATTTAACGCGCAATGAACCAACCCCACCCCTCTGGAGAATAGACATGAGCAACCTACGCGTCACTGACCCTACTTTTGGCGACTCTATGGAGTCAGCCTTCCGCCGCTTTCTGGCCCCCGTCTCTTTTGACGCTGACATGCCCGAACTGCAAATGAAGCTAGACGTCTCTGAAAAAGAAAATGTTTACGAGATCAAGGCTGACCTGCCGGGCGTGAAAAAAGAAGATATCAGCATCCGTATTGATGGCAACGTTGTTCAGATTGACGCCGAAATTAAACGCGACAAAGAAACCCGTGGTAACGGCCATAAAGTGCTGCGCAGTGAACGTTATCGAGGCAGTATTTCACGCAGCTTCAGCTTGGCGCAAGACGTTGATGAAGCCAAGTCACAAGCCCGCTATGCCGATGGGGTACTGACACTTGAACTCCCTAAAAAAACAACCACGACGGCCAAAAAAATACAGGTTCAGTAGTGAGTACAAATCCGTTCATTCGGATTTGTCCTACATAAATTCAAGACGCCTTGTTGATACAGATCAAGGCGGTCTGCCTCGACGCCGTTGATAATGAAAACTAATAAGAAGGAGCTAATATGTACCTACGAATTCTGGTCCCGGTTGATGGGAGCGAGACTGCAACCAAGGCCATGATTGCCGCGCTACAGCTGGCCCGCGACTCGGGTGGGCAAGTTCATCTTGTGCACGTTGTGGAAGGCATGACACCGCTGGCTGCAGATCCGTATGGTGCCTACTCAGGCGAAGTGATTGAAATCATGCGCCAAAGCGGCAGCAAAATTCTGGAAGACGCCTTGCAGGTTGCCAAGGCTGCGGGGGTCCCCGCCGACACGGAACTGTTTGATAACTTTGGGGAACGGCTCGCCGAGGTGGTGGCAGATGCGGCCACGCGTTTCAAGGCCGATTTGATTGTGGTGGGGACGCATGGTCGTCGCGGTTTAGGCCGGATGATGCTGGGCAGCGGTGCTGAGCAAATTATTCGTCTTGCACCGGTACCGGTTTTGGTGATTCGTCACAGCGAGAAAAAAGAAGCTTCAGAGTGACAACTGCTTTTTGAATAACAAGGAAGATAAAAATGAAAATTCTTTTCCCGGCTGATGGCAGCGAATTCACCAAAAAGGCCCTCGCCTTTCTCGTCACACATGAGACCCTGTGCGGCCCTGAAGACGAGTTGGTCGTGCTCAATGTACAGCCGCCCATTCCGCATCGTGTTCAGCGCATGGTTGGCGCAACCACAGTTCGTGACTATCACAACGATGAAGCCACCAAAGTCCTCAAGTCTATTGAGCGATTTTTGACCAAACACAAATTGCATTTCCGCGCGAGTTGGGTGGCCGGCTCTGCAGCGACTGAGATCCTCAAGGCCGCGACCAAGGAAAAAGCGCACATGATTGTCATGGGTACTCATGGGCATGGATTGATCGGCCGGGCTGTCATGGGCAGCGTCGCCCAACGCGTATTGGCTGAAGCCAATATTCCGGTCTTGCTGGTGAAGTAAACACGCCAAGAGATGCGCCGCCCTACCCGCGGCGTTCAAGCAATGGACTGAGCATCTTTTTAAGGCTGTGCTCAAGTACCAATGCCAGCAAAGCCCCCACACCCGCAGCCATTGCTGAAGCCTTCATCGGTTCCCGCAATACAAAGTGCGTGAGCTGATCTTCTACACGCTGGTAGAAGCGACCAGCATCGCGTTGAAAAGGCGGCGCAGTATGGCGCACCTCATCTTTTGCTGCCTCGACGGCAGACTGCAAAACTTCTTCATTCAACGGTCTGTGACTGACTTTGCCATGATGTGAACCATTCGATTGATGCATGCCGTGTGGATCTGGACTCATGATGTTGCCCTCTGAATTGTGTAAAAAAAAGAAGTTAATCTTCGAAGCGAATCTTCCTTGTGAGCTATGAATCCAAGACAGGGTCGGATCTGTCCCACGTTCAGCGACGACTTCACTGACACCGTTTGGTGTTGACCAACTCTCTGTGCGCATCAAAGCATCGCCTATCGTGAAGCTTGGGTTGCTAGGGTTCTATTGTTTGGATCCCTGAAGCTCAGTCCATGATCAACAGGAATCCAGATGCCTCCACTTCAGCGTAAAACCAGCGATAAAAATTCATCTCCAGCAAACGCTCAGTTAGACACGATCAACACACTGACAACCCAACAGGGCGTGCCGATTCCGGACAATCACAACTCACTGAAAGGCGGACAGTGCGGCCCAACGCTGATGGAGGACTTTATCCTTCGCGACAAACTCACACACTTTGACCACGAGCGAATTCCAGAGCGCGTGGTCCACGCACGGGGTGCAGCGGCGCATGGTTTTTTCAAGCTCTACAAACCGTTGTCACAGTACACCAGTGCAGTTTTTCTGCAAGATCCAACGATAGAGACGCCGGTATTCGTCCGCTTTTCAACGGCGATTGGTTCGCGTGGCTCGGCCGATACGGTGCGCGATGTGCGCGGCTTTGCCGTCAAGTTTTACACGCAACAAGGCAATTACGATCTTGTCGGCAACAACATGCCTGTGTACTTCGTACAAGACGCCATCAAGTTCCCGGACTTGGTGCATGCGCTCAAGCCAGAGCCGGTCCAAGAACTGCCACAGGCCTCATCGGCACACGACACTTTTTGGGACTTTGTCTCGCTGATGCCTGAGTCCACCCACATGTTGATGTGGCTGATGTCCGACAGAGCCATTCCGCGCAGCTACCGAATGATGGAAGGATTTGGCGTGCACACCTTTCGGTTGGTCAATCCGCACGGCCAGTCTTGCTATGTGAAGTTCCACTGGAAACCCAAACTCGGCCTGCACAGCATGGCGTGGGACGAAGCACAAAAAGTGGCTGGTCAAGACCCGGATTTTCATCGGCGCGACCTTTGGGATGCCATTGAGTGCGGCCATTTTCCAGAATGGGAGTTGGGCGTGCAGCTGATAGACACGGGCAAAGAGGCAGCGCTGGGTATCGATTTGCTGGACGCGACCAAACTGGTTCCAGAAGAACTGGTGCCTATTTTGCCGATCGGGCGAATGGTTCTGAATCGAAACCCAGACAATTTTTTCACTGAAACTGAGCAGGTTGCCTTCAACCCCGGTCATTTAGTACCTGGCATCGATTTCTCAAATGATCCGCTGTTGCAGGGCCGTTTATTTTCATACGCTGACAGTCAGCTGTCGCGCTTGGGCGGCCCAAATGCGCATGCATTGCCCATCAATCAGGCTGTTTGTCCTGTGCACCATTTTCAGCGGGACGGCATGCATCAGGCAAAACGTCATGCAGGGCGTGTGGCTTACGAACCGAACATGCTCGCCACCGGTGCTGAGTTTCGGTTAGATGGCGTAACGCAAGGTTTTCAATCTTCCCCAGACATGCTGGAGTCAGTCAAATTACGCCAGAAAAGCACTTCATTTGAGGATCATTTTTCGCAGGCGACGTTGTTCTGGAACAGTCAGAGCCAAGCCGAAAAAGACCATATTGTTGCGGCTTTCCGCTTTGATCTGTCGAACGTTGAAACCATGGAAATACGTCAGCGCATGGTGGACAACCTAGCGCATGTCGACATGAAACTGGCCAGCCGCGTCGCAACTCAACTTGGCATTGATCTACCCAACCCTGCCTCAGCAGCTGGACGGCTAGGTTATCGACAGCACAAGGCAGAGAGCCGCCTCCAAGATGCGCCGTCGTTGAGCATGGTCGGTCGCTATAAGCCTGACATCAGCACTCGCAAAGTAGCGGTGCTGGTCGCAGGTGGTATGGACATGATCTCAGTCAGGCGCGTCATGCAGGAGCTGAGCGATGAGGGCTTGCAATGCAAAGTGGTTGCGCCGCATCTTGGACACATTGGCACCGCCAGCGGACGCACGTTGACAGTGGATTTCACCTTCAGCAACACATCGTCGGTGATGTTTGACGCAGTGCTGATTCCTGGTGGCATCGCCAGTACCGACGAATTGTGTCGGAATGGATCTGCTGTTCACTTTGCGCTTGAAGCCTACAAACACTGCAAACCTATCTGCGCCATCAATGAAGGTGTGCGTTTGCTCAGCAGCTTGGGCTTCAGCCTGAGCCAGCATAAAAACACTGCGCTGACGGTACCGACGCCCGGCGTGGTGATCGCCGACAGCCAGCAAGCCATTGAGGGGCAGATCAGTCAGGAGTTCATGGCTGCGATGCGCCAGCACCGGCACTGGGACCGCGTCAATCTGGATTCAGTGCCGGCTTGACGGTCGGTTAAGGCACTGTTCAGTGTGCGTGTCCCCACAGCAAAAAAGCGTCGCGACCCTCAGCCACCAAGCTCACGGGGGCACCTACTGGCAGAAGCACTTTGGTCGGCACGTGGCCAAACGGCAAGCTCGTCAAGACGCGTGCTTTGACTTGCGACTGCAGCCATTGGACGACGGTTGCCAGCTTGAAGCCTTTGTCATGCGGTACCAATTTGAAGTGAGTGAACTGGCCAAAAATAATGACTTTTTGTTGAGCCAACACGCCCGCATGCAACAACTGCGTGAGCATGCGCTCGATGCGGTAAGGGTGCTCATGCACATCTTCCAAAAACAAAATTCCGCCCTTGATTTGCGGTAGAAAGGGCGTGCCCACCAGCGACGACAAAACCGACAAATTGCCGCCCCACAGCACGGCATTGTTGATTTTAAAATCAGTCGGTTTCGCGTTCGCTGAAGGCGCCGCTGATATTGCCGCAGCCGTTGCTATAGGTTTGGGCAACTGCCAACCAGCGCCCTCACCTTGCTCACTGACCAAGTCGTCAAAGCACGCTTCCATGATGTCGTCAGGCGTGCCGTCGATCCCAAAGTCTTCACCGAGCGCCGGACCTGCCCAACTGATGGCACCGGTCTTAGCCAGCAAGGCCGATTGAAACGCGGTGAAATCACTCAGGCCAACAAACTGCGTTCCCTTGGTGACCGCCTTTGCCACCGCCTTGTAGTTGATGCGGGGCAAGATACGCGTCAAACCATAGCCACCACGCGAAATCAGCGCAATGTCTGCGCCACTGGCAGCAGCCCGGTGAATGGCCGCCAGGCGAGTTTCGTCATCGCCGGCAAAGCGTTGATGGCTGGCCAGAGCGGACTCGTCTACTTCAACCTCATGACCCAAGGTTTTCAAGCGGGCGATGCCGCGTTTGAAGCTGGCCTTGTCGCGCACAGCGCTAGAGGGGGAATAGATGTAGATATGTTTTTTCACGAGGACAATTATCCCATTCGCTGCTTGACGAAATGTCCAGAGTAGAGCGCAGCGATTAGCGGACGCAGAAGAACCGAACCGCCTCGGCGGCAATGTCTTCGTCTTGATTTGACTGAATAATTTTGTTCCGCAAGTGTTGTATCAGCGGTACTCCAAACACCGGCGCTGTGTCACCAAACGGCAACATGGTTTGCCCAGTCCATTGATCGGACCAAAATTCTTGCATCTGCCGGTCGAACGCCGTGCCATCATTGTTCGGGTTTTTAGTCGCCATGAGCGAAAAAGCCCGCAGTGCGGCCCGGTGCCCGCGGTCAACAAATGGCGCGTTGTAAGCGGGGCAATCTTTTTCACCGGGAGCCAACAAAGGGTTCACCTTCAGCAAGCCGCTATAACGATGCGGCGCAGCCATCGGCAGGGTGAGACCCAGCGAGTCGCCGACTTCCATCACCAGCACCACATTCGTCAATTCAAGCTGTTCAACCAGTTCGAGCAGCGTCTGACGATGGAAACTGAAATGATGAAAACTGTCTTTTTTCGGCTTGTCGCTTTTGCCAAAGCCAATCAAGTCAGGGACGACCACACGATGGCCTGCGGCGAGAAAAACCGGCATCATCTTGCGGTAGAGATAGCCCCAGCTCTGGTTGCCGTGGAGGCAAAGAAAAGTCAGCACCGGCACCCTGCTTTCTCCGGCATGCTGGTCCAAATAATGCATCCGCAGACCCGACAACGATGGCAAGTCGCTGATGTAATTTGGCCGCCACGGGAAGCTCAGCAAGCCCTCAAATGCAGCATCTGGCGTGCGCAACGCGAAGTCTTGCAATGGATGGTTGAGACGTGCTTCTTCTCTAAGCATTGCGCGCCTAGCGCTAAAAAATGTCTGCAGTAGCGCAGCACTTTCTTCGGCCATGACACCACCCTGAATGGCAGTCTGGTGATTGATCCGCTCTTCTGTGAAGAGGTTGAGAACAGAACCCGCTGCACCCGTCTTGGGCTCTGTCGCACCAAACACCACTCTTTTGAGCCGGGACTGCAGCATCGCGCCACTGCACATGGCACAAGGCTCAAGCGTGACAAACAGCTCGCATTCATCCAGTCGGTAATTGCCCAGCGCCTTGGCAGCAGCACGCAAGGCGACTATTTCGGCATGGGCCGTCGGGTCATGCGCCTCAATCGGTGAGTTGCGTCCTGTTGCAATGATCTGCCCGTCTTTCACCACCACCGCACCAACGGGGACCTCGCCTGCGGCCATGGCTGCACGCGCCTCAGACAAAGCGGCATGCATCATCTCGTTGTCATGCGGGTTCGTCGCAGGCATCATGAGCTGGGCTTGAGGCGAATCATCCATTCGGCTAAAGCCCGCTGCCGGTCACTGCCAGACTCGTACATGCGCAAGGTCGCGTCATGCGCTTCGGGGCGGTGTTGGTTGAGCTTGAGCTTGCATTCATACGCCGTGACACGCAGTTCAAAACCAACAATACCGGCCAACATCTTGCGCTGGTAGTCAGTGCCCAAAGAACGCCATTGCGCCGCATAAGACGGTTCATGGTCGCCAATGAGTTTTTTAAGCAAGGCGTCTTTGGCTTCCGGTTCGTCAATCAAAACGGCCTCAACGGTGCAGTGCACGGCTAAATAATTCCAGGTCGGCACGCGGACCAAGTCCGGATAAACCTGCGGCGACAAATACGCATGGGGTCCGAGAAAAGTCACCACCGATTGAGGCCTGGCCTGCAGGTATCGCCAATGTGGATTACTGCGCGCGACGTGCCCTAGCAGAACAGGGTTAGTACGGTCCAGAGCGTCCGCTTTGTCTTGCAATAGCAATGGCAAGTGCGAGACAAAAGGCAAGCCCGCGTCGTCAGTGCTGATGAGGCTGGCAAATGGGTCAGCCTGAATCAACCGAACAGCGTGTTCAGTCCAGTCACCCCTGAAATAGGTTGGTAAGTACATGTCAGGCGCCAACCAGCTGACTAGCCTTCGGCTTCAGCGATCTGCCGCAAGGCCTGTTCAAAAACTTCAACAGGCTGGCCCCCGGAGATCAAATGCTTGTCGTTGATGATGATCGCCGGTACTGAATGAATCCCTTGGGATTGGTAAAACTGTTCGCGTTCCCGGACTTCGGTTGCGTACTCATCTGAGCCCAGAATATCAGCCGCACGAACCGGATCCAAACCCACGTCGGCGACAAGCTTCATCAACACACCTTGCGAAGCGGGGCTTTCACCATCGGTGAAATATGTTTTGAAAAGCCCTTCTTTCAAGGCCCTTTGTTGACTCTCACCTTGTGTTTCAGCCCAATGCAACAAGCGATGCGCGTCAAAGGTGTTGTAAATTCGGCTGCGGCCGCCCCCAGCGGCATTGCTCCCGCTGAACGTGAAGCCCAGCGCCGCACCCCGTTGACGAATAGCCTCGCGGTTGCCTTCAGCTTGTTCAGCAGAAATGCCATATTTCTCAGTGATGTGTTCTGTGATGTCTTGGCCATCGGCCGCCATGGTCGGGTTCAATTCAAATGGCTGAAAGTGAAGGTCTGCCGTGATATCGGGGCTGACCCGAGCCAGGGCTCGGTCAAGGGCTTTGAGACCGATCACGCACCATGGACATGACACGTCCGAGACAAAATCAATTTTGAGCGTTGTGGCCATTTTTTATCCTTGAAATATTGATTGCATCCATTTGGCCACGCCATGTCTGTGCAAGGCGTCACCAGAAAGTCACGCCCAATGGAATCAGTTCATCGTGGAAATCATAGCTGGGGTCATGAAACACGTACGGTCTGCCATGTTTTTACACTTGTAGCGAGAGAAACTCAGCGATGAGCTTTTCCTAGAGTCAAGTTTTGTAAGAATTCATCACGCGTCATGACGTCAGCGTACTTTTGCTTGATGTCGAATAAATTAGCGTCATGCGGCTCAAGGGCCCGGTCGCCCACACAATCGCTGATCACCACTGTCAAAAAGTTGTGCTGCATGGAATCCACCACGCTGGCGCGCACACAACCGCTGGTGGTGCAACCCACAATCACCGCAGTGTCGACACCGTGCAAATGCAACCAACCCGCCAAGCCGGTATTGAAAAACGCTGACGCGGTTTGTTTGCGGACGATGTATTCGCCAGCCAAAGGCGTGAGCTGCGGAACGATCTGCGAACTGTGGGCTGTTTCGGTGAGCGCTTGCAGCGCCTTGACACGCCGCGTAAAGACGTTGTAGTTGGCGCCATCGTCATCAAAAACGACCCGCGTGTGTGCGATCGGCAACTGGAGCTGGCGAAACGAGGCCAGCAATGGAACTGTCGCTTCAACCGCCGCTTCAATGTGCGGTCCGCCAAACTGGTCGATGTCCACAAAGCCATTGACAAAGTCCACCAGAATCAACCCGCAACGCCGGCCTATGCCTGAAGTGCCGCCCAGTCCTTGGTGTTGATAAATTTCATCTCGGTTCATCGCAATGTCCTTGGAATTTAGGGAGGCTCGGTTTCAATGTCACTGGGTCTGTTAAAAATTCAACAAAGCCTCAGCCAACGTGACGCAGGACAGGGCATGGCGAATCATGCAATTGACTCGTCCTGCATCTTCTTGTGCAGCACCGGGTCGCGCTCTTCGATTTCTTTTTTGTTGCGTGCGATGCTGGCGTTGATGTATTCAATAGCGATGGTTCTGCGCTGGCGTTCGTAGCGATCAAGGATGTCCTCACGCGCTTGGCCACGATCAGATTGCTCCGCTTCCACTGCTCGCACTGCAGTCGAAACGGGTGGCCGGTGTCACCCTGATACCGGCCTCGGCCAGTACCAAGGCACCGACCAAGCCGACGGGCCCGGCCCCTGCAATCATCATGTGCGCTTGTTTCAATTCCGACGCCTTGAGACCTTGACACTTTGAATTGGGTTCACATGAAGCAGATTTCAAGTTGAGAATGTACACAAGATTTTATTTCTACGGCATGGATGCATCATAAATATTTGAGAATTTCTATAAAAAACACGATTAAATCGCCTTAATCATGACATTTGCTCTAAACTTAAAAACTGATCAATCATAAAAATAAATATTTGTACACAATAAAGCTGCAAGTTGCCGCGCTACTAGCATGACTCGCGCCAGCGATATCGCTTACAAAGCTATTCGAGGTCTCATTTTGGATGGGCTTTATGTCCCGGGGCAGCGAATGATCGAAGACGAGTTGGCACAACGCGTCGGCGTGTCAAGAACCTCTGTACGCGACAGTTTGCGACGTTTGGTCAATGAAGGTTTGGTGCGTACCGAGCCTCATCGGGGCACTTTCGTTGCGGACTTGTCTACGGCAGAAATCGACGAAATATTTCAGCTTCGCGCGATCCTGGAAGGTCATGCCGCCGCACAAGCTGCCTTGAATGCGAAGCCTGAAGACCTTGACGAACTCGAACGAATCGCAGCAGATATTGAGGCCCTGCTCGATCGGGACGACCACACCCCCGAGGAGTTGTTTGCCCGTTTTCAGTCCAGCAACAACGAGTTTCATGGGGTTATCTTGCGTGCCAGTGGCTCTCAACGCCTGCAGGCACTCGCCAAGCCCTTGATCGAACTGCCTTTGGTGCTCATGAAAAATCAGAATTGGCCGGGAGAAGTGTCAGTGCGCCGTTCGAACCAGCAGCACATGGAGATCATTCAGTCCTTGCGCGCACGTGATCCCCTGCTAGGTAAACTTCGAACCCAGTCACACATCATGTCAACGCGACCACGCGCCATGGTTGAAGAGTCACTCCATGGGTTGAACCTTTTGTCATGATGAGGCACAAGATCTTCGTCATGAACAGTGGCATGCCCCTAGGGCAACTCCCCTCGCCTAGGACGTCAGGCCTTGAAATCTGAATTGATCTTTGTGGCTGACAATGCGCCCGGCCACCGGACTGGGGAAGTGTGCGGCGAACAGCAAACTCGACGTGTCGGCCAAGCTGTGCACCATGGCTTTGCGCGATGCCTCAGAGGCTTGTGCATCGTGACAAAAATGAGACGGCCAGCTCAGATTGATCAGTTGGGCCGGCGTGTGAAGAATGTCGCCACTGAAGACGCCGTGCGCTCCTTGGCTGTGCGCATGCAAGATGCAATTGCCCGGCGTATGACCGCGTGCGGCCTGCAAGTACACGCCCTCTTCAAACTCAAAATCGTCCGCCACCATCACCGCCTGTCCCGCATCGACCACCGGCAAAATGCTGTCAGCAAACGAGCCGTGGTTGGGCACCGGTTGGTTCGTGGCAATGGCCGACCGGTGTGCATGCTCCCAGTGGCTGTACTCGGTTTGGGAAAACACATACTTGGCCTTGGCAAAGGTGGGAACCCATTGCTGATTGACCAGTTGAGTGTTCCAGCCCACGTGGTCGGCGTGCAGATGTGTGCAGCAGACAAAATCAATCTCATCGGGGTGAACGCCAATCCGTGCCATGGCCTGCAGGTAGTCGTAGTTCTGCAGATGCCAGCTGGGTCGATTCGGCCTGGGTTTGTCGTTGCCCACGCAGGTGTCGATCAAGATGGTGTGCCGGCGGGTCCTGAGCACATAGCTGTGGAACGACATCATGGCGTTGTTGGCGCCATCCACAAACAGCGGCTTGAGCCAGTCGGCATTGGCATCAATGTCGTCTTTGGTGATTTGCGGAATGATCCATTGCAGGGCTGCAAAAGCGCCTTCAGACTCAACGATACGGTCAATGCTGAACTCGCCCAAAATATGTTTTTTCATGTTGACTGTCCTATTAGTAATGTTGTCATACGCACTGTTCCCGTCCTCGCTGGGCTCATGCACAGCTTCTTTTTATAACTTTCACTCAGGAGTTTTACCTTGCATTATTCATGGTCGCCCATCATCAATCGCAAACCTTTGCGCTTCCCTAACGGAAAAAAACTGGCACTCATCGTGACCATGAACTGCGAGTATTGGGACCTGACCAAAGACACCACCGAGCCCTATTACGCAGGGGGCCCTCCGATGTTGCCGGACTCCCTGCCGGGCAACGTGGCGGACTTCCCTAATTTCACTTGGCGTGAATATGGCCAGCGTGTTGGCGTCTGGCGAATGTTCAAGTTGTTTGATGAGATGGGGGCACCGTTCTCCATCACCATCAACGCCAAGACAGCCCTTGAGCGCCCTGAAATCATCGCCTACGCCAACGAGCGGAAATGGGAAATCGTGGCTCACAACTACGAGCAGGGCGAGCTGTTGACGCGCCACACATTCGACATTGAAAAGGAAAGGGAACTGATTGCGGCCACCCTGGCGGTCTATGAAAAAACCGTTGGACGCAAAGCCAAGGGGTGGTTGTCTTCGTCCTTGCGCGGCACACCCAACACGCCTGATTTGGTGGCTGAACAAGGTCTTCAATTTTTCTGCGACTACATGAACGACGATCAGCCCTACCTGATCCAGACACCGTCCGGTCCGATTGTCAACGTGCCGTACAGCATCGAGATCAACGACTTCACCTTCTTTCACCGTCGTGCCATGTCGACCTGGGATGCTGCTCGCATGCTCAAGGACCAGTTTGATGAGCTGTACAAAGAAGGCGCCGAAAGCGGCCGACTCATGAACATCGGCCTGCATCCGCATGTCTCCGGCTACGCTCACCGCATGCCTTGTTTCCGAGAGTTCCTGGCGCATGCGAAAGGTCACCCTGACGTGTGGTGGACAACGCGAGAAGAATTGTCGTCTTGGTATCTTGAAAACCACGCCGGCCATATCAGTTAATCAGGCAATAGCACCCACCAGTCAGTTCAAACGATTGACTCGTCTGAATTGACTGCCAACTCTCAGCCATGAGGGTTGCCAGTCGAGAGAAAAATAAACGGAGCTTAGCTCCGTTTATTTTTTATTGGGCTTACTTGCAAACGTCTGGTGCGTGCGAGTCAAGTAAAGTACGCTGCCCGTTTTTAAGGCGAATGATAAAAGCCGGCAGTTCTGCGTCATGATCTTGACTGAAGCAGATTTTGCCGTTGACGCCATTGATGTTGGTGGCCATCAGGTTGTCGCGAATCGCGGTTCTTTCAGCTTTAACCTTGGCCGCATCGCCGGTCACATTGGCCCGTCGCATGGAGTCAGCGTAGACATAAACAATGTCATAGGCCGATGCATCTACGTGGTGAGCCCCTGATTTGTTGACGCCCCGTTTCTTAGCCTCATCCAAAAATTTCTTCTCGAATTGGCGGGTCCGATCATTGGCGTCCCACCAGTACCAGGACACAAAAGTGGCACCTTCACCGTCTGCACCCAAGACCTTTCCAATGTCTGGGTCGGCGAAAATTTGCCCGCCAATCAAGGTGCTGGTGTGGCCTTGGCGACGCAGCTCCTTCATCACTTTGGCAGTGCCCTCAGGCAGACCGGCGAATGCAAAAACGCCAGGAGAAATACCCTTGAGCTTGGTGATATGAGGTGACAAGTCAGTCGCGTTAGTCGGGAAGCCCTCTGCCGGAATGACCATCTTCCAACCATTGGCTTCTAGCAAATTGGGCATCCAGCTCGCCAGTGATTTACCAACGAACTCATCGCTGGGGTACATCACGGCAGCAGTCTTGTTGGTGACGCCGCCCTTGCTGGCCATTGTCTTGAGCAGACGCCCGAACTGCTTGCCTTCATCTTCCGTGACACGGAAGGCCCATTTGCGGTCTTTGGTCAAACCTGGGGCCGTGGCCGAGTTGGACATTTGCACGATTTCAAGGCGCTCGCCGGCAGCAAAGCCGACTTGTGCTTCCTGGCTGGAGAAAGGACCAATGACGCCGAGAGCCTTGGTATCTTCAACAAATTTTTGCACAGCGACCTGTGCATTTTTACCCTCTCCGCCCGTATCGAACTTTTCTATTCGGAGCTTCTTTCCATTGATGCCGCCCGCGGCATTGATTTCAGCCACGGCAATATCGACTGAGATTTCGGTACCCACACCGACACCGGCATAGCGTCCTGTTTTGGCATGGGACAAACCGAGAACCAGTTCCTGAGACATGGCAGGAAGAGCCACAGCGGCAGCCAAGTAACCCAGCAAGAAGCGCATCTTCATTGAAAACCCCTTTGTTTAAGTACCCAAATATGCAGCCGCCATGCGAGGGTCTGAGGCCAACTCGCTGGTGCTACCTTCCAAAACCAACCGCCCTAACTCAAGTACATAGGCCCTGTGGGCGGTAGCCAAAGCCATGTGTGTGTTTTGCTCGATCAGCAGGATGGAGAGACCATCGCGGTTCAGATCGGTGATCAGCTTGAACAAGGTCTGAACCAACAAGGGACTCAGTCCCAAAGACGGTTCGTCAAGCATCATCAGGGCAGGCTTGCTCAGCAAAGCCCGACCGATTGCCAGCATTTGCTGCTCTCCGCCTGACAGCACTGACGCGAGCATGTCGCGGCGCTTGGCGAGATTAGGAAAGCGGTCGTAAATCGCATCGATTTCCCGCTCAGGGTTGTCGTTCCGCGTGTAGGCCCCCATCAGCAAATTGTCGTGCACCGTGAGGCTAACAAAGATTTGCCGACCTTCAGGCACCAGTACCAAACCTTGACCCACACGCCACGCAGCACTTTGCCGGTTAACCGACTTGCCTTTGAAAAAAACTTCACCGCGGGATGGCTTGACGACACCTTGCAGGGCCTTGAGCAAGGATGTTTTCCCCGCACCATTGGCCCCAAGCACAGTCACGATTTCGCCTTCGGCGATGTGCATGGACATATCTTTAACGGCCTCAGTAGGACCGTAAGTCACCTGCAGTCCGCGTGCTTCAAGCAGCATGAGCTGCTCCTGGCAGGGGGGCGGGTGTGCCCAAATAGGCTTCCATCACGCCAGGGTCTCTGTGAACCTCATCAGGTGTTCCCTCAAAGATCTTCCGTCCAAAATTGAGCACGACCACGTGATCGCAAAGGTTGCGCACAAAAGGCATGTCGTGTTCGACCACCAACAAAGTGATGCCAGTGCTTGAAAGTCGCTCCAGCAGCAACCGGAGTTCAATAGTCTCAGCGCTGTTGAGACCCGCAGCGGGCTCATCGAGCAGCAAGATGCTGGGTCGGGCCATGATGGCACGCACCACCTCAATTCGTTTTTGAATGCCATAAGGCAAGTCAGCGACGACCTGACCAGGATACGTTCCCAAGCCGGCATCGGCCAGAGCCGCGCGGGCATTTTCAGACGCCTTGGCGCCTCGGGCCAATGCAAACGGGGAACTGTAATGGTGCTCGCCCAACATCACATTTTCAATGGTCGACAAATGGGGCATCAGCCGAATATTTTGAAATGAACGTGCCACCCCTTGCGCCACGCGCTTGGCAACAGACATCCGCGTGATGTCTTGGCCGAGGGCCACGATGCGTCCAGTGTCAATCGGGTAGACGCCTGAAATCAAATTAAAAATCGTCGACTTCCCAGCACCGTTAGGGCCAATCAGTGCAGTGCGACTGGCACGCTTGACATCGAAGCTGACGTCATCGATGACCTTCAGGCCACCAAAGGATTTACTGACCCCGTTCAGCTGCAACACTGTGCTCATAATCCTGCCTTCTGGCTAGTCGCTACGCGAAAGCGTTCCAGCATGGTGCGCGTGATCACACCTTGAGGCCGCCACATCATCATCAGCACCACGGCCATGCCGAAAACCATGTAACGCCCTCCTTCCAGAAATTTAAGCGCCGGGCTCACTGCTGCCAGATTACGCAAGGCTTCCGGCACCAGAGTGAAAAAGGCAGCCCCAAAAATGGGGCCCCAAACCGTTTGCGTGCCGCCCATCAGCACATACAGCAGCACATAAATACTGAACAGGACACCCGTGGATTGCACGTCGATGAAGTTGAACTGGTGAACCAGCAAAGCGCCACCCATGCCGCCAATGGCACCACCGATGGTCAACGCCGTGACCTGGGTTGCGCGCAAGTTGACTCCGAACAGGTGGGCGACGTTTTCATCGTCATGGATGGCCCGCACCGACAAGCCAAAGCGGGTCGACATCAGCCAGCCGACAAAAACAATCACAGCCAGCGCCACCGGCAACACTGTTTGCAGGCCGGCATAGGCCATCACCGACAAACCTGCCGCACCACCCAAGGCCGGAATATTCAGCAGTACGCCGGCCACTACTTCGGCAAATGCAAAAGTGGCTAGAACCATGTAAACGCCGCGCGTCCGCAAAATGGGCCAGGAAATCAAAAAAGCGACGACACCCGCCAAGGCAGACCCGAATATGATCGCCAACCAAAGCGGGAGGTCAAACTGCGATGTCAAGGCACCGGCGGTGTAGCCGCCAACAAGCACAAAACCCGCCGCACCCAGATTCAACAGACCAGCAGATGCAGGAATAAAAACAGAATAGGCAACCACAACATTGATGGCAAACATGGCCAGCAGACCACTGAAATATCCAGACATCAGAATTTACCTTTGCCAATCTGGGTATGACCAAACAGACCCGATGGCCGAATGATCAACACGATCAAAAGTAATCCCCAAACTGGTATTTTTTCTATTTCAGCGCCAAACGTACTGATGGCCAAAACTTTAACCAATCCCACCAATAACCCACCCGCAATGGCCCCCCAAATATTCCCGAGCCCACCGAGCACCATGGCTGCAATAGCATCTGTGGCAATCGCGTCTCCCATAAAAGGCGTGACAGTTCCATAACTGGCGGCGTACAAAATGCCGGCCAAGCCTGACAGTACGCCGGCAATCACAAAAACCACCGGCACAACATGTTGCACCTCGACACCCATCAAGGTGGATGCATTCGGGTTTTCGGCAATGGCACGCAATGCTCGCCCAACCTTGGTGCGAACAAGCAGTAGATTGAGCATGGCGACCAGGATGATGGCGAGCACCAAACTGATCAGGTGCGGAATGCCAACAATTAACTCTCCGAACCGCAAATTAGTGTCCTTGAAAGGGAGCTCAAAACGCTGCGGGTCACTGCCCCAGATCGACGAAGCCAAATGCTCGAAGAAAATAAGAAAACCCAAAGAGCTCACCAAGGGCAAGGCGTGCTCGGTCGCATCTCCAAAACGGGCCTTCATGTAGCGGTAGGTAAAACGCTCGATCAGCAGCGATGCCAGCACCGCAAAGCCAATGCCCACGGTGGCAGCCCATGCCCAATGCCAACCCCAGCCCAACAGGTTAGAGCCCGATGAAGACAAAGCCCACGTCACCATACCGGCGATCATGAAGAGCGCAGGAATAGTGAAATTGAGAAAATTCAACATACCGATGGTGAGGGTGAAAGCCACCGCCACAAAAGCCAGTATGCCGCCTAACATCAGGCCGTTAATGATTTGCTGTATGAATTGCACGTTAAATGTGATTTGTTGTTAATTTCAATTTTTACTCAAAAAGTATGTGACTCACATTGGTGCTTACACCGAGTGCAATTTCAGTGCCAGAAAATTTTTGCTACCCATGATTTTTTGACAATGACGTCATTCGCATTTGCTCAGAGTGCCGCCTGCTTCTGGTATCTTTCGCCAAACACTTGAATGACTGGAGTACGTTGAATGAATCCTTTGCACGATGGCGATCCGAGTAGCCCAGCACCCTTGAAACTTGTTCTGGCCGGAGGCTGCGGGGGTATCGGACGGGCCGTCGCACTGGAGGCGCAGCGGTTAGGGATGGACGTTGTCATACTTGATCTGCCAGCGTCAATTGAACGGCACCATGTGGCGGGACTACCGCATTTCGCATTGGATGCGAAAGACCCTGACTCAGTCGAACGCGCCATGGCAGAAGCCGCGAAACAACTTGGGGGCATCGATGCCTGCGTCAACCTCATTGGTTTCATGGCCGCGCCGCAGAGCTTGGCAAGTACCTCAATCGGGACATGGCAAGACGTGATTCACGGCAACCTGGATGCCGCTTTTTATCTGTCACGCTCTGCCCTGCCCTACCTGCATCAGTCGGGTCGCGCATGTTTGGTGCACATTGCCTCGGGGCTGGGCGCATGGGCGCGTCCTAATTTTGGTGCCTATGGCCCTGCGAAGGCTGGCATCATGCTACTGACTCGCCAGTTGGCGCTTGAAAATGCCCCCACCGTGAGGGTCAACGCTGTTGCCCCAGGCGCAGTTGATACCGCCTTTTTGCGCGGCGGAACCGGCCGGTCCGATGAGCAGGCAGTTCCCAGCTTGGACCCCAGTAGTTACGGTCAATTCGTCCCGCTTGGACGCATCGCAGAATCCAAAGACATCGTAGGTCCTGTGATGTTCCTACTGTCTGATGCAGCCTCTTACATGACGGGGCAAACGCTGCATGTCAACGGCGGCACCTACATGCCATAAAGGGTCGACGTCTGTTTTGCTGGCCTAGGAAGACGGTCACTCAACGCGAATGTTGCCGACCTTGATGACGGGTGACCAGACCCGGATCTCTTTTTGGATGAATTCCACAAACTTGTCTGAACCAAGCACCATAGGGGACAAGCCAACGACCGGATCTGACAGGCGTGCCTGCATGTCAGGCGTATTCAGAATGGCGAGCAGCTCTTTTTCCAACATTGAAGTGATCGCCCGTGGCGTTTGCGCAGGCGCAGAAATGCCCAACCACGAAACGGCCTGCACACCAGGGGCAATTTCGTCCAGGGTGGGCACATCGGGGAATGCCGCAACGCGCTTGTCGCTGGTCACGGCCAGTACCCTGACCTTGCCAGCCTTGACCAGGGCAGTTGCACTGGCCGTTAGAACCATGTCCAAACGCCCCCCCAGCAGATCGGAAATGGCTGGCGCGGGGCCCTTGTAGGGGATGTGGGTCATATCCAGGCCCAGCGTTTGCTTGAGCAACTCAGCAGCCAGAAACCCTGACGTTCCCACACCGGCGGAAGCGTAATTGACTGTTCCAGGCTTAGCCTTGACCATGGCCAAGAGATCCCGCATCGTTTTGGCCGGATGGTCGGTTTTGACAATCACATACTGCGGATAAACGCCGACGAGTGCAATGTGATGAAAGTCCTTGAGCGGGTCGTAAGGAATCTTGGCGTACATCAACGGCCCAGGAGCAATCGATGAGTTGAAAGTTGCCGCTAAGGTGTAGCCATCAGGTGCCGCTTTGGCCACCAGATCCGCACCGAGGGTTGATCCGGCGCCCGGGCGATTTTCGATCAGCACGGGCTGCTTGAGTGCATTGCCAAGACGTTCTGCGATGGTTCGCAGGGCCACTTCAGCATTCGTACCAGGTGCAAAAGGCATCACCAGTTTGATCGGCTGCGAGGGGTAGGTTTGGCTCAATGCGGCAAAGCCGGACAAAGCGCAAACGGTCAAGATCAAAGCGTTCCGAAGCAGCCGCATGAAGATTCTCCACTTTTTTAAAAGATGAAGTCTATCGTAAAGAACGTCAGTCCAAAGTCGCCGAACTTGCAAAATAAAGGACTCTGAAAGGTAGGCTGCTCAGCCCACTTGGAATTTTTATTCCCACTCAATCGTCGCTGGCGGTTTGCTGCTGACGTCGTAGGTCACGCGGTTGATGCCGCGCACTTCATTGATGATGCGACCTGAGACTTTCTTGAGCAACGCGTAGGGCAACTCAGCCCAGTCGGCGGTCATGAAGTCACTGGTTTGAACGGCGCGCAGGGCAACCACGTATTCGTAAGTGCGACCATCGCCCATGACACCGACGCTCTTGACCGGCAAAAAAACGGTGAAGGCTTGGCTGGTGAGTTCGTACCAATTTTTGCCGCTGTCAGCGTCTTTGAAGTTGCGCAACTCTTCAATGAAGATGGCATCTGCACGGCGCAGCAGGTCAGCAAATTCTTGTTTGACTTCACCCAAAATTCGCACACCAAGACCGGGTCCTGGAAATGGATGACGGTAAACCATGTCATGCGGCAGGCCCAAGGCGACGCCGAGTTCGCGCACTTCGTCTTTGAACAATTCGCGCAATGGCTCCAGCAGTTTCAAGCCCAGTTGCTCCGGCAAGCCACCCACGTTGTGGTGGCTTTTGATGGTCATCGCCTTTTTATTTTTAGCGCCACCGGACTCAATCACGTCAGGGTAAATTGTGCCTTGCGCCAGCCACTTGGCACCCTTGGAGGATGCGTCAGCAGCTTTGAGCTTGGCGGCCTCTGCCTTGAAGACTTCAACAAATTCACGACCGATGATCTTGCGTTTGGCTTCAGGCTCACTGACCCCCGCCAGGTGACCGAGAAACTGAGCTGCTGCATCAACCCGGATGACCTTGGCGTGCAACTTGCCAACGAACATGTCCATGACCATGTCGCCTTCGTTCAGGCGCAACAAGCCGTGGTCCACAAAGACGCAGGTCAGCTGGTCGCCAATAGCGCGGTGGATCAGCGCTGCGGCCACCGACGAATCGACACCGCCGGACAGACCGAGGATGACTTCTTCGTCGCCCACTTGCTCGCGAATTTTGGCAACCGCTTCTCCGATGTAATCGCCCATGACCCAGTCGGGACGCGTGCCGCAGATGTCAAGCACGAAGCGGTTCAATAGGGCTTGGCCTTGCACGGTGTGCGTGACTTCAGGGTGAAATTGAACGGCGTAGTATTTGCGGTCTTCGTCGGCCATACCGGCGATTGGGCAAGACTCGGTCGAGGCCATGAGCTTGAAGCCGGGCGGCATTTCGGTGACTTTGTCGCCATGGCTCATCCAGACCTTGAGCATGCCGTGGCCGTCAGGTGTGGTGAAGTCCGCGATGTCTTTGAGCAGCGATGTATGGCCGCGAGCGCGCACTTCAGCGTAGCCAAACTCGCGTGTGGTTCCGCCTTCGACTTTGCCGCCGAGCTGCTGCGCCATGGTCTGCATGCCGTAGCAAATTCCCAGCACCGGAATACCCAACTCAAAAACAGCTTGTGGTGCCCTGTCAGTCGATTCTTCGTACACGCTGGCATGGCTGCCCGACAAAATAACGCCCTTGAGGTTGCCGTCTTTGGCGTACTCACGAATCCACTCATCGGTCACATCGCAAGGATGGACTTCGCAAAAAACATGTGCCTCACGAACACGGCGGGCAATGAGTTGAGTGACTTGCGAGCCGAAGTCGAGAATGAGGATTTTTTGGTGAAGCATGAATCGGATCAGGTTCGACAGATGGCGTAAGCGAGGGGGATTTTCCGACGGGCCGCCCCTAGGAAAATGAGCCCCCTCGGGGGGCAGCGTAGTACACGCAGTGACAAGCGTGGGGGCTAATAATTACTCAGCTCGATAGTTCGGCGCTTCTTTGGTGATCTGCACGTCATGCACATGGCTTTCCCGGATGCCTGCGGAGGTGATCTCGACAAACTCCGCCTTGTTCTGCATGTCTTCAATCGTGGCGCAACCGCAGTAACCCATGCTGGCACGCAAACCGCCGGCCATTTGGTAGACGATGGACACCATGGAGCCTTTGTAAGGCACACGACCTTCAATGCCTTCTGGCACCAGCTTGTCCGCGTTCGGGTTGCCCGTCGTGGCTTCTTGAAAGTAACGATCAGCGCTGCCCTGCTGCATGGCGCCAATGCTGCCCATGCCACGGTAGCTTTTGTAGCTGCGGCCTTGGAACAAAATAACTTCACCAGGCGCCTCTTCAGTGCCTGCAAACATGCCCCCCATCATCACGGTACCGGCACCTGCTGCAATGGCTTTAGCGATGTCGCCGCTGTAGCGAATCCCGCCGTCACCAATCAAAGGAACGCCGGTACCGCGCAAGGCCGTGGCCACGCTGTCGATGGCCATGATTTGTGGCACACCCACACCCGCCACAATGCGGGTGGTGCAGATGCTGCCAGGGCCGATGCCGACTTTGACAGCATCAGCACCGGCTTCGACCAGAGCCAGCGCGGCAGCGCCGGTGGCAATATTGCCGCCAATCACGTCGATGTCAGGATAGTTCTTTTTGACCCAACGCACGCGCTCGATCACGCCGTGACTGTGGCCGTGCGCGGTGTCAACCACGATGGCGTCAACACCAGCCCGGACCAGCGCTTCTACGCGTTCTTCTGTGCCTTCGCCAACGCCGACAGCAGCGCCTACGCGCAAGCGTCCCGCAGCGTCACGTGCAGCGTTTGGGAAGTTGGTTTGCTTGGTGATATCTTTGACGGTGATCAAGCCTTTGAGTTCGAAGTCGTCGTTGACCACCAGCAAGCGCTCCAGCTTGTACTTGTTGAGCAAGGCCTTGGCCTCGGCCGGCGAGGTGCCTTCTTTGACCGTGATCAGCTTTTCACGCGGCGTCATGATCTGATGCGCCTTGACGTCGTAACGGGTTTCAAAACGCAGGTCACGGCTGGTGACAATGCCGATAACTTTACCGCCGTCGCAAACCGGAAAGCCAGAGATACCCAGTTGTTCTGACAACTCCAGCACCTGCAGCACCGTGTGTTCAGGGGTGATGACGACAGGGTCACGCACCACGCCGGACTCGTATCGTTTGACCTTGGCCACATGCGCGGCTTGCTCTTGCGGTGTCAGGTTTTTGTGAACAATGCCAATGCCCCCCTCTTGAGCGATGGCAATAGCTAATCGTGCCTCTGTGACCGTGTCCATGGCGGCCGAAACCAAGGGCAGGTTCAAGCGGATGTTGCGAGAAAACTGAGTGGAAAGTGAGGTGTCCTTGGGCAGGACTTGGGAGTACGCAGGGACCAACAGAACGTCGTCGAAGGTCAGCGCTTTGCCGAGTAGGCGCATAGGGAAAGCTCCAAAAACGCGATTGTACCCGTGCTAACAGCGGGTTTTGCGCTCGCAGCGTTCTCAGTAGCCGGATTTTCCGCCTATGCGTTTTTTTGAGAATAGCCCGGCACGTTTAACGCCTTGACCCTTGAATCGCTCGCGCCGTGCGACCTTGGGGTCAACCCGCAGCGGGCGATAAATCTCGACCCGGTCTTTGTCGCTGAGTACTTGATCGGCACTGCAACTACGGCCCCAGATGCCTAGGCATAAATCACCTCTCGCAAGCAGTTCCGGGATATCAGAAAACGCTGTCTGAATGCTTGACTGTTCTAGCGCCAGTTGCACGGTGCTGCCTTCAGTCAACTCAAGAAACCACTCTTGCGCCAAGCGTTGACTCGGCGCGTAGGTCACGGTGATTTTCATGGCGAGAAAAAATAACCCGTCACTGCGAGCGAAGCGCGGCAGTCCATCACCGTGCACCGCCGAAATGGATGGGCGCGCTGCGCTCGCCATGACAGTGAGGGCGCGTCACTGCGAGCGAAGCACGGCAGTTCATCACCGTGCACCGCCGAAATGGATGGGCGCGCTGCGCTCGCCATGACAGTGAGGACACGTCACTGCGAGCGAAGCGCGGCAGTCCATCACCGTGCACCGCCGAGATGAATGGCCGCGCTGCTCGCCATGATGGGTGAGTTTTGTATTCGCGAGTTGGGTAAAACATATAGTCATGAAAAAGAGTTGCGACTCAAGACTCACCGTAGACCTGCGTTGCGCGCTTGACGAAGGCTTCGACCATGCTGCCGGCTATCTTGTCAAAGACCGGCCCTACCAGCGCAGCCAGTGCACGGTTGGCAAAGCTGTAGCGCAGCATGAAGTCCACCTTGCACGCCCTTTGACCTTCGCCCAGAGGCGTGAAGGTCCAAAGTCCATCAAGATTTGAAAACGGGCCGTCGACCAATTCCATCGCGACTTCGCGATCGGCTACATGGCGGTTGCGGGTGGTGAAAGCCTGCTTGATCCCGGCAAAAGAAATACCCACTTTGGCCGTCATTCCTGCGTTGTCTTCAGCCAGCACGCTGGCTTGGTCGCACCACGGCAAAAACGCCGGATAGTCGGCGACGTCGGTGACGAGCGCAAACATTTCTTCGGCGCTGTACCAGAGGAGGACGGACTTGTGAACGGTTTTCATACAATGCAGTTGCGTTGGCAATTGTATTAGCCGCCCGCGCCCTCACCTCTCAGTCATGGCCACCAAAGAAGCAAGCTCCTCCAAAAAATCCGCAGCGGCCTCTTCAGGCAAGCCAGCCAAGCCCGCAGCCAATCTGTCGCCCAAAGCGGCAGCCGCTGCTATTCGCATTGCCGACAACAAAAAAGCGACTTACAACTACCACATTGAAGAACGCTTTGAAGCCGGCATGGTGCTGGAAGGCTGGGAAGTCAAATCAGTCCGCGAGGGCAAAGTGCAGTTAACAGACGGCTACGTGGTCATCCGCAACGGCGAGCTCTTCATCATCGGCTGCCAGATCAACCCGCTGGGCACTGCGTCAACGCATGTTCAACCAGACTCCATCCGCACCAAGAAGCTCTTGATGCACAAGGATGAAATTAAGCGCTTGCTGGCCAAGGTCGAACAAAAAGGCTTCACGTTGGTGCCGCTGAACATGCACTGGAAATCAGGTCGCGTGAAGTGCGAAATCGGCTTGGCCAAAGGCAAAGCCGAGCACGACAAGCGCGACACCATCAAGGACCGCGAAGGCAAGCGTGAAGTTGAGCGCGTGATGAAGTCACGCGGTCGCTAAGCTTTAAAGTGCCTTCAGCGGATGCGTTTCAGCCGTCCAAGGGCTGACGAAAAATGCATCCGCCATACCCGGCTTCACATCTTCAATGCGCGCGGGATTCCATTTGGGCGTGTAGTCTTTGTCGATCACTAAGGCGCGAATGCCTTCCATGACTTCGCTGGCGGTGCCCGGTCGGTCATAAAAACAGTGGTGAACCATATCGCGCTCCATGCGCAGGTCATCGGCCAAGGTCATCTGCCGGGCACGGCGAATCTGCTCCAAGGTCACATGCAACATCAGCGGTGAACGCTTGCGCAAGGCAGTTGCGGTTTTCTGCGCCCAGCGGTCGTCCTTGGCATTCTCCAGCGCGTCGACCATGTGCTTGACACGCAAGAGCGAAAAGAAACTGTCAATGTGGCTGTCTGGCTGAATCAATGTGGCATCCGGCTGCCCTACTTCGCTGGCCAACCAGCTCTTGGCTTCAAAGATGCTGGCGAACGCTTGCGCACCCAATGCAGTCCAAACAGCGGGCATTCGAACAGCATCCATCTTCACATCGGCCAGTCCGTATTGCAGGGCTTCGTCCGCACCGATCACTTCCCCCAAAAGGGCCAGATACTCACCTACATGGCCGGGACATCGGCTCAAAAAGTAGCCACCGCCCACATCAGGGAATAGGCCGATATTCGTCTCAGGCATGGCCATGCGTGTGTGCTCGGTGACGATGCGCAAACTCGCGCCCTGGCTGATGCCCATGCCGCCCCCCATGACCACGCCATCCATGAACGCGACAAACGGTTTCGGGTACTGATGGATCAAGTGATTGAGCCTGTATTCTTCGGTGAAAAAATCATCGAGTGACGTGTCGTTGGCCAGGATAGCTTGGTGAAAATAGCGGATATCACCCCCCGCGCAGAATCCACCGAACAGAGCTTCAGTGGAGCCCGGTCGCCCCACTTTGTTGCTGCCACGAATAGCGACCACCATCACGGCTGGGTCGTGTTGCAAATCTGTCAGTGCTGTCGTCAGATCGCGCACCATGGACAGCGATAAAGCATTCAACGCCTTCGGCCGGTTCAGCGTGATGAAGCCAGCGTTGCCGCGACGTTCAACCAAGACATGACTGACAGCTTCGGACGGCTGCATATTGACTTCAGAGGCGGTGCTGTTCATGAATTTCTTTTTTATTGCTAGGGAGTTTCGGCAGAAATTAAAACGCACCGCAAGACCGTGAAGATCGCGCAGTGCGTTGAAAGCCTGAAGGCTTATGAAAATTAACGGCTAAAGCGTTTGCGATCGCTTTCAGTCAGGTGACGCTTGCGCAGTCGAATCGACTTCGGTGTGATTTCAACCAGCTCGTCGTCCTCAATGAACTCAACACCGTACTCCAAGGTGCACTCAATCGGTGGCGTGATCTTGATCGCATCTTCTTTGCCGGACACACGGAAGTTGGTCAGCTGCTTGGTACGCGTGGCGTTGACCACCAGATCGTTGTCACGGCTGTGGATACCGACAATCATGCCCTCATATACAGGGTCGTTCGCCTTGACGAACATGCGACCACGGTCGTCCAGCTTACCCAGGGCATAGGTGAAAATTTCACCCGCATCCATAGAGATCAGCACGCCATTTTTACGGCCACCGATGTCACCTTTGTGTGGCTCGTAGCAGTCGAAAATATTGGCAATCAGGCCAGATCCGCGCGTCAAGTTCAAGAATTCATTGGTAAAACCAATCAGACCACGCGCTGGAATACGGTATTCCAAACGAACGCGGCCACGGCCGTCTGATTCCATGTTGACCAAGTCACCCTTGCGTTCGCCAAGGGCTTGCATCACACCACCTTGGTGGGTCTCTTCGATGTCAGCAGTGACCAGCTCGATAGGCTCCCACTTCTCGCCGTTGACTTCTTTGATCACGACGCGCGGCTTGGATACAGCCATCTCAAAGCCTTCGCGGCGCATGTTTTCCAACAAAATGGTCAAGTGCAATTCGCCGCGACCCATCACTTCGAAGATACCTTCTTCGTCGGTTTCTTTAACCCGCAATGCGACGTTGTGTTGCAGTTCTTTTTGCAGGCGGTCCCAGATCTGGCGGCTGGTGACGTACTTGCCTTCACGACCGGCCAATGGGCTGGTGTTCACGCAGAAGTTCATGGTCAACGTTGGCTCGTCAACCTTCAACATAGGCAATGGTGTTGGCGTCACAGGATCAGTGATGGTCACACCAATGCCGATGTCGTTGATACCGTTGATCAAGACGATTTCACCTGGACCCGCTTCGTCAGTTTGAACGCGCTCCAAGCCTTGGAACGTCAGCACTTGGTTGATACGGCCTTTAATGGCTTTGCCGTCCGGGCCTTCCATGACAACGACGTCCATCATCGGCTTGATCGTGCCCTGCTTGATACGGCCTACACCAATACGACCGACGAATGTCGAGAAATCAAGTGCGGAAATTTGCAGCTGCAGTGGAGCAGCTGGGTCGCCAGATTGCGCTGGCACGTGCTTCAGCACGGTGTCGAACAGAGCCGACATGTCTGGGCCCCACTGCTCACCGGGTGCGCCCTCTTCCATCGACGACCAGCCGTTGATGCCGGAGGCGTAGACGACTGGGAAATCCAGTTGTTCGTCAGTCGCACCGAGTTTGTCGAACAAGTCGAATGCTGCGTTGACGACGAAATCAGGACGTGCGCCTGGCTTGTCCACTTTGTTCACCACCAAGATCGGCTTGAGGCCAAGAGCCAAAGCTTTTTTAGTCACGAAACGCGTTTGCGGCATGGGGCCTTCTTGCGCATCGATCAGCAACACAACGCCGTCAACCATCGACAAAGCGCGTTCAACCTCGCCACCGAAGTCAGCGTGGCCTGGGGTGTCGACGATGTTGATGTGTGTTCCCTTCCAGGTCACGGCGCAGTTTTTGGCCAAGATCGTGATGCCACGTTCTTTTTCAATGGCGTTGTTGTCCATCACGGTGTCGACGACTTTTTCATGGTCGGCGAAGGTGCCTGACTGACGCAGCAACTGGTCAACCATGGTGGTCTTACCATGGTCAACGTGGGCGATGATGGCGATGTTACGGATCTGTTTATGACTCATGGTGGGCTTTCTAAAACTTCAAAAACTTTTTGCCTGGACGGTCTGTTAAGACATCAAGGCAAGGCTGGGGGCTCATCGGAATGAAGCGCCGGACCAGCCGATGCTGAGGTTGCGATGCCAACGGCGGCGCTCTTCAGCATGTCCTGTACTTCAATGGGGCTGAGCAAACGCTCAGGAATCAACTCGTTGGCGGTCACGTGGGCCGTGCCTAAAAATGCGTGTGGATCGTTACCAAAAACCTGTACCAAGGGCTCGTTCTCAGAAATCTCTGGACCCCAATGGCCCGCTTCGCCACGGCGACGCAGACCACTTAAAAATCGGCCGGCGTTAGCTGCATCGAGACAAACCGACGGGGCCGCTGACACGAGTGACTGCGGCGGCAACAGCCAAGCATCTCGCTCGGCTTCGTTCATGGCTTCAAGCGCGCTCAAGCTGATGCACTGGCTGGCCACGTAGCCGCCGGTTTCAATGCGACGCAAAAATCCGAGGTGCGCACCGCAACCAATGGCTTCACCAATGTCTTCACCGAGGGTACGGATGTAGGTGCCCTTGCTACAGCGCACGATGATGCGAATGGCGGCCGCTGCTCGGTCATCATGGGCGACCGTCATCTGCATCTCGTGGACAACGATATGTCTTGGCACACGCTCGACGACTTTGCCGGCGCGGGCGTATTCGTACAGCGCCTTGCCGTCTTTTTTTAACGCTGAATACATGGGGGGAATTTGGGCCTGCGCACCGCTGAACTGTGCAGTCAACTTCGACAGCAACTTAGCCGAGATCTCAGGCACGTCACGGGTTTCAATGACCTCACCCTCGGCATCTGCGGTTGTGGTTTTTTGGCCCAGCAGCAAGACCGCTTCGTAGGTCTTGTCGGCCTCTAACTGCATCTGGCTGAACTTGGTGGCTGCACCAAAGCACAACGGCAAAACGCCTGTCGCCAGCGGATCGAGCGTGCCAGTGTGGCCGGCTTTTTCGGCGCGCATCAACCACTTGGCCTTTTGCAAGGCCTGATTACTCGACAGGCCTATCGGCTTGTCGAGCAGCAGCACGCCATGCACGGGACGTCGCTGTATTTTCTGGCGGGGACTGGAAGTTTGCGTCATATTTGTCGACAGGCTCGGCGAGCAGATTTGTCTGTTCGCTGGCTAGCACCGTTAACCCTGAACCTGTCAAAGGGCAACGGCGCTGTATCAGTCGTCTTGAGCGCGGGAGGAAACAGCCTTGGCTATCAAGGCGTTCATGTCGGAGGCACGTTCAGTCGTGCGGTCAAACAAAAAATGCAAGGTTGGCACAGTGTGAATCATCAGTTTCTTGAACAAACCATTGCGCAGAAAACCTGCCGCTTGGTTCAAGGCTTCTTCACACTCTTTCGGGTCACCGACCAAGACACTGAAAAATACTTTGGCATGTGCGTAGTCGGGGGTGACTTCGACGGACTGCACCGTGACCATGCCCACCCGCGGGTCTTTCAACTCGCGCGCGATCAGCGCCGTCAGATCACGCTGGATCTGGTCGGCGACGCGAAAACCGCGGTTAGGGGTGGATGATTTCTTACGCATTTAAAAAATAAAATATTACCGGGAGGTGGTGACGGTCTCGTGACAGCTCATGTTGTCGCGAGACCGTTGGCCGCTCATGCTTTAGGCTTCGAGCGTCCGGGCGACTTCCCTGATTTCGAAGAACTCAAGCATATCGCCAACCTGAATGTCGTTGTAGCCCTTGACGTTCAAGCCGCATTCAAAGCCTTCTTTGACTTCGCGTGCATCGTCTTTGAAACGCTTGAGCGAGTCGAGTTCACCCGTGAAGATGACCACGTTTTCGCGCAAGAGTCGAAGACGCGCGTTGCGGCGAACCACACCGGCCGTGACCATACAACCGGCGATAGAGCCGATCTTGCTGACCTTGAAGACTTGACGAATCTCGGCATTACCGATGACTTCTTCTTTCTTGTCGGGTGTCAGCATGCCCGACATCGCGGCGCGCAGTTCGTCAACAGCGTCATAAATGATGTTGTAGTAACGAATTTCAATGCCGTTGTTCTCGGCTTGTTTGCGGGCCTGTGCGTCGGCACGGGTATTGAAACCAATCAGCACAGCTTTAGACGCAATTGCGAGGTTGACGTCCGACTCTGAGATACCGCCGACAGCGGAGTACACGAGCTGAACCTTGACCTCGTCGGTCGACAACTTGAGCAGCGACTGAGCCAAGGCTTCTTGCGAACCTTGCACGTCGGCTTTGATGATGATCGGCAGCATCTTGACTTCGCCAGCATTGATGTCGGAGAACATGTTCTCCAGCTTCGACGCCTGTTGCTTGGCCAGTTTGGTGTTGCGGAACTTGCCGGCACGGTAAGTCGCGATCTCGCGGGCACGACGCTCGTCGGTCATCACCATGAATTCGTCGCCAGCTTGCGGTACTTCTGTCAGACCTTGAATCTCGACTGGAATCGAAGGACCCGCGGTCTTGATCGTCTTGCCATTTTCGTCCAGCATGGCGCGCACACGACCAAAGGTCGAACCGGCCAGCACCACATCGCCAGCTTTCAGAGTACCGGACTGAACCAGTACGGTGGCGACCGGGCCGCGGCCCTTGTCGAGGCGCGCTTCAATGACAAGGCCCTTGGCCAAAGCTTCAACCGGCGCGCGCAATTCAAGCACCTCAGCCTGCAGCAGCACTTGTTCCAGCAGATCGTCAACACCGGCACCCGTGTGGGCTGAAACGCCGACAAAAGGCACGTCGCCACCGAACTCTTCGGGAATGACTTCTTCAGTGACCAACTCACCTTTGACGCGGTCAAGGTTGATGCCTGGCTTGTCAATCTTGTTGATCGCCACAACGATTGGAACGCCAGCCGCTTTCGCGTGCTTGATGGCTTCGCGGGTTTGCGGCATCACGCCGTCATCCGCCGCCACCACCAGAATCACGATGTCAGTGGCTTGGGCGCCGCGGGCACGCATGGCCGTGAAGGCCTCGTGACCAGGCGTGTCCAAGAACGACACCATGCCGCGTGGGGTTTCCACGTGGTAGGCACCAATGTGCTGAGTGATGCCGCCAGCTTCGCCGGAAGCGACTTTGGCTTTGCGAATGTAATCGAGCAGTGAGGTTTTACCGTGGTCAACGTGACCCATGACGGTGACCACCGGTGCGCGCGGCAACGACTCAGCTTGTTGGCCTTGCACGTCTTCGTCGGTGAACGCTTCTGGATCATCCAGCGCAGCCATGACGGCTTTGTGGCCCATTTCTTCCACCACGATCATGGCGGTGTCTTGGTCCAGCGGCTGGTTGATGGTGACCATCTGACCGAGCTTCATCAGGTGTTTGATGACCTCAGACGATTTGACGCTCATCTTGTGAGCGAGTTCGCCCACAGTGATGGTCTCAGGCACATGAACTTCAATAACCTTGAATTCCGACGGGGCGACAAAAGTGGACTCAGGACGCGCATCGCGGTCTGATGAGCGACGGCCACGCGGGCCACCACGGAAATTGCCTCGGCCTGGTGCAGTTGGTGCACCACGGGTTTTGAGCTCTGTCTTTTTCTTAGCGTCGTCTTTCCAAGTCGAAGACAAATTCTCCGACTTGACTTCTTTCTTTCCTGCAGCACCAGCCACTCCGGCAGCCGCAGGGGCGCCGGGTTTGACTGTGCCAGGCACTACCGCAGGCTTGTGTAAGGTTCCTTTTGCCGCGACTTTAGGATCGACGTGTGGCACCAGTACGCGCTTAGGCGCGTTCATCATGGCGCGAATACCAGCCGCTTCAGCTTCGGCCTTTTTGCGACGATCCTGGAAATCTTGTACCTTGGCGGCATCCGCTTGGAACTCTGCTGTGGCCTTGGCTTTGACAGCTGCCTGCGCAGCACTGACTTCAGCAGCCTTTGCCGCTTGAACAGCAGCAGCGGCGTCGCTTGCGGCGGCGGCGGCAAGTGCCGCCGCTGCGTTCACAACACTCTGATCAGGAAACACACGTGAACCTACGACAGGTTTAACCGCCGTAGATTTTTCGATTTTCTTGGCTTCAGCCAATTTCACAGCCTCAGCGGCAGCAGCAGCTTGAGCGCTCAGCTCCGCAGCAATGCGTTCTTGTTCACGAGCCGCCTCTTGCGCATCGCGCTGTCGGCATTTTTCAGCGAACTCTTCTTCTTCACGGCGCAGCAACTCAGCATGTTGCCTGGCTTCTTCCTCACGACGTAGCAATTCTGAGTTATCGACGACCGGTTCTGGCGCAACAACAACTTCTTCAGCGGCCATATCAGAGCCGTCTTCACGCTTAACAAAAGTGCGTTTCTTGCGAACTTCCACTTGAATCGTGCGGGCACGACCAGTCGAGTCGGCTTGCTTGATCTCGGTAGTCGATTTTTTGACTAAAGTTATCTTTTTGCGCTCGGCAGTGGCGGTGCCATGGCTGGCCTGCAAATAGCTCAAGAGCTTTTGCTTGTCAGCCTCGGACAAACGATCGCCGGCTTCTGCCTTGGCGACGCCGGCGCTGGTCAATTGCTCGATCAGTGTTGCGGTGGGTTTATTCAGTTCAGCTGCGAATTCAGCGACGGTAGTGGTACTGGACATAATTGGGTTTCCGTGCGGCCTCCATGATCATTGCTCTTGAGCAGCAGAAGTGTCATTGGAAAACCAATGGGCACGTGCGGTCATGATCAGGGCTGTGGCTTCGTCCGCAGACTGGCCAGTGATATCTGTAAGTTCGTCAACGGCCAGGTCGGCCAGATCGTCGCGGGTGTGAATACCCGACTCGCCCAACTTGGCGATCAGCTCAGGTGTCAGACCCTCGACGTCACGCAGATTTTGCGAGACGGCTTCAGCATCTTCTTCCTTGGCGATTTCCATCGTCAGCAAGGCGTCTTTGGCGCGCGTACGCAGTTCATTGACGGTGTCTTCATCGAAAGATTCGATCTCCAGCATTTCCTGGATCGGCACATAGGCCACTTCTTCGAGGCTGGTGAAGCCTTCGGAGATGAGGATGTCGGCGATCTCTTCGTCCACATCGAGCTTGTCCATGAACAGTTTGCGGCTGCTGTCGGTTTCTGTGGCCTGCTTTTCAGCAGACTCGTCAGCCGTCATGATGTTGATTTTCCAGCCGGTTAGCTCAGCGGCAAGGCGAACGTTTTGTCCGCCACGGCCAATCGAGATCGCCAGATTTTCTTCGTCGACCACCACATCCATGGCGTGACGTTCCTCGTCGACTACGATGGAGGAAACATTGGCCGGTGCCAATGCACCGATGACGAATTGCGCCGGGTCTTCACTCCACAGCACGATGTCTACACGTTCACCAGCGAGTTCGTTGGTGACACCGTTGACACGGGTGCCGCGAACGCCAACGCAAGTACCGATCGGGTCAACGCGCTTGTCGTGCGAGAGAACGGCAATCTTGGCGCGGGAACCAGGGTCACGGGCACAGGATTTGATCTCCAGCAAGCCTTGTTCGATCTCAGGCACTTCTTGACGGAACAGCTCGATCATGTACTCAGGCGACGTGCGCGAGAGAATGATGGGCGCACCGCGCAAAGTGGTGTCGACTTCCATGATCATGGCGCGCACACGGTCACCAGAACGAAGGTTTTCCTTCGGGATCATGTCGCTGCGACGCAGACGGCCTTCAACACGACCGGACTCGACGATGATGTCGCCCTTGTCCATGCGCTTGACGGTGCCAACGAAAATTTTCTCGCCGCGCGACATGAAGTCGTTCAGCAACATTTCACGCTCAGCATCGCGAATTTTTTGCAAGATAACTTGCTTAGCAGCTTGAGCGCCAATGCGACCGATCGGCAGGCTTTCAACTGGTTTTTCGATGTAGTCGCCTTCTTCGATGTCCGCGATCTCATCGCGTGCATCGCTGACCAGCTCTTCACCCTCAGGGTTTTGCAGGCCAGCTTCGTCAGGCACCACCAGCCAACGGCGGAAGGTTTCGTAAACGCCGCTGTCGCGGTCCACGGCGACGCGGATGTCCACGCCTTCGGGATAGACCTTCTTGGTAGCCGAGGCGAGCGCGAGCTCGACGGCACCAAAAACGACGTCACGTTCCACATTTTTCTCACGCGATATGGCATCAACCAACATCAACAGTTCGCGATTCATTTCACAAGCCTGCCTTTCTCTTATTACTCAATCTGTTTATCTACAGGTGGAACGCTTTTGGGTCGGCGTCCCTTGAAGTCAACCACGGGCGCCAAACGCGCCTGGGCGATCTCGTCAAGTGTGAAGCCCAGCGCCTGCAAAGGTGCGGGAATTCTGTGCTTGCTCACTTTTTGACCAGGCTTCACGTCGGGCTCTTCCGCCCAGACGATCTGCCAGCCGGTAGCTACACGCTCCAGCGTGCCGCGAAATTTTTTGCGATTGGCCGAAACCAACGTGCCCGCACTGGCGGCAACACCAATCGGCGCTTTCAGGGTGATGTCAATCAAGTCACCAGTGAAACGTACAAAATCTTGTTCAGTGCGCAGCGGCCTGTCGATTCCGGGCGAGCTGACCTCAAGCCGGGAATACTCTGTGCCTTCAACTTCCAGCACAAACTGCAGCTGGCGAGTGACTTTTTCACAATCTTCTGCGTTGATGTGCTGCTCTTCACCTGGGGCCGTGCCGGCTAAATAAGGCATGTCAATCGTCACGCGCAGCAATCCGCCCGTCGTGCGCTCGATGTCAACCAGCTCGTACCCAAGCCCGGTAACAGTCTGACTAATCGTGCCGTGTAAATCTTGTAAAGCCATTCAGTCTCTAAAACTCATCCACAGTGTAAAAACAAACGCCCAAAAAAAATGGACGGTGAAAACCCGCCCATTTGGTCGTGAAGCAAGTATTCTAGCCTTAGATGCAACGCTCTGCAAACAAAACGCATGCCAAACGCCCAGCTTTTTGATGAATTAAGACATTTGCGTCACCAGTAACCGCGTGTAGGGATGTTGCGGCGACAACAACACCTGATCGACCGAGCCATACTCAAGCACCTCGCCGGCTTGCATCACTAGGACGTCGTGCGCCATGGCGCGAATCACATCGACATCATGGGTGATGAGTAAATAACTCAGGCCCCGCTCCCGTTGCAAGCGTTGAAGCAGCTCCAGCACCTGTTTTTGAACAGTGACGTCCAGCGCGCTGGTGGGCTCATCCAGCACCAACACGTCGGGCTCGACCATCAGCGCCCGGGCAATCGCTACACGCTGGCGCTGCCCCCCCGAAAACTCATGCGGATAACGTTGTAACAAGCGTGGAAACTGCTCCTCCGTCATGCCAACGTCGGCCAACGCATTGACCACCCGCGGGTAGCGCTGTTCAACGCTTAGCTCAGGCTGATGCACGCGCAGGCCTTCGCCGACTATTTCTTCAATAGTCATGCGCGGTGACAGCGACGAGAACGGGTCTTGAAAAACCACCTGCACCGCCCGTCGTATAACCTTGTTATTGGCGGCGTCGCGACCCCAGGTTTTACCGGCCAACTGCAGATCCCCCTGACTCGGATGCAAGTCCAAAACGGCCAACGCCAAGGTGGACTTACCAGACCCCGACTCGCCAATGATGCCCAGTGTTCGGCCTTTTTCGAGGCTGAAACTAGCGGATTGAACGGCTACAAATTCGCCTTTTTTGAACCACCCACGAAAGCCCGCGATGGGCACCGGGTAGCTGACGCGCAAGTTTTGGCTCTGTATCACGGGTACGGACGAGGCGCTTGAAAAAGCCTCGGTCACATTCCGCACCGGCCGGCTGTCCATCAATTTGCGGGTGTACGGGTGTTGTGGGTTGGCAAAAACATCAGCCACAAGGCCTTGCTCGACGATCAAGCCGTTTTCCATCACCCCGATGCGGTCTGCAAACCGACGCACTAGGTTCAGGTCGTGCGTGATGAGCAACACGGCCATGCCGTTTTTCTTTTGCAAAGCCGACAACAAGTCGAGAATTTGACCGCGCAAGCTGACATCCAGCGCCGTCGTCGGCTCGTCAGCCAGCAACAGCCGCGGCTGACAAGCCAGCGCCATCGCGATCATGGCGCGCTGCCGTTGCCCGCCAGAGAGCTGGTGCGGAAAAGAATGCGAACGACGCTCTGGCTCAGGAACACCGGTGTCGGCCAACAACGCCACCGCCGCTTGATGGGCTGCTGCCTGACTCAGCCCCTCTTTGAGTTGCAACACCTCCGCGATCTGATTGCCGACACTGAAAAGAGGATTCAGGGCCGTCATCGGTTCTTGAAAAATCATCGCGATGTCACGGCCGCGAACAGCCCGCAGGTCGCGCTCGGAGAGCGCCAGCAGGTCTGGCTGAGCATCAGCTTGAACGCTGTTAGAACCACTGACCCTGTTGGCGCTTTTAAAGCTGTCTTGAAAGCCCCGAAAAACCGCCCGCCCCGAGGTATTCGCACCCTGCACCAAACCCAACAAACTCAAGGCCGTGACCGTTTTGCCAGAACCAGACTCACCTACCAAGGCCAGCTTTTCGCCGGCAGCGATCGAAAAGTCGATGCCACGCACCACTTCTTTGCCAGCAAAAGACACGCGCAGTCCCTGCACATCCAATAAATTCGGCGCGCTCATCGGTCTGCCTTTCGAGGGTCTAGCGCATCGCGCAGGGCGTCGCCCATGAAGGTCAGCAAGAGTAGCGTCGTCACCAGAACGGTGAAAGTTGACAGCGAAATCCACCACGCGTCGATGTTGTTTTTGCCCTGCGACAGCAGCTCGCCCAAGGAGGGTGTGCCCGGTGGCACGCCCAATCCCAAAAAGTCCAAAGAGGTCAGGGCCAAAATAGCGGCACTCATGCGAAACGGCAGAAAAGTCACCACCGGCGTCATGCTGTTGGGCAGCACATGGCGGATGATGATTTGCCAAGGGCTCAAGCCCATGGCGCGCGCGGCACGAACATAGTCCAGCTGTCGGTTACGAAGAAATTCGGCGCGCACGTAATCCGACAATCCGAGCCAGCCGAACAGACTGAGCAGCACCAGCAGCAAAGCGATGCTGGGCGCAAACACGGCGCTGAAAATAATCAGCAAATACAGCTCAGGCATAGAACCCCAGACCTCCATGAAACGCTGAAAAGCCAAGTCCACCTTGCCACCAAAATAGCCTTGTAGCGCGCCCGACAACACGCCCAAGACAACGCCAGTAAAGGTCAAGGCCAAGGCAAACAGCACGCTGACCCGAAAGCCATAAATCAGTTGCGCCAGAAGATCGCGGCCGCGGTCGTCAGTACCCAGCCAGTTATCTCGCGTCGGTCGCGACGGATTCGGCTCCTTGGCGAAATAATTCAGGGTCTTGGGGCCGTAAGGATTAGGCGCGTAAATCACCCAATTACCAGCCGTCGTCAACTTGTTTTGGATGAACGGATCAAGGTAGTCCGTGGCTGTTTCAAAATCACCGCCGAAGGTTTTTTCCGGGTAGACGGTAACGATCGGAAAGTAATAATTACCGTTGTACTTCAACAGCAATGGCCGGTCATTCGAAACCACTTCGGCTAGCAAGCTGAGCAACACCAACGCGCAAAAAAACACCAAGCTGATGAAGCCGAGGCGGTTCCGGCGAAAGCGCTGCCAAGCCCGCCGCGATGGCGACACTGACAACGACAGTGCCGCCCTTTCTTCCCGAGTGCCGGCGCGGATCGGGCCCTGCCCGTCCGCAGCGGGCGCCCCCCCGGGGGTGAGGTGGCCAGAGGCCGCATCGTGGGGGTTATTCGAATTTGACACGCGGATCCACCCAGACATAACAAAGGTCACTCACCAGCTTGGTCACCAAGCCAATCAGCGTGAAGAAATAAAGCGTGCCCAATACCACCGGGTAATCGCGCCGAATCACACTTTCATAACTCAGCAGGCCCAAGCCATCGAGCGAAAAAAGCGTTTCAATCAGCAGCGAACCGGTGAAAAAAGCCCCCACAAAGGCCGCCGGAAAGCCAGTGATGATCGGAATCAGCGCATTTCGAAAAACGTGTTTGTAAAGTACTTGCCGCTCGGCCAGACCTTTGGCTCGCGCCGTGATGACATATTGCTTGCGGATCTCTTCTAGAAAAGCGTTTTTGGTCAAAATGGCGGTGACTGCGAAGCTGCCCAAGACCATCGCTGTGACAGGCAATGCAATGTGCCACAGATAGTCCACCACGCGAGCAACCCAAGTCATCTCGTCCCAGTTGCTGGAGGTCAAACCACGCAGTGGAAACCACTGCAGTTGACCACCAAAAACCACCAGTAAAACGACGCCCAGCACGAAGCCAGGAATCGCATAACCAACGAGCACCAGCAAGGTCGTGATGAGGTCAAACCTTGACCCCGCACGAACCGCCTTGGCAACACCCAGCGGCACAGCCACCAGATAGCTGATGAGGAAGGTCCACAAACCAAGGCTGATGGAGACCGGCAGCTTTTCAATGATCAGCTGAGACACGTCTTTGTTCTGAAAAAAACTCTTCCCCAAGTCAAAACGAGCGAACTGACCGAGCATTTGAAAGAAGCGTTTATGGGCTGGCTTGTCAAAGCCATACAACGCTTTGATCTGCTCAATGCGCTTCGGGTCAACGCCCTGCGCACCCCGATAACTGAAGCCGCCGCCTTCGGCACCGCCGCCACTGCTCGCACCCGCTTTGGCTTCGGCCAGATACTGCTCGACTGGACCACCGGGCACAAACTGCACCACGGCGAAGGTGATGATCAAAACACCGAGCAAGGTCGGCACCATGAGAAGCAAGCGTTTAAATATGTAAGCCAGCATCAGCGCGCCCACCAAGTAAAAACCGCCCAGCCTTCGCCAGTCGAGTAATCGGGGGTCAGCGCGGGACGAGCCAAACGCCGGTCATTGAAAGCCATGCGGTGCGTCGATGCCGTCCACTGCGGAATAAGGTAATGACTGTGGCTGATGACGCGGTCTAGCGCACGGCAAGCGGGCAGCAATTCAGCCTTGGTTTTAGCGCTGGTCATGCGCGCAATGATCGCATCAACCGGGGGACTACTGACACCGGCCATGTTCCCTGAATCTTCAGTGACAGCGGCTTGGCTGCCGAACATGTTGGCGTACTCTTGCCCCGGGTTGTGGGTACCACCGTAGGCCAGCGACACGATGTCGAACTCGAACTTGCTGAGCCGCTGTTGATACAGCGCGAAATCGACAGTCCTGTAGTTGAGCTGGACACCGAGTTTTTCAAGGTTACGCGCCCAAGGTGCGACCACCCTTGCGCCGCCTTCGTTGCTGTCGAGGTATTCGACCACCATCGCTTCGCCACTGCTGTTGCGCAACACACCGGCTTGGATATTCCAACCAGCTTCAGCCAAAAGGTCACGAGCGCGACGCAGGTTATCTCGCAAAGTGCGGTCCCTATCCGTACGCGGTGGTGCAAACATCGGGCCCAGTACGGCCGCAGGAATCTGCTGACGCCATGGCGACAAAATGGCCAACTCTTGCGTGCTGGGTAGGTCGGTCGCTTGGCAATCTGTGTTGCCAAACAAACCGACTACCCGCTGATACGCGTTGTAAAACATCTGCCGGTTCATCCATTCGTAATCAATCGCCAGGCCCAAGGCTTCGCGGACCCGGACATCTTTAAACTTGTCACGCCGAACATTGATGACATAGCTTTGAAAACCGGAAGGCAAACGGTGCTTGAACTCACCCTTCACCAGTTCGCCAGAGTCAAAGCGTTTGCCGTTGACGCGGCGTGCCCAGTCCCCCGCTGAAAAGAAGCGCATGAGGTCAAACTCACCGGCCTTGAGGGCTTCCAGTTTCGCCGTGTTGTCTTTGTAAATTTTGACGGTGATGCGGTCAAAGTTGACCATGCCACGGCGCACATTCAGGTCTTTGGCCCAGTAGTTCGAGTCACGCACATAGGTGATGTCTTTGCCAAAGCGCACCGGCCCAATTTGGTAGGGGCCACTGCCGATGGGAATGTCCATCACGACAGCGTCAAAGCGTTTTGGCTGGCCACGTTCCACACCCCAACTGCGACTGAAAACCGGCAGGCCGCCAACCGTCAGTGGGAGTTCCCGGTTTGGTTTTTTGAAGCGGTAGCGCAAGCGGCGTTCGCTCAACACGTCCAGGCCGGCCACGTCCTCCAGCAGCGACTTGTAAGCCGGCGAGGTGTAAGGGCCCATGAGCACGTCAAAACTGTGCTTCACGTCGGCGGCCAGCACCGGCTCGCCATTGTGAAATCGGGCTTCTCGGCGCAGTGTGAAGGTGGCACTCAAACCATCCGGCGCAACGGTCACGTCTTCAGCCAACAAACCGTAACCGGCCGCGGTTTCGTCCAGTGAACCGGCCAGTAAGCTGTCAAACATCAGGTCGGCCAAGTAGGCTGGGGCACTGCCCTTGATGGTGAAGGGGTTGTATTTGTCAAAGGTAGAAGTACGCAGATTGCTCACCAAACGCAGCTCGCCGCCCTTGGGCGCGGCCGGATTGACATAGTCAAAATGGCTGAAACTAGCGGAGTATTTGAGATCTCCCCAAAGGGCGTAGCCATAGCCTGACCAAGCTGGCGCACTGACGCCAAGGCCCAAAGCCACACACAGAAAAACAGCAAAAACACGCAAAATCCGCATGCGACAATTCTGCCTTAACTATCCATCCCGTTCTAGGCGAGCAGCGACGGTTAACAAACTTTGATAGGAATAAGAACATGGGATTTCTGACTGGCAAAAAACTGCTGATCACCGGCGTACTGTCAAACCGCTCGATTGCTTACGGCATCGCCAAGGCCTGCCACGCGCAGGGTGCCGAGCTGGCGTTCAGCTATGTCGGTGAGCGTTTCAAAGGCCGCATCACCGAATTTGCAGCTGACTTCAATTCCACCCTAATCTTCGATTGCGACGTTGGCGACGACGCGCAAATCAACCAGTTGTTCACCGACTTGTCTGCCCACTGGCCGACCTTTGACGGCTTTGTTCATTCGATTGGCTACGCCCCACGCGAATCGATTGCCGGTGACTTTCTGGAAGGTTTGTCGCGCGAAGGCTTCAAGGTTGCGCACGACATCAGCGCCTACAGCTTTCCGGCCATGGCCAAAGCCGCCCTGCCCTACCTGAACAAAAAATCGGCCTTGCTGACGCTGACGTATCTGGGTGCGCTGCGGGTGCTGCCGAACTACAACACGATGGGCTTGGCCAAGGCCAGCCTAGAGGCCTCGGTGCGCTACATGGCCGAGTCCATGGGCCCCAAGGGCATGCGCGTCAACGGCATCAGCGCCGGACCGATCAAGACGCTGGCGGCCAGCGGCATTGCCGGTTTCAGCAAAATTTTGGGCGCAGTGGCTGCGGCCTCGCCGATTCGCCGTAACGTGACGATTGACGAAGTCGGCAACGTTGCGGCCTTCCTGATGAGCGATTTAGCCAGTGGCGTGACCGCTGAAATCACTTACGTTGATGGCGGTTTCAGCCATGTTGTCGGCGGCATCGTAGAACCGGCCGAAGCCAGCTGACCGTGCATGCATAAGCCTCTCGCCGCCATCGCTCGCCTTGTCAAGGCGGGTGTGGCTTGGCTGAAGTTGATTCCACTCGGGCTGGCTTTAGCCCTCCTGCTATCGCCGTCTTTGCCACTTTCTGCGGCCGAGAACAATCCGCCGTTGATGCTGGCCAAGGTGTATCACCCGGGCATTGACCTGCAAGACTATTGGGTCAGCGAAAAGTACGATGGCATGCGCGGCTACTGGGATGGCCAAAAACTCCTGACACGCGGCGGTGAACCCATCTTTGCACCCGTGTGGTTTACCGCAGGTTGGCCGGATGAGGCCATGGACGGTGAACTCTGGGCGGGTCGTGGGCAATTTCAGTTAGCGGTTTCAACCGTGCGCAAAATCACGCCAGACGACGATGCCTGGCGCGGCATTCGCTTCATGGTCTTTGATTTACCAGCCCATAGGGGTACGTTCACGCAGCGCATACCGGCGCTCAACAGTCTTGTACAAAAGATCAACCAGCCATGGGTGCAGGCCGTTCCTCAATGGAAAGTCGTCAGCCATCTGGCACTGAGCAAAATGCTGACCCAGCACGTGAAGGCCAAAGGCGAAGGCCTGATGCTGCACCGTGGTGCTTCGCTTTATTCAGGAGGCCGCAGCGACGACTTGCTGAAAGTTAAAACCCACGAGGACGCCGAAGCGCGGGTGGTTGAACACCTGCCCGGAAAAGGCAAATATACCGGCGCGCTAGGGGCCTTGCTGGTAGAGATGCCTGCGCTGCCGGGGCAGAAACCCATCCGCTTCAAAATCGGCACCGGCCTGAGCGACGCAGAACGCAAAGCCCCGCCACCTATTGGCGCAACGGTGACCTACCGTTACAGGGGCTTCAACGACAGCGGCATTCCACGTTTTGCCAGCTTCATGCGCATTCGCACTGACGCAGAAGCCGACACCCCCACGAAATAAATCAGCGCTTCACGCAGTCCGCGTAATATCGCTTCTTGCCTTTGGCGTCTTCTTGCTCAACCAAACCGTGAATGTCAGTTTCAAAGCCTGGGCACTGGCTGTTGAACTCACGCGCAAACTTCAGGTAATCAACAATCTTTTTGTTGAACACTTCACCCGGAATCAACAACGGAATACCAGGCGGATATGGCGTCACCAGCCCGACCGTGATGCGGCCTTCTAAGTGATCGATCTCCACCCGCTCGGTCGTGCGGTGCGCAATGTGCGCATACGCATCGCTCGGCTTCATGGCCGGCGTCAGGTCGCTCAGGTAAACCTCGGTGGTCAAACGCGCGATGTCGTACTTGGCGTACTGCGCGTGAATGTGCTGACACAAATCAGTCAGGCCCATGCGTTCGTACTTCGGGTACTTCTGACAAAACTCAGGCAAGACGCGCCACATCGGTTGATTCTTGTCGTAGTCATCCTTGAACTGCTGCAGCGCTGTCAGCAGCGTGTTCCAGCGGCCTTTGGTGATGCCGATGGTGAACATGATGAAGAAGCTGTAAAGACCCGTTTTTTCAACGATCACGCCATGTTCTGCCAAAAACTTGGTGACGATGCTGGCTGGAATACCGGTCTTGGCGAACTTGCCATTCAGGTCCATGCCGGGCGTGACGATGGTCGACTTGATCGGGTCCAACATGTTGAAGCCGGTTGCCATCTGGCCAAAGCCGTGCCAGTTGTTGGCACCGTTTTTAGCCGTCTTGGCACTGCGTGACTCGCCTTTGATGATCCAGTCCTTGGCCTCACCAATGCCTTCTTCCACCAGCTTGTCCGGGCCCCATACTTTGAACCACCAGTCTGTACCGTATTCTTCGTCAATCTTGCGCATGGCACGGCGAAAGTCCAGCGCCTCGGCAATGCTTTCTTCAACCAAAGCGGTTCCGCCGGGCGGTTCCATCATGGCTGCGGCTACGTCGCAACTGGCGATGATGCTGTATTGCGGCGAGGTCGAAGTGTGCATCAGGTAAGCCTCATTGAAGAGGTGCCTGTCGAGCTTGGTCTTTTGGGAGTCCTGCACCAACACGTGGCTGGCCTGGCTGATACCGGCCAGCAGTTTGTGAATCGACTGCGTTGAATACACCACCGCCTCTTTCGGGCGAATGCGATTTTTCCCCATGGCGTGGTAAGTGCCATAAAAGGGATGGAAAGCCGCATGCGGTAACCACGCTTCGTCAAAATGCAAGTTGTCGATATAGCCGTCCAGCATGCCCTTGATGGTCTCTGTGTTGTACAAAACGCCGTCATAAGTTGATTGCGTCAGCGTCAACACGCGCGGCTTGACTTTGCTCGCGTCAACGCCTTTGAGCAGCGGATTCACCGCAATCTTGGCACGAATCGCATCGGGCTCAAATTCGCTTTGCGGAATCGGGCCGATGATGCCGAAGTGATTTCGCGTTGGCTTCAAAAACACCGGGATCGCGCCAGTCATGATGATGGCGTGCAGGATGGACTTGTGGCAGTTGCGGTCGACCACGACCACGTCGCCCGGCGCCACCGTGTGATGCCAAACAATCTTGTTGCTGGTGGAGGTGCCGTTGGTCACAAAAAAGCAGTGATCAGCGTTGAAAATGCGCGCCGCATTGCGCTCGCTGGCGCCGATCGCCCCATCATGGTCTAGCAACTGACCGAGCTCTTCAACCGCGTTGCAAACGTCGGCGCGCAACATGTTTTCACCGAAAAACTGGTGGAACATCTGCCCCACCGGGCTCTTCAAAAATGCCACGCCACCCGAGTGACCCGGGCAATGCCACGAATATGAACCGTCTTCTGCATAGTCGAGCAAAGCCTTGAAGAAGGGCGGCTGCACACCCTCTAAATAGCTCTTGGCCTCACGAATGATGTGGCGCGCCACAAACTCAGGCGTGTCTTCAAACATGTGAATGAAGCCGTGAAGTTCGCGCAAGATGTCGTTCGGAATATGACGCGAGGTTTTGGTCTCGCCATACACATAGATCGGCACATCCAAATTTTTGCGGCGCACTTCAGCGATGAAGTGTCGCAAGTTAAGCACTGCCGGATCAAGATCGGGCCCGGGCGTGAACTCTTCGTCGTCAATTGACAAAATAAAAGCGCTGGCGCGGCTTTGCTGCTGCGCAAACTGCGACAAGTCACCATAACTTGTGACCCCCAAAACTTCAAAGCCTTCGGTTTCAATGGCTTGCGCCAGTGCGCGAATCCCCAGACCAGAGGTATTTTCAGAGCGGAAGTCTTCGTCAATGATGACGATGGGGAAGCGAAATTTCATGGTGTGCGCGGGGCTGTAAGCCTGATTCGGGAATTGCAGTAACGGGTAAAAGGGCAAAGTGTACGGAATTAATGCCCTGCCCTTTCGCCCATCTTCTCTTTTGCTTCAAAATAAGACTCAACTTAACAGGAGATAAGCCATGACAGAAGCAACCATTTGGTGGCTACTTGCGGGCGGTGCAGTGGTCGCGGAACTGCTCACGGGTACTTTTTTCCTGCTCATGATCAGTATCGCGCTGGTCGCCGGTGCTTTAGCCGCCCATGCAGGTGCCGACGCTATTGTTCAATTGGTGCTCGCTTCAGTCCTTGGTGGCGGCTCAGTGGTGGCCTGCTACTTCGTCAAAAAAAGCCGCAAAGCGGCACTTCCTGAAGACAGCAACCAGTCCTTCAACCTCGACATTGGTGAAACCGTGATGGTCGACGGTTGGAACCCTGACGGTACGGCAAATGTCCGGTATCGCGGCGCCAATTGGACGGTTATTCGTCGCCCCGGCGAAGCAGCGGCCATCGGCGCTCATCGGGTTGCAGAGGTCATCGGTACGCGTTTACGCGTCGAAAAGATCCCTTCAAACTGATATATGTTGAACTTAGATGTAATTTGAGTATCAGACAAACCCATTTCACCTCGCTATAGAACACACAGAAAGACTCCATGGAAATTGCAATTGTCATCTTGGTCATCGCCCTGATATTCATCACCCGATCCATCAAAGTGGTGCCCCAGCAGAATTCTTGGGTCGTTGAACGGCTCGGTAAATTCCAGCAAGCCCTCACCCCCGGGTTGAACTTTCTGGTGCCCTTCATTGACCGCGTGGCTTACAAGCACAGCCTGAAAGAAATTCCGCTGGATGTGCCTAGCCAGATTTGCATCACTAAAGACAATACGCAACTTCAAGTTGACGGGATTTTGTACTTTCAAGTGACTGATCCGATCCGTGCCAGCTATGGCTCGTCCAACTACATCATGGCTGTCACCCAACTGGCACAGACCTCGCTGCGCAGCGTCATCGGCAAGTTGGAACTGGACAAGACTTTTGAAGAACGCAACATCATCAATGCTCAAATTGTTGCCGCCATTGATGAAGCCGCTTTGAACTGGGGCGTGAAGGTTCTGCGCTACGAAATCAAGGACTTGACGCCACCGAAAGAAATCTTGCTGGCCATGCAGTCGCAAATCACTGCTGAGCGTGAAAAGCGCGCCCTGATCGCTGCCTCTGAAGGTCGTCGCCAAGAGCAAATCAACATCGCTACCGGCGAACGCGAAGCCTTCATTGCCCGCTCCGAAGGCGCAAAACTCGCCGCCATTAATAATGCACAAGGCGAAGCCGGTGCTATTACCGCCGTCGCGGATGCCACTGCGCTAGCCATTGAGCGCGTCGCCGCTGCCATTCGCCAGCCAGGCGGCGAAATGGCGGTGCAACTGAAGGTCGCTGAAAAAGCGGTTGAGGCCTACGCCAAAGTCGCCAGCCAAGCCAAAACTACGCTGATTGTCCCAAGCAATATGACTGAAGTGTCCAGCCTCATCACCTCCGCCATGACCGTGCTGCAAGTTAACAAGGCCCCGACCCTCACACCATGATTACCCTGAACGTGTTGGGTACGCCGTTGGTGCCCTGCTCTTACGATCCTTTGACTGGCTATTTCCGAGATGGCTGCTGCGAGACCGATGAAACAGATGCAGGTTCACACCTCGTCTGCGCTCGAATGACACAAGCCTTTCTGGATTTTTCAGTCACACGTGGCAACGACTTGGTGACACCCAAGCCGCAGTGGCGCTTTGCTGGCCTAAAAGCCGGCGACCGTTGGTGCCTCTGCATCAACCGTTGGAAAGAAGCCTTGGCTGCTGGCGTTGCGCCGCCGGTCATCTTGGAATGCACGCATGCCTACGCCACCAAGGTGGTGAGCCTGCAAGAGCTTGAAAGCCACGCCTTTCGAGGTGAACTTCAATAGTTGGGTTCGGGGCCATCAACATTCATCTGCAGTGGCTATTCCACTGCTAGAATGTGAGGCTTCGCGGAAGGGTGGATGAGCGGTTTAAGTCATACGCCTGGAAAGCGTACGTGGGGTTATACCCACCGCGGGTTCGAATCCCGCCTCTTCCGCCAGTGTATTAAGACCCTTGTAAGTCATTGATTTACAAGGGTTTTTTACTTTCAAGGTTTTGAGTTTCACCATTTTGTATTCACCCCGTCCTAAGCTGCGCCACAGTGACACTCAAAGTGACATCGAAGGTAGACCCCGTGCTGGGCATTCTCAAACAGCCATTTCTGGCGAATTAATTCAAAACCACCCCCTGCACGCCTGCCGCGCTGGTGTCATGCCCCGTCTTTAGACTGAAGCTGTCGATCGTGGGGTGAGGTATAGAGCATCTGCGGACCTTACAGATTGGTAAGTTTTGCACTTCACATTTAAATCCGCCCTTTCTTTCTCTGGCAAAGGTGGCATCACTTCGTACTTTTTTATGCCAAAATTACGCGGGCAAAACTGAGCCAATTCTCCTAGGTTCGATCAGTTGCAGTGTGGATCGGATGATGCTCCTCGTCGTAAAAAGGTTAATATTAATGCCGGCATGGATATATAGAAGATCAAACATTGAGATACTTCTCATATTTGTAATACTCTTTTTGATCCTGATGGATTTTTTGCCGCGGGCCATCAGGCTACTCCCCATGATGGCGCCATCAGAGGAAAGTACTCACCTTGGATACAGTCTCTTCAGCCCACTGGCTGGCTGTAGCGGTCTGTTAATCGGTTTCCTGCTAAATCAAGCCCAAACAAATCTCAGGGAAATAAAATCTATTGTGTCGGCTGAGGCTGGCAGGATAAATAACCTTGATCGCTTGTTAACTCGTTACGGGGATATAGGAACCCTTGAGATTCGCGATGAAATTTTTTCATATATAGACTCCATCATTGAAGAGGAGTGGAATATTATTGGAAATGGTCAGGGAAGCCACAGGACTCACATGCTTTGGCGAAACATATCCAAAAAAATCATGAAGCTTGACCCCCAAACCAATCGGCAGACCGCTATTTATGCAGACATCATAAAAAAATCTGAAGAAGTTGCTGAAAGTCGAGAAATGAGGATTGAGCGTGCTACGGACAAATTACCCCAGCTTTTCTGGGTTGTGATTGGTCTGTGTATCATGGCGCTGACTGCCGTAAATACCTTATTCTTACCATTGGATTCATACACACTGGGATTGAAAATACTACCCATATTATTTGGTGCACTGATTTCACTATTGGTGATAACGGACCAACCCTTCAGGGGACAAACTTCTATTCAACCCGATGCGCTCCGTAAAATTTTGATATCTATCAAATCACGGGTTGAGTAACGTGTATTTTGCTTACCTGTCCGACCTTTCCCAAGAAAAAATATCACTTGGCGGATGTTTAAATTTTCGCAGTGAGAACGTAAATGACCAATACGACAAGAGCGCGATACAGGCTCAAATTCAAGCCATAAGCGGTGCGACTGGCCAAGAGTAGCCAATGCATTGCAGCGGCAGCCCATGCCGTGGAGTGATAGATCAGACGCTGTTCAACTGGGCCAAAGCGCCGTGCGAAGTCAAACTCAAGGGGGTAGGTCACATGATTTCAAGCTCTAATTATCCAGAACAGGTCTGACAAGCAACTTAAATTTTTTGCTCAATCGATTTATTTTGCTTTTAGTGATTTAATCACTAAAATCATTAATTTCAAATTTTGTAAAGAATTACTTATTTTTTTGTGAACCAAATCATAGAAGGATGTTGAGTCATGAAGAAGGGCTATTTCTCAAGGCATCA
>CANFJF010000019.1 GCA_947447355.1 Comamonadaceae bacterium
CTGTCGTTCATGCGTAGCGCATCACACTGCACCACGCTGTGGAAAAAAGATGCACCCAGAGCTGCCAACAAGCCAGCCGAACAAATAGCAGGGCATTGCACCCGCTATGCAGCAATGCATATCGCTCTGTTACTGCTGCAAGGGCGTGGATGCGCCCAGTGATGGCCTGTGACCAGCTTACGAGAGCATCAAGCGGCCCTCGTCGTCCTCGTTACTGCTTAGTGCCCTCTTTACCCGTGTATGGGTTCACATTGCCCTTGTGCGAGTAGTTATCCGAACGAGTGCCGTTAGGGTTGGTGGCATGGCTAGGGGCCACATGGGTGCCATCCCGCTTCGTATAGCCCTTAACGGAGTGGTTTTGACTGTTCACATGCCCTGCACTGCTGTGGTGTGAGCCGCCTGTGTGGCCACCTTTGGCATTTACGCCACCTGCCAACACAAGCCAGGCTAAGAAAATCAGTGCTTTGTTCATGAATCCGCTCCTAAGCCCAACATTGGTCAGCCAGAGTGTGCGCTGATTGTTTCAAGTTGTGTAGGGGTAGATGGAGCGGTAAACAAAAAAAGCCTCAAGGTGGCCGTTTGCGATGCATCTCATGGGCATGAGTGGCGTCCGAAGAGGTGTGAAATACACGTGTGAAAACCGAAAACCCAGAAACAAAAAACCCCTTATAAATCAACGATCTATAAGGGGTTTAAATGCTTGGCGGAATCGGAGAGATTCGAACTCTCGATAAGGCTCTACACCCTATACTCCCTTAGCAGGGGAGCACCTTCGGCCACTCGGTCACGATTCCTAATCAAGATAGATTATCTCACGACTTTGGCCCGATTTCAGACCGGTTGGTCGAGGTCAAACGCCTTATGCAGCGCTCGCACTGCCAATTCCATGTATTTCTCGTCAATCACGACGGATGTCTTGATCTCACTGGTCGAAATCATCTGAATGTTGATGCCCTCTTCGCTCAAGATACGGAACATTTTGCTGGCAACGCCCACGTGGCTGCGCATGCCGATACCGACAATGCTGACCTTGCAGATCTTGGTGTCGCTGATGACTTCTTGGGCGCCCAGCTTGGGCAATACCTTAGCGTTGAGCAATTCAACGGTCTTGGCGCAGTCGTTACGATTGACAGTGAAACTGAAGTCGGTTTTGCCGTCGCGGCTGATGTTTTGGATAATCACATCGACTTCGATGTTGGCGTCGGCCACCGCGCCCAAAATTTGGTACGCAATGCCTGGTGTGTCGGGCACACCTAACACGGAGATTTTGGCTTCGTCGCGGTTGAATGCGATGCCCGATACGATGGCTTGTTCCATTTTTTCGTCTTCCTCAAAACTGATCAAAGTGCCGGACTTGGCTTCTTCATTGATGTCAATGTCCCAGTCGGTGAAGCTGGACAGCACCCGCAGCGGCACCTTGTATTTGCCAGCAAATTCAACGGAGCGAATCTGCAAAACCTTGGAGCCCATGGAAGCCATCTCGAGCATTTCTTCAAAGCTCACCGTGGCGAGACGGCGGGCTTCAGGGACCACGCGCGGGTCAGTGGTGTAAACACCATCAACATCGGTGTAGATCAGGCATTCGTGCGCCTTCAAGGCGGCCGCAATGGCGACCGCCGAGGTGTCCGAACCGCCACGGCCAAGTGTGGTGACATTGCCGCCGTCGTCGACACCCTGAAAGCCGGTGATGATCACGACCTTGCCAGCGTCCAAATCTGCACGCACACGTTTGTCATCAATTGACTCGATGCGGGCCTTGGTGAAGGCGCTGTTGGTTTTAATGGTGACTTGCCAGCCGGCGTAGCTCACGGCGGGCATGCCCTCGGCTTGCAAAGCAATCGCCAGCAAGGCGCTGGAAGCCTGCTCACCGGTGGCTGCCAGCGCATCGAGTTCACGGGCGTAAGCGTCGTCTTGTTTAGCCGGTGAGAGTTCTTTGGCCAAGCCGAGCAAGCGATTGGTTTCGCCGCTCATGGCGCTCGGCACCACCACAATCTGGTGGCCGGCGCGGGCCCATTTGGCCACGCGTTTGGCGACGTTTCGGATGCGCTCAGTCGAGCCCATGGATGTGCCGCCGTATTTATGAACGATCAAAGCCATTGAAAAAAGTCAGTCAAAAAAAGGGCAAAGGAATTAAAAAGATGTGCTGGAGTCTTGGCAAAGCCCGTGATTATATCGGGCTCAACCACTGTAAATAGCTAACATCCCGCAACACATGTCCATTGGCCACCTTCAAGTGGATGTGGTGACCGCGAGTGGTGCAGGCAGCCACTTGGTCGAGCAGTTGCGCCAGTTGCGCAGTGCTGGGGCGAACTTGATGGAATATCAACAGCCAGTGACGCAGCACGTTCGCCTGACGCGGCCGCGACAGCGCCTGCAACGCCTTGATGGCCGGCGGAGTGCCCACTTGCAGCAAGTCTTGCGCAGCGACTTCGTCTAACAACAGCTGTGCCTGAGCGGCATGACTGGCGCTGCGTGCAAAGGTTTGTCGAAACTGCGGAAACGCATCTGCCAATGCGGGCAAGAGCTTGGCACGAATGCGGTTGCGCGTGTAGCGCTCGTCAGTGTTGCTGGGGTCGTTTACAAAAGCATGCCCTGCTTGCGTCAGCCATTCACGCAGACTGGCACTTGTCACCTGAAGCAAAGGACGAAAAAATTGCACGCCATGGCGTTCAAAAACAGCCGGCATCGCTGACAAACCGGCCAAGCCAGCGCCGCGACTCAAGGCCAGCAAGATGGTTTCAACTTGGTCGTCTGCGTGCTGGCCAAGCAGCACTTGGCTCACGCCGAGCGCACGCCCCGCGTCGGCTAAACCGGTGTAACGCGCTTTGCGTGCTGCGTCTTCGGGACTCTCGCCAAGCTCGTGCTTGGCATTGACTTTGGCAACATGCAGGGACAAATTCAGCTGCACACAAACAGCCCGGCAATTGGCCTCAAATTCATCGGCGACGGCCTGAAGTCCGTGGTGCACATGAATCGCCCTGACCTGCCCCGGCCACATTCCGCAAGCAGCGTGCAAGAGCGCCGTGGAGTCTGCGCCGCCGCTGTAAGCAACAGCCAGCGGCGGTGTTAGAGCTGAAGTAGTTGAGCCGGCGAAGGCCGCCAGCGCCAATTGCGCCGGATTGACCAAGGCGGACTCATAGTTACCGAGCTTCGGCTTTGGTGTCGGTGAAACGGCCATAGCTTTGCAGGCGTTCGTAGCGACGGTCCAGCAGCTCTTTGACCTTCAGGTCGCTGACCTGACGGAAAGCGTCATTCAACGCTCGCTTCAAGAAAGCGGCCATTTGCTTGTGGTCGCGGTGAGCGCCGCCAACAGGTTCATTGACGATTTTGTCGATCACGCCCAAGGCCTTCAGTCGATGCGCAGTGATGCCAAGCGCCTCAGCGGCGATTTCGGCTTTGTTTGAGGTTTTCCACAGAATCGAGGCGCAGCCCTCAGGGCTGATGACCGAGTAAATGGAATATTGCAGCATGACCACTTGATCGGCCACTGAAATGGCCAGCGCGCCACCAGAGCCGCCCTCGCCAATGATGGTGGTGATGATCGGCACTTCCAGCTGCGCCATCTCAAAGATGTTGCGGCCAATGGCCTCCGACTGGCCGCGCTCTTCGGCGTCAATGCCTGGGTACGCACCGGGCGTGTCAACAAAGGTGAACACCGGCAGTTTGAATTTTTCGGCGGTTTTCATCAGGCGCAAAGCCTTGCGATAACCTTCCGGCTTGCTCATGCCGAAATTACGCAAACCGCGCTCTTTGGTGTCGCGGCCTTTCTGCTGACCGAGCACCATGCAGGCGTGGCCGTTAAAACGAGCCAGACCCCCGACGATGCTGAGGTCGTCAGAAAAGTGACGGTCGCCATGCATTTCAACGAAGTCGGTGAAAATTTCGCTGATGTAGTCCAGCGTGTAGGGGCGCTCTGCGTGGCGTGCGATCTTGGTGATCTGCCACGGCGTGAGGTCGCTGTAAATGTCTTTGGTGAGCTGCTGGCTCTTTTTGGCCAGCTGGTCGATTTCGTCAGAAATGTCGACCGCAGATTCAGTCTGCACATAACGCAATTCTTCGATTTTTCCTTCGAGGTCCGCAATCGGTTGCTCGAAATCGAGGAAGGTTTTTTTACGCATGACCTTGCTCCTTTGTGTCTAGGGGATCGATTAGCGGGCACAGGGCCGGCACATTCAAGTTCGTCAAATCAGTACACGACCGGCAAGGGGTCGAGTGACCGCCAAATATACCAAGTTGCCACAGTACAAAAAGGCGCCCAGGCGCCAGCCACCTCACGGGCGTCGCTGCGACTGACCGATTCGCCTGAAAAATAACTCTTGCTGATGCCGTTGATCAAGCCCACATCGTCGAGTGGCAACACGTTCGGACGCATCAGGTGAAAGATCAGAAACATCTCAGCGGTCCACCGGCCAATGCCACGGATCGCGATCAACTGGGCAATGATGGTCTCGTCGTCCATCTCCTCCCAATTGTTAACTTGCACCGAACCGGCGTCGAAGTGCAGTGCCAAATCAACCAAATATTCAACCTTGCGTGCGCTCAATCCAGCTGCCCGCATGTCGTCAATTTTGAGCTTCAGCACGTTGGCTGGTGTCATCTTCTTGGGCAGCACTTCAAAGCGATGCCACACACTTTGCGCTGCTTTCACCGAGATCTGCTGACCCACAATGCTGCGCGCCAAGGTGCCAAAAGCATCGCCACGCGACTGCAACCCAACCTCGCCGAACTGAGGGATCAGCCGCTTCATCACGCGGTCTTTTTTGACCAAGTGCTTGCAGGCTTCAGCCCAGTACGCAGGCACCGTCATAGCAGGTTCATCAGTGTGGGCGACTTCATCGGCTCCAGGACCGGTTTTTGCCAAAATCTTCACGCCTTGACCTCCCAAGTGGTGCCGCTTGGCGAGTCTTTGAGCACGATGCCGCTATCCAGCAAATTCTGACGAATGCAGTCAGCGCCAGCAAAGTCTTTGGCCAATTTGGCCGCAGCGCGTTCAGCAATCAGGACTTGAATAGTCGCGTCGTCCAGCGCCGCACCGGCTTTGAGAAAAGCGGCGGGAGAACCTTGCAACAAACCAAGGCAAGCGCCCAAAGCCTTGAGCAGGCCCGAGAGATGGCTTGAGCCCGTGCGATTGATCTCTCCAGCGAGGTCAAACAACACGGCAATCGCTTCTGGCGTGCCGAAGTCTTCGTCCATGGCGACTTTGAAACGCGCCGCATAAGGCTCGCTCCAATCAATCTCCACGGCTACTGGCGTCACCAAATCCAAAGCGGTGTACAGGCGCTTGAGTGAGTTGCGCGCGTCGTCAAGATGCACATCGCTGTAATTCAGGGCGCTACGGTAGTGCGCGCGGATGATGAAGAAACGCACGGTCTCTGCGTCGTACTGCGCCAGCACTTCGCGGATCGTGAAGAAGTTACCGAGCGATTTCGACATTTTTTCGTTGTCGACCCGGACAAAACCGTTATGCACCCAAAAGCGCGCCAGCGGTTTGCCGTTGGCGCCTTCGCTTTGGGCGATTTCGTTTTCGTGGTGCGGGAACTGCAAATCAGCACCACCGCCGTGAATGTCAAAGCTCTCGCCCAACGTCTGGCAGCTCATGGCCGAGCACTCGATGTGCCAGCCGGGTCGGCCTTTGCCGTACGGGAAACCCAAAGCAGCAGCGTCCCACTTGGCGTCTTCGGGCTCGCTCTCTTTGGCGGACTTCCAGAGCACAAAATCAAGCGGGTCTTGCTTGCCGTCGAGCACGGCCACACGTTCGCCCGCGCGCAGTTCATCGAGGGACTTACCGGATAACTTGCCGTAGCCTGGAAACTTGCGGACGGCAAAGTTGACGTCGCCGCTACTGGCTTGGTAGGCCAAGCCTTTGGCTTCCAGTTCAGAAATCATCGACAACATGTGTGGCACGTAATCGGTGGCGCGGGGTTCCAGCGTGGGCGGCTCAATGCCGAGGGCACCAATGTCTTGGTGCATGGCGACGATCATCTCGTCCGTCAGTGCGCGAATCGTGATGCCGCGTTCGACAGCGCGTTTGATGATCTTGTCGTCAATGTCGGTGATGTTGCGCACATAGGTGATTTTGTAGCCGCTAGCGCGCAACCAACGCTGAACCACATCAAACGCCATCATCATGCGGGCGTGGCCAATATGGCACAGGTCATAAATCGTCATGCCGCAAACGTACATGCGGACGTGACCGGGCTCCAGCGGCAAAAATTCTTCTACGTCACGCGACAGCGTGTTGTAAATGCGAAGGCTCATGAATAGAAAAAAAGCTGGGGGGTATGGTGCTGAGGTGGCAAATGGGCGAGTGCAGACTATACCTGCCCGCTACAATCTTTTTTCAGTATAGGCGAGCTGTCTGACACGCTGACCATAAGATCTGATCGCCATCCCACATTAAACAATGCAAACTTCCGTTGATATCCTTAGACAAATTGCCACCAAGGTCTTGCTTTGTAGCGCTTTGGTCGGCGCCATTTTCCCATTTTCAGTGCGCGCTCAAAACTTTGGCACGCCCTTAGCGCCATACATTGACGACTACACCCAAGTGACTAAGTTGGTCAGCGCAAAGCAGCTCAAAGAAGCGCTGGTTAAGGCCGAACTGTATTTAGAGAGCAAGCCCAAAGACCCTCAAATGCGCTTCATCAAGGGCGTGATCCTCACCGACATGGGCAAGTCGGCTGACGCCATGAGCCTCTTTGTGACGCTCACGCAAGACTACCCGGAACTGCCTGAGCCTTACAACAATTTGGCCGTTTTGTACGCGGCAGACAACCAATTTGAACAGGCTCGCGCTTCGTTGCAAATGGCCATTCGCACCAATCCGAGCTACGCCACGGCTCACGAAAATCTCGGTGATGTGTACGCAAAACTGGCCAGCCAGTCTTACAGCAAAGCGCTGCAGCTTGAACCGAACAAAACCACCGTTCAACCTAAGTTAGCGCTGATCCGTACGCTGTTTGGCCCCGCTGCCAATCCGTGACCGGTTGATCACATGTACCAAATTGCGATTTTTGAAACCTCACTTTTAAAATGAATTCTCAAGCTACTTCCTTTAAGCGCCGCACACTCTCGACCTTGGCACTGACTGGCCTCTTGGCTGTCAGCGGCTGGCAGACAGCCTGTGCTGATGCTGCGCCTCGGGTGAAATTCACCACCAGCGAAGGGGATTTTGTGGTCGAGGTCTATCCCGACAAAGCCCCAAAGACGGTTGAGAATTTTTTGCAATACGTCAAAGACAAGCATTACGACGGTACGATTTTTCACCGCGTCATCAACAACTTCATGGTGCAGGGCGGCGGTTTTGACGCCAAGTATGCCGAGAAGCCAAGCCGTCCACCGGTGCGACACGAAGGCCAGGAAGCCGTCGCCAAGGGCGGCGACAAAAACACTGTCGGCACCTTGGCCATGGCCAGGACCAGTGACCCGCACTCAGCCACCGCGCAGTTTTTTATCAACGTCAAAGACAACGATTTTTTAAATCCAACGCCGATTCCACCGGGCGATCCAGTACCGCGGTTTGAATACCAAGGTCAGGTCTACGAAAACACGCCACGCGCCAAGTTGGTGAATGCGACCCAGCTCTTTGGCTACACCGTCTTCGGCAAGGTGGTCAGCGGTATGGACGTCGTCAATAAGATCAAGTCCGTGCCCACTGGCGCCGGCGGGCCTTTCTCAAGTGATGTTCCGAAGACCCCAGTTCTTATAAAATCCGTTTCTTTGATTCAATAAAGTCCACCATGAGCAACCCAAAAGTCGAACTCCACATTGCCGATTACGGCGTCATCACCCTCGAACTTGAGCAAGACAAGGCGCCCAAGTCGGTCGCCAACTTCCTGTCTTACGTCAACAAGGGCCATTACGACAACACGGTATTTCACCGCGTCATTCCTGGCTTCATGGTTCAAGGCGGTGGCTTCGAAGTCGGCATGAAGCAAAAACCAACCGACGGCGAGATTGAAAACGAAGCCAACAACGGCTTGAAAAACAACCACTACACAGTTGCTATGGCACGTACCAGCGCACCGCACTCGGCCAGTTCGCAGTTCTTCATCAACGTCTCCAACAACGACTTTTTGAACCACACCGCTCCGACAGCATCCGGTTGGGGCTACGCCGTGTTTGCCAAGGTCGTGTCGGGCAACGATGTCGTTGACAAAATCGCAGCCGTCAAAACCGGCCGTAAAGGCCATCATGACGACGTCCCACAGACCGACGTGATCATCGAAAAAGCCGTGGCGCTGGTTTGATCAAAGCCACCGCCTTGCATGGCGGACGTTGCACCTTGCACGACCGCTAATACTGCATCGCCACAACATGAACGTGCCCCAGATTGCCGAGCTGCAAGCTCCCGCTGCATGGGGCACGGTCGATTTCATTTCAGACCTGCACCTGACCGCTGATGAGCCCCTGACCTTCTCGGTTTGGCAGCATTATCTGGAAACGACGCCGGCAGATGCAGTCTTCATCTTGGGTGACCTGTTTGAAGTCTGGGTCGGTGATGACGTGGTCGGATCGGACTTGTCTCAAGAAGCCAGCTTTGAAAACCGTTGCGTTCAGGTGATGGCCGCCACGGCTTCTAGCAAGCTGGCACTTTTCTTCATGCATGGCAACCGCGACTTTTTAGTCGGTCAGCGCTTGATGAGTTTGTGTCACGCCACGCTACTCAAAGACCCAACGGTCTTGCATTTTGCTGATCAACGTTATCTGCTGACACATGGCGATGCACTTTGCCTGGCCGACACCGAGTACCTGCAGTTTCGCCAACAAGTACGGAGCAGCGCTTGGCAAGACCACTTTTTAGCCAAGCCCTTGGCGGAAAGACAAAGCATCGCGCGCGGATTGCGTGCGCAAAGTGAGGCGCGCAAGCAGTACGGCCAAACCTATGCAGACGTCGATACAAACGCAGCCAAGCAGTGGCTGGAGCTTGCAGGCGCCAACACCCTGATTCATGGTCACACTCACCTGCCCAACCAACACGAGCTTGGCGACAGCCAGCGCCGCGTTGTTCTGAGCGATTGGGATGCCGCGGCCACACCACCTCGGGCTGAGGTCTTGCGGCTGACGAAGAGCGGCCTGCAACGCTTGCCGCTGAGCGCCTAGTTCAAGCTATCGGCAGCCCTTATGCTCAGATGGCTGCGCCGACACTTGCAACATTTTGGATTGCCAAAGAGAAGCAAACAAGCCATCCCTGACGCGATGTGGTTGAGTACGCTGCAGGCCTTTCCTTTTCTGACGGCTGACCCCACCAACGACCTCGGGCAGTTGCGCACGATGGTGGCTGAGTTTTTATCCGACAAAGAATTCAACGGCGCTCATGGCCTGCAAATCACTGACGCCATGGCCGTGGCGATTGCCGCTCAGGCTTGCTTGCCAGTGCTTCACCTTGGCCTGCATTGGTACGACGACTTCAGGGGTATCGTGGTGCACTCAGGCGCGATGCTCGCACGCCGCGAAGTGGTGGACGATGCCGGCGTGGTGCACCGTTATAACGAGGCCTTGACTGGCGAAGCCATGCCACACGGTCCTGTCACTTTGAGTTGGGCGGACGTAGCAGCCTCAGGAGAGTCGGCGCAAGCCGGCTACAACGTCGTGATCCATGAATTTGTGCACAAGCTCGACATGCGCAGTGGCAGCGCCGATGGCTGTCCGCCACTTTCGTCTAGGGTCGTCTGGGAAAACTGGCGCGTCACCATGCAGGCCAGCTACGCTCGGTTTAGGACGCAGTTGACGATGGCCGAACGTTTCGGCGCCGAGCCGCCTTGGCTCGACGCGTACGCAGGAACCGCCCCAGCTGAATTTTTCGCCGTGACGTCTGAGGCTTACTTCGTCAACCGGGGGCGTTTTGCGCAAGAGTTCCCGGAACTCCTGCCGCTGTTCGCGCAGTTTTTCAACGCTTCAGCAGCGCCTTAAGCACGTTTTGAACGCGGCGTGTTTGCGCTGCATCGTAAGGGCTGGCAAACACTTTGGCCATGTCTTCAGCCCAAGTATCGTGGGGTGCAGGTGCATTGCGACGGGTCAGCAACTGCAACTGCAACAGGCGACGCGCGCTGATGTGCTCGGCCGGTGTGGGCAGTTCTGTGGCAATTTCCATGCGCAACAAAGCCTCAGCTGAATCACCAGCGGCAGGCGCTGAAAGCGCCTGCGCCCAACGCGTGCGCACAACGGCTGGCACTTGCTTGCCCAGATCTTGCCCGGTTGGCAGCTGCTCTGGATCGCGCTTTTCCCAAGCTGAAATCAAGTGCGTCAGAACTTCGCCGTGAGCCTGCTCAGCCAGCTTTTTGAGGGCTGAATTCGCCGTCTCAAAGGCTTCACGCTGAGCCCTGAAGGCGGCGTCGCCCAGACGTGGACCACGCTCTTCAAACGCTGGCCGCTCGCTGAAGCGGTCACCGCGATCACCTCGGCCACCACGCTCATCGCGCAGGGGTTCAAACTTGTTTTCCATGCCGGTGCGTGGCCGCGCATCTTTACCGCCGGCACGGGGATCTTTGCGATCACCAAACTTACCCCCACGACCGGCGGGAACCGGCTCGGCCTTGCGATTGCCTGGGCGATCATCGCCGCGCATGGCCACCACGGGCTTAGGCGAAGCTTTCACAACGACCGGGGCGACAGGTTCAGGTTCAGGTTCGGCCTCGACTGAAGCTTCTGCGGCAGCAGTGGCATTGGCGGCTTCTGACTGAACTGCTGCATCGGTTTCGGCGACTGCGGCCGTCTCAGCGGTAACGGGCGCATCCTCAGCGGCACTGGTCACCGGCTCGGTGGCCTCGGCAGACACAGCGGTTTCGGCAGAAGCGGCAACCGTGGGCGCTGCGACCACAGGAGCAGCCACAGGCACTTGCCCGCGAACCACGGCCTCAAGCGCTTTGGCGGCGGCATGAATTTTTTGCGCGTCACCGCTGGCTGTGGCCTCAGCCACGGCTTTCGAAGCCTCGACCACCATGCGGTCAAACTCGCCCAAGGCACCCGCTGCTTTTTCACGCTCGGCGGTTTTCCGCTGGAACGCATCGTCAATCGGTTTGCGGAAAGCGTCCCAGAGCTTTTGCTCTTGCTTGCGCTCGATAGGCACTTGCTGAGCCTCTTGCTGCCAGCGCTGCTGCACGGCTTTGACGGCGTCAATGCGCAGTTGTGGCTCGGCACCCAAGGCCTGCGCTTCTTCAATCATGGCGCGGCGGCGGGCCAAACTGTCGTTGCGGGCGGTGGTCAGCGGCGCATCGGCTGCGTCCATCGCCGCTTTCCAGACGGGCTGGATGTCGGCAAAAGTTTTTTCGCTCAGGTGGCCGGCTTCACGCCATTTGGTGACGAAACCATTCAGGCTACGGATGTGGTGCTTCCAGTCAGCATTGGTCTTGTTAGCCTCCGCCCAGGCCAACACTTCGTCAATCAATACCCGGCGCTGGGCCTTGGTGGCTTCGGTCTGTTCCTTGGTTTTTTCCAGCCAGGCTTCCACCACTTTGTGGGACTCGTTGCAAGCGTCATCAAAACGCTTCCATAGCGCGTGGTTAGGCGTGCCACCTTGGTCGCTGGTTTTCCATTGCTCACGCATGGCGCGCAACGCTTCTTGTTGCTTGCGGCCGCCCATCGGCTTGGCGACCAACTTTTCGGCTTTCTCGACCAAGTCTTCACGAATTTGGTCGGCGCGCCAACGCTGCCAGCCTTCAAGCTCACCCGCAGCGGTCAACGCGGCATGGGAAGCAGACTCCAGAGCGCTATTTATAAAGCGTATGTTCTCCTTCAAGGCATTGCGCAAATCTGCGGCAGCCTTGGGTGTGGACTTGCCATGGCCTTCAGCCACTTCAGTCTCGAGCTTGGTCAGAGCCTCTTGTACGGCAGCGGCAGCTTTAGCCCGCAGGTCAGCGAGAACGGCAGGGTCCAACTTGACCTTGGGTGCACGGGCCGGTTTGTCGCCAGTAGGTGTTGCTGCATCATGGGTGATACCGCGCGCCGAGCGCAATTCATCCGCCCATACAGGCACTGCTGGCAGCGGCGCGGCCGGGTCTTCAGAAGCTGCCACTGCAATAGATAGAGCGCCCTGAAAAGCTTCCCACATGGCCAAAAACTGAGCGCGCGAGGCCTCTAGCAAAGGCGGGAATTTCGCATCAACACTGGCCCAGATCGGGTCTGCGGTGATTTCGTTGGCCTGGTCCTGCCAATGCGCGACATCGGCACGCAAGGTCTCCCACACCGTCTGTGCATCGCGCCACGGTTTGGTCGAGAGCACTTCGGTGCGCTGGGCAATCAGCACCGCCGCTTCACGCTGTACCTGCGTCCGGTGTTGCAAGTCTTCAATGGTCTTGACCCGATCGGCAAGCTGCACCTTCAGGCTGGCCAGCGGCTCGCGAGACAGTGGCGCACCGGCCTTAGCGGCATCACGCTGCCACGCCAGCGCATCGGCCAAATTCAGCTTGGGCAACGCCAGTAGCTTCTGCGCTTTGTCGGCCCATTCGACGGCAACCGCTTCTTGGCCCTTAGCGCGTTTGACATCGTCGAGCTTTTCTTTCAGAAGCTTGGCAGCGCCTTTGTCGCGGTTCGAGAGTTCTTTGTAGACATCGGCCAGTTGGTCGGCACTCGGGTTCGTGGCCAACCATTCGCGGATGCGGGCAGCCCGCTCGCCAGATGTCGGTGCAGTGAAAGCACCGCCGGTCAATGCGTCCAATGTATGTGTGTCAGCACCCTTCGCCTGTGGCGATTTGGCGGCGGAGGAGTCGGCTTTGGAAGAGTTAGACATGGTTGATGCTTGATAAAAAGAAGTGAAGCGCGGCGCTGACTGGCTTGTCAAATGTCATTTCAGCAACGGGCGTAATGGGTAAACCACAGGGTAAAGAGCGGGCAAAAAAGACTCAAACAGCCAACAAAATGGAGCACTCGAGGGCCAAAGTCTGCGCGCAATGAAAAGCTTCAGGAATAAAGCGTAGTCCGTATTTTCGCTGTTTTTTGGCAAGCCCCAAAAAAGCGCCTGCAACCACGATCATCAAGAAGCCAAAGCAGCGGAACCTGACACGCCAATTTTTCCAATGTCGAAGACGACGCAGCGTCTAACCCGAGCAACCAGATGAAAGAAAAAGAGCCATTGACTGTCGCTTTAAACTGCATTCTTAAAAAGAATTTAGAATAAAGAATCGACTTCTTATGATTGACAGGTTATTTAACAACCCCCTAGAATCCGCCCGACCTTACTTAAAACGCATCGTCAAAATGAAAGCTGCCGCCTACAGCCCGCCCAACAAGACACTTCCTCAAGCAAAAAGCTTGGCTTGTTGGTGACCCAATCCTAGCAACTGGCCTCAAGCCGGAAGCATCGAAAGGAGTTCCATGACAGTGCAATTCAAATCAAGCCTGCAGCAATGCTTGGTTGATACACGAAACAGTGCCCGCAATGTCGCTCGAGACATTGCTGAGGGGTTTTTTAACATCAGCCACAACAGCTTTGCCATGCTGGGTCTGGCTTTGGTCTTTGTGATGATCACTCTGACAGCGCGCCCCGACCTGCGTGAAGCTGGCGAGAGCCGTCTGATGGCACTGCTGCTAGCCCGTCAAGAAGCCAGCATGGGGTTCACCGAACTGGGTGCCGTCGACCGTGCGACCGCGGCTAATCCCAAGGACTTGCCGACAAAGCAGGCCGCGGTGGCTTACTGGTTGAGCAAAAAATACAGCGTCGCGCCTGAGCCGCTGAGTGTTTTGGTCGCCCACGCTTTCGAGATCGGCCGTAAATCCAAATTAGATCCGACACTGATCTTGGCGATCATGGCCATTGAGTCGGGCTTCAACCCATTTGCCCAAAGCCCCGTGGGCGCCCAAGGCCTGATGCAAGTCATGACCGGCATTCACCACGACAAATATGCCCTTTTCGGTGGTAAGTTTGCGGCCTTTGACCCTGTGACCAACCTCCGCGTCGGCGTCAAAGTTTTGGAAGAATGCATCTCACGGGCCGGCTCGGTTGAAGGCGGCCTGAAGTTTTATGTCGGTGCGGCCAACTTGGAAGACGATGGCGGTTATGTCGGCAAAGTCATGGCCGAACACAGTCGACTGCAAGCCGTGGCCAGCGGCAAGCGCCAGCCGTTTGAAAGTCAGACAGCGCCGGTCGGTATTCCGGTAACTTTCCCACTGGCCCCCATTCCAACAACGCCACGCGGAGCAAGTAGCACCCAGAGCGTTGCCTTGCTTCGCAGCTGAGCCACACCGTCAGCTACACTTATTACGTGCGCAACTGGCGATAGGCTGGGCATGCTGACAAAGCTGCCTTAGCTGACGTGGGACACCACTGGGAAGCGCACCGCTCTGAGGTCATTTGGCCAAGGGTGTTCAGCCGTTCGCCTGGGCAGCCCTTGCACCTCACCCCTATTGGTCATGAGGACAAGGACCACCGTCTCTAGGACTGCCATGTACCACCGCAATATTCTCGTTGAACAAACTGACCCTGAACTTTGGGCTGCCATTCAGGCCGAAAACGCCCGACAAGAGCACCACATCGAGCTGATCGCCAGTGAAAACTACGCCTCACCCGCTGTCATGGCCGCGCAAGGCTCGCAGCTCACCAACAAATACGCCGAAGGTTACCCAGGCCGCCGCTACTACGGCGGCTGCGAGCACGTCGACGTCGCCGAGCAGTTGGCGATTGACCGCATCAAACTTATTTTTGGTGCAGACGCAGCCAACGTGCAACCGCATTGCGGCGCTTCAGCCAATGAAGCGGTATTCCTGGCTTTCCTCAAGCCCGGCGACACCATCATGGGCATGAGTTTGGCAGAAGGCGGTCACCTGACCCACGGCATGCCGCTCAACATCAGCGGCAAATGGTTCAACGTTGTGAGCTACGGTCTGAACGCCAAAGAAGAAATCGACTACGACGCCATGGAACGCAAGGCGCACGAATCCAAACCCAAACTGATCATCGCCGGTGCTTCAGCCTATTCGCTGGGCATTGACTTTGCGCGCTTTGCCAAAGTCGCCAAAGACGTCGGCGCTATTTTCCTTGTCGACATGGCCCACTACGCTGGACTGATCGCTGCTGGCGTCTACCCGAACCCGGTGCCTTACGCAGACGTCGTGACATCGACCACCCACAAGAGCCTGCGCGGCCCCCGTGGCGGCATCATCTTGATGAAGGCTGAGCACGAGAAAGCCATCAACAGCGCCATTTTCCCCGGTCTGCAAGGCGGACCGCTGATGCACGTCATCGCGGCCAAGGCCGTAGCCTTCAAAGAAGCCATGGCGCCTGAGTTCAAGGTGTACCAGCAGCAAGTCATCACCAACGCCCGCATCGTCGCGGAAACTTTGATCGAGCGCGGCTTGCGCATCGTCAGTGGCCGCACCGAAAGCCACGTCATGTTGGTCGACTTGCGGGCCAAAGGCATCACCGGCAAAGAAGCCGAAGCGGTGCTCGGCAGCGCGCACATGACGATCAACAAAAACGCCATTCCGAACGACCCTGAAAAGCCGATGGTCACCAGTGGCGTGCGCATCGGCACCCCGGCGATGACGACGCGCGGCTTCAAAGACGAAGAGGCCCGCATGACGGCCAACCTGATCGCCGACGTGCTGGACAACCCGCGTGATGCGGCCAACATCGACGCGGTTCGCGCCAAGGTCCACGCGCTGACCAGTCGCTTCCCCGTCTACGGCTAAGACGCAGCAAGGACGGCAAGGTGAAGTGCCCGTTTTGTGGAAATTTAGACACCCAGGTCGTCGAGACCCGGGTCTCTGAAGACGCCGATTTCATTCGCCGTCGTCGCCAATGCGGCGCCTGTGAAAAACGCTTCACCACCTACGAGCGTCCTGATGTCAACTTTCCGGCCATCGTCAAAAAAGATGGCCGGCGCATTGAGTACAAGCGCAGCAAAATCCTTGACTCCATGAGTCTAGCGTTACGCAAGCGCCCGGTGAGCATCGAGCAGGTGGATTCGGCGATTGAGCGAATTGAAGAAAAGCTGCTCAACCTTGGGCTCAGAGAAGTACCGTCAACGCGCTTGGGCGAACTGGTCATGCGCGAGCTCAAAAAACTCGACAAAGTGGCCTATGTCCGCTTTGCTAGCGTGTACCGGAGCTTCGAGGATATTGATGAATTCAAAACACTGGTGGACGAAGTCCGGCGCTGACCTTGCAGTCATTCGCAGCTGTCACCTCCAGCAATCAGCCACGCTGAGATCACTGCCGGTCAGTCCCTTCAAACCGGTCTGATTGAGGCTCAAAGTTCCGCACATGTCGTTCGCCATCGCGCCCACGGGTTGCGCAATAAGTTCATACGAATTGATTGTCGCCGCTTCCAGCTTGAGCTGGTAACGCGGGTCTGAGTCAACCGGAATTTCCTGCAAGCGCAACGGCAGATCGGGCTTCTTGCCGGGAACTTCAGCTGTACCGTCGTAGCGTCCCTGTGCGCTGTAATAACGCTCCATGAAGTGCTGCGCCTCCAGCAAAGCCGCGATCGCTTCCGCCCGATGTCCACGCTTAACATGTTGCCTATAGCTAGGCAACGCTATAGCGGACACGATGCCCATGATGACCAGCACCAACAACAACTCAATTAAAGTGAATCCATGCGTCGGCCTAGCGGCCATAAAAGGATCAAAACGTCCTTGATCTGCGACTCTGGAATGCACATCAAGACAACTTGGCGTAAGAATTCGGGGCATCACTGGGCTCGTCTTTCTGTCAGTAAATGGGGGGATTGAGGATGCGGCGCCAAGTACGGTCTACCGCCGCTGAGCCTTGAATGCTCAGCAAGGTTTGCAGCCATAGCACCGAACCCGTGACCGTGAAACCGCGGCCGTCCGCTGTGTAGTCCGAACTAAAGCCACGGGCGGTGATGACGTAAACGGTGGCGTTGTCGAGGGTTTGCTTTTCCACCACGCAGTCAGGCAACTTGCCAGGTTTGAAAGCACTTTCAGAAGACACAACAAAAGCCTCCGGCACGGTCGTCCGGGCAGCAGAAGAACCGACCGACCAAGTGCCCTGCTTGCGCCAAGCTGGCGTGGTCGATCCTGAGGTAACGAACAGATTCGACTCTTTCAGCGCATTGACTCTGGAAGCGTCAGCCAACGTCATCTGCGCCTCGCAGTAGCGCAAAGCAGCCTCGGCATATTGCTGGGCCAAGGCGTGCATGCGAAAGTTGTTACTGACACGCTCGTTCGAACTCGCGTTGCGCAGCGATGCAGCCGATGTCAAAGCAATCACGCCGAGCATGATCAGCACGATGATGAGTGACGCCCCACTTTGTACGGCACCTCGCCAACGACGGTTTGCAAAGATGCGCCTCAGACCGATGATGGGATGGTTCATATCGCTCAAAATGGCATCTTGTTGCGCAATGCCGTAGTACCGACATACGCCCGTCGCAAATGTCCGTCCGTAGACTCTTGAGGCACCAGATCGCAATCAACGTAAAACTTGAGCGCATTGTCTTCCGCTGTGATCACGGCCTCGGCGCTGGTGATGAGCAAACACACGCGCACACTCAGCACCCGATTGAAATCTTGCACCACCGAGGCGGTCACATAGCGCACCAACTTGCGTGGATCAGCGCTGTCCGCTTCGCCGTACCAGAACTGCAAACGCTCGACGTTGTCCACCAGGGGGGCGGCATTCCCCTTCGGGCCGGTGCACTGCAGGGCACCTCCGTTCGCTCGATAGCGGTTGTAAGTGATGCCGGATTGGCCCTCCTGAAAACTGTTGCCAAGGCAATCCGAGGGTTTGCCTTCGGTGACCACCGAGTTGTAGACGTCGGCCTCGTAGGTGATTTCAATGGCCGGCGAATTGACACTGCCGCCGCATTCGGCTGGCGTATTCTCTCGTGCCGTTTGGAAGCCTCGATCACAACCAAAAACCGGCCGTCCGTTGTATGTTTTGACCAGCACGGATGTCTCTAAATCCTTACTGACAGGTGACGCATAACCGGCCATCATCAACTCGCTCGACAGGATGCGCAAACCAATCTGCGCGTCTTCGTCCATCTGAGCCAAGGCGGACTGCAGCCGCCCGGTCTGCCCCGTGCTCAGGTAGGTAGCGAGGACAGCCCCCACCACCACCATGCCGATGACCAATGCCACCAACATTTCAATCAAGGCCACACCGCCTTGGCTGGATTTGATGTGCCTCACAAGTTGACTCTGAAATAACTACAGCGAATGCTCAGGTCGCTGACCGCCATTGCGCTGGGGCATTCGTTGGCACGAGATGGCGCCTCATCCTTGCTGGCGACCAGCGGGTCGCGCCAGGCGATCCACACATCAGCCGCGACGGCATTGCTTTGGCGCAGCACAAACACCGAGCCTTCAGGCAATAAGCTGCGCGCCTGAAAACGCCACTGCGCGATATCCAGTTCAGCCAGCTCACGGGTACTACAAACGCTGATAGCAGTCTGACAGCGTGGCGCTGGCGTGCTGACAGTTGCCGCCTGTCCGGCAAAGCTGGTAACGTAGTCATAATCGCCCGCCCAAAAGCCCTCGGCCGCTGCACCATCCACTCCAGCACGGCCTTTGTTCCCCCGCATACGCTCTCCAATGTCGCTGGCCAAGTGAGTTGCCACTGCACGGTATTGACTCATTTTGGTGTAACGCAAAGTGGCTGCATTGAGGCTGGCCAACGCCAACAGTGCCACAGCTGACAGGGCAATCGACACCAAGACCTCAATCAACATGAAGCCCCTTGCCTGGCTCGAGCTCGGCCAGCCAATGACGGCGCTATTTAACTGCATGAGGCCGCCCCAGCGGGCCCCACCCGCGCGCGGCCTTGCAAGGAAATACACAGCGCCCGAATGCTGCCCGGCAATTCGCTTCCGGCCGGCGTGAAAATAATCGTCTGCGCAGCAGATTTGGCGGAACCTGTGGCTTGGTAAGTGATGCTGTGGCCGGTCGACACATTGCTGGCGATTGACGCCAGCGCGGGCCATGCTGACTGCACCCGCAGCAGGTCTTCAGCCGGACCATCAGCACTGGCAGCATCAACTTGTGCATTGCCATTGCTATCGATGAAGACGATCCAGCCGTCGGCCCAAGCCGCACCTTCGCGGGTGCATGACGTGCCGTTGGATGACTGACACACCAGCACGGGCCTGAGTCGTTTAAGTGCTTCAGAGCGGGCATAACGAAAATCACCCAGCAAAGCCTCGGCGGCTGTCCGCACCGAACGTGTGACCCACAAACTGCGAAAACTGGGCGCCGCCAGCGATGTCACAACAGCCATCATCGCAAGCACTATCACGAGTTCCACCAGAGTTAAACCAATTACACGTCGATACATGCGTCAAATAGTAACTAAATTTAAGTTAATTAATACATTTTTATAGATATTTATAACTAATAAATTAACAGATCGCACGAACGCTAAACTCACCAGCGTGATCAACCTCGCCCTTCAGCTTGCCAGGCAAGCGCAAAACCTAACCTCGCCGAACCCTGCGGTGGGTTGCGTCTTAGTGTCCGCAGCTGGCGACGTGATCGGCCAAGGCCAGACCCAGGCGGCCGGCAGTGCACACGCCGAAGTGATGGCCCTGCGCGATGCCGCCAGCCGGGGCCATGCCGTGGCAGGCGCCACAGCCTTCGTCACGCTAGAGCCTTGCTCGCACCAAGGCCGAACAGGCCCCTGTTGCGATGCCTTGATAGTCGCCGGCATAGCCAAAGTGGTCGCGTCCATCGCCGACCCGAATCCGCTGGTCTCGGGCCAAGGCTTTGAGCGGCTGCGGGGGGCCGGCATCAGCGTCGAGGTCGGCCCGGGTGCTGAGGCATCACGCGAATTGAATATTGGCTTCTTCAGCCGCATGCTGCGCCAAACTCCTTGGGTGCGGATGAAGATGGCAGCGTCTTTAGACGGCACCACCGCGCTGGCCAACGGCCAAAGTCAGTGGATCACCTCGCTTGAAGCGAGAACCGACGGCCACGCTTGGCGCGCCCGCGCGTCGGCGGTGCTCACTGGCATTGGCACCTTGCTGCAAGACGATCCCAGCTTGGATGTGCGGCTGGTCGAGACCCAGCGCCAACCGCATCGCATCATCATCGACAGCCAGCTTCAAACACCGCTTGACGCACGGATTTTCAAACCCGATGGGCAGGTGTGGATTTACACCGCCAGCAGCGATGCGGCCAAAACCCAAGCGCTGCAAAACCGTGGCGCCAGCGTCATCAACCTGCCGGGCGCGGGCGGCAAGGTCGATTTGACTGCCGTCATGCGTGACCTCGGCCAGCGCCAAATCAATGAGCTGCATGTCGAGGCCGGCTTCAAACTCAATGGCTCGCTGGTGCGTGAAGGCTTGGTCGATGAATTTTTACTCTACCTAGCGCCCAAGCTGCTGGGACCCGGTCAAGGCATGCTGAACCTGCCGGCGCTGGAATCCCTGACCGGTGCGGTATCGCTGGAATTCGTCTCAGCAGACCGGATCGGCCCCGATCTCCGGCTGGTCGCCCGGGTTGAAGAGCGCGGCATTTTTTAGCTTTTTCTGCGTTTTGAACAAATGATTTAGGGCCTTCGTGTCTTCTCGCCACGACAAAGGCCATTTCCCTGCCAAAATACCGCATGTTTACCGGAATCATCACCGGCGTGGGGCGCATCGTCGCTATCCATAGCCTGGGCAGCTCTTTGGACCATGGCAAGCGACTCACCATCGAAACGCCATTGGATTACCTGAACGACGTCGGGCTCGGCGACAGCATTGCGCTCAACGGCGCTTGCATGACCGCCACCACGCTGGACGCCGCCCGCAACCGATTCACCATCGACATCTCAGCGGAATCGTTGAACAAGACCTGCGGCCTTGCCGAGCTGGGTCCGATCAATCTCGAAAAAGCGCTGCGTGCCAACGACCGGCTGGGTGGCCACATCGTTTCAGGTCATGTGGACGGCATCGGCCGCGTCACGCATTTCGCGCAGGTGGGCGAAAGCTGGGAGTTGCGCATTCAAGCGCCTGCCGGTATCAGCAAATACTTGGCTTACAAAGGCTCAATCACGATCAATGGCGTCAGCCTCACCGTCAACCGCGTGAATGACCTCGCCGGCCCCGGCGATCAAAGCGCGGGTTGCGAGATCAGCATCAACCTCATTCCCCACACCGTCGAGAACACGGCGCTGGGACATCTCAAGCAGGACGCCCAGGTGAACCTGGAAATCGACCTGATCGCACGTTACGTGGAGCGCATGCTCCAAGACACCAGAAAGCCTTGAACATGACCGTTGCCATTTCTACAGTTGAAGACATCGTTGCCGACATGGCAGCCGGCAAGATCGTTATTTTGATTGACGAAGAAGACCGCGAAAACGAAGGTGATTTGGTGCTGGCAGCCGACCACGTGACGCCCGAAGCCATCAACTTCATGGCGCGCTTTGGGCGTGGCCTGATCTGCCTGACACTCACCAAAGAACGCTGCGAGCGGCTGCAATTGCCACCCATGGCGCTGCGCAACGGCGACAAAAAAGGCACCGCCTTCACCGTCTCCATCGAAGCCGCTGAAGGCGTGAGCACCGGCATCTCGGCGGCTGACCGTTCGCGGACCGTCGAGGCCGCAGTGGCCAAAAATGCCAAGGTCGATGATTTGGTTCAGCCCGGCCACATCTTCCCGCTGCAAGCGGTCGACGGCGGCGTGCTGATGCGCGCAGGTCACACCGAAGCCGGCTGCGACCTCGCCGGTATGGCCGGTTGCACCCCCGCCGCCGTCATCTGCGAGATCATGAACGACGATGGCACCATGGCCAGGCTGCCCGACCTGCTCTTGTTTGCCGCTGAACACGGCCTCAAAATTGGCACCATCGCTGATTTGATCGAGCACCGTAGCCGCCATGAATCCTTGATCGAATCCGTCGGCACGCGCACGCTGCAAACCGCTTTTGGTGAATTCACCGCCCATGCGTTCAAAGACAAGCCGAGCCAAGGCGTGCATCTGGCACTGGTCAAAGGCAGCTGGCAAGCTGAAGAAACGGTGTCGGCCCGCGTGCACGAACCGCTGTCTGTCTTTGACGCACTGGAAGTCGGCCGGACCATGCATTCCTGGAGCTTGGATCAGAGCCTGCAACACATTGCCGACGAAGGCAAAGGTGTGGTTGTGCTGCTCAATTGCGGTGAAAGCGGCGCTCAGCTGCTGGCCCAGTTTGAAGGAACGGCAGAAGCCAGCCATGCCCCGACTCGTGGCCGCATGGACTTGCGTTCTTACGGCATCGGCGCCCAAATTCTGCGCGAATGCGGTGTCAGCAAAATGAAACTGCTGGGTAACCCGCGCCGTATGCCAAGCATGACGGGTTACGGTCTCGAAATCATCGGCTATATCAACAAGGATTGACGCACGGCGCAAGAACCTTTCGAAACCAACTACCCCGAAGGACATCCATCATGTTTGCAGCAGACAAAGGCCAAGTCGGCCAGCTCAACGGAGAACAACTGTCGATCGGCATCGTGCAGGCGAGATTCAACGAAAGCATCACCCATACACTGGCGACGGCCTGCATGGCCGAGTTGCAGTTGCATGGCGTCGACCCCGCCAATATTCACCATGTCACCGTGCCCGGTGCGCTTGAAATACCGGTGGCCTTGCAAGCCATGGCCGAGACAGAAAACTACGACGCCTTGATTGCACTGGGTTGCATCATTCGCGGCGAGACTTACCACTTTGAACTGGTCGCCAACGAAAGCGGCGCCGCCGTGACGCGCTTGGCGCTGGATTATCAAATCCCCATCGCCAACGCGATTTTGACCACTGAGAATGTCGCCCAAGCCGAAGCCCGGCAAGTCGAAAAAGGCCGTGATGCCGCCCGCGTAGCCATCGAAATGGCCAACCTGCTCGACGCAATTTCCTAAACACAAGACATGACTACAGCACCTAAACGCCCCCCACAGACCCGAACCGGTCTGACCGATACAGGCGTTAAAAAAGCCGCCGACAAATCAGCTCGCACCCGCGCCCGCGAATTTGCCTTGCAGGCGCTGTACCAATTTCTGGTGGGCGGCAACGAAGCAGCACCTATCGACGCCTTCACACGCGATCTGGTCGGTTTTCACAAAGCCGATTCGGTGCATTACGACGCCCTGCTGCACGGTTGCATTGAAGGCGCTGCGGGTCTAGATGAATTGATCTTGCCCTTGCTTGATCGCAAGATGAACGAAATCTCTCCGGTGGAGCATGCCATTTTGTGGATTGGCGCTTACGAGTTCAAGCAATGCCCCGACGTGCCTTGGCGCGTCGTCATCAACGAATGCATCGAACTGGCCAAAGCCTTTGGCGGCACCGACGGCCACAAATGGGTCAATGGTGTACTGAACCAGCTCGCGCCGTTGCTGCGCGAAGCTGAAGTCGCCAGCGACAAAGCCCGCTAAAAATAACTTCATTCATGCGAATTTCCCAGCGTGCCCAACGCATTGAGCCTTTTTATGTGATGGAGGTCGCTAAAGCTGCCTCCGAGTTAGCACAACAGGTTGCCCATAGCCGCCAGCCGATGATATTTCTGAACATTGGTGAGCCTGACTTCAGCGCGCCGCCGCTGGTTCAAGAGGCCGCCGTCCGCGCCATCTCGCAAGGCAACACGCAGTACACGGCCGCCACAGGCCTGCCGGCCCTGCGCGAAAAAATCAGCGACTGGTATGCCACTCGCTTTCAGGCTGATGTCGCGCCCAGCCGGATCATCATCACCGCGGGCGCGTCAGCGGCCCTTCACTTGGCCTGCCTCGCACTGATTGAAGCTGACGACGAAATCCTCATGCCGGACCCGAGCTACCCCTGCAACCAGCATTTTGTGGGCGCAGCTGACGGCCGCTCCACGCTGATACCGACCACCGCTGCAGAACGTTTTCAACTCACGGCCGACAAAGTGGCCGAAGCTTGGGGAAAAGACACACGCGGTGTCATGCTCGCATCACCGTCCAACCCGACAGGCACCTCGATCGCGCCCGACGAGTTGCAGCGCCTGCACAGCTGGGTGCACAGCCGCGGCGGCATCACCCTGATCGACGAGATTTACTTAGGCCTGAGCTACGACGCGCACTTTGGCCGCAGCGCACTGGCCATGCCGGGTGAGCTGGGCCAGAGCGTCATCAGCATCAACAGCTTCAGCAAGTACTTCAACATGACCGGCTGGCGGCTCGGCTGGTTGGTGGTGCCAGAAGCGCTGGTGCCGGTGATCGAGCGCATGGCGCAAAACCTGTTCATCTGCCCCAGCACGGTGGCGCAACATGCCGCCCTCGCCTGCTTTGAGCCGGAGAGCTTGGCTGAATACGAGCGCCGTCGCGCTGAATTCAAAGCACGACGCGACTACTTCATTCCCGAGCTGAATCGGCTGGGTTTGACAGTCCCCGTCATGCCCGACGGCGCTTTTTACGCTTATGCCGACTGCACTCAAGCGGCAAAAAAATTCGAGGTTCGCCTTGGCCAGCCCGATGGCACCGGCGGCAGCTGGGACTTCGCCTTTGAACTCATGCAACGTGCTCACCTCGCCGTAGCGCCGGGTCGCGACTTCGGCAAGGCCGCGCCCGACAAGTTCATCCGCTTTTCAACCGCCAGCTCCATGGCGCACCTCAAAGAAGCTGTGTCACGACTGGAGGCTGTGCTTGGTTAATGCAACGAATGTTTTTCCGTCGGGCCGCCCCAAGGGAAAATGCGCCCCCTCGGGGGGCAGCGAAGCACACGCAGTGGCGAGCGTGGGGGCTACGTTCCAGTGGCCACTCCGGGTTTATTGGGAAGACACCGACGCCGGAGGTATCGTCTTCTACGCCAACTACCTGAAATTTTTTGAGCGCAGCCGCACAGAATGGTTGCGTTCGCTGGGAATTGAACAACACGCATTGCGCGAGCAAACCGGCGGCATGTTCATCGTCAGCGAAACCAGCCTTCGCTACCTGCAGCCCTCACGACTAGACGACGAACTCATTGTTACGGCTAAGCTGCAAGAAAGAGGTCGCGCTTCTTTGATAATCAGTCAGCAGGTATTTCTAAAAAATAAACCATCAACCGCATCGCCGACAACACTGCTGTGCGAGGCTACTATTCGGATCGGCTGGGTCAATGCCAGCAGCCTCAAACCCTCACGCATACCCACGCACATTTTGGACAGCCTGGAGCTCCACTCATGAATCAAGACATGTCAATCGTCAGTTTAATTTTGCACGCCAGCTGGGTCGTGCAAGCGGTAGTGGTCTTGCTGCTGGGCATTTCAATTGCGAGCTGGTCTGCCATCTTTCGCAAGATCGGCTCTCTGCGCCGCGTGGCGGCTCTCAATGATGCGTTCGACCGCGAGTTCTGGTCTGGCACCAGTTTGAACGAACTCTTTGCTGCCGCCACCCAGAACGCACACGCCTCAGGTCCGATGGAGCGCATATTTGCCAGTGGCATGCGCGAATATCAAAAATTGCGCGAGCGCCGTGTGGTCGACACGGGCGCCTTGCTTGACGGTGCTCGCCGCGCCATGCGGGCGAGCTACCAACGTGAGATGGACGGGATTGAATCGAATCTGTCGTTCCTTGCAACGGTCGGATCAGTCTCGCCGTATGTCGGATTGTTCGGGACGGTCTGGGGCATCATGCACGCCTTCACCGGATTGGCTGCACTAGAGCAAGTGACGCTGTCGACCGTCGCCCCTGGCATTGCCGAGGCGTTGGTGGCCACCGCCATTGCCTTGTTCGCAGCCATTCCAGCCGTGGTTGCCTACAACCGCTTTGCCCACGACATTGACCGCATCGCCAACAAACTGGAAACCTTCATCGAAGAGTTCTCCAACATCTTGCAGCGCAATTTGGGCGCGCAATCGGCATCGGGCCACTGACTACAACCATGCCAGCCATCAACTCCCGCGGCCGTGGACGCCGCACCATCAGTGAAATCAACATGGTGCCCTTCATCGACGTGATGCTGGTGCTGCTCATCATCTTCATGGTGACCGCACCGCTTATCACGCCCAGCATGATTGCCTTGCCGCGCGTCGGCAAAGCGCCGGGTCAGCCGCCCAAACCGATACAGGTGCAGATCGACAAAGACGAAAAAATCCAAATCACCGAATCAGGCGGCAAGCCCATGAGCATTGTCATGGTTGAAGTTGGAAGCACCGTCAAGCGTCTGCAGCCGGCCGTCCCCCAAGGTGAGCAAGCCACCCCCGTTGTGATCAGCGCTGAAAAATCCATCAAGTACGAGACCGTGGTCAAGGTCATGGACGCGCTGCAACGCGCCGGCGTCCAACGTGTGGGTCTGTCGGTTCAGACGGGTAATTGAGTTTGCTGAAACCCACAACGTCCCCTTTGAAGTTGATCTGAGCTGAACCGCCATGCCCAGCACTGACGACCGCCTCGACCTCGTGCCCCGCGATGAGCCGGGCGCGGTGCGCTCATTTTCCTTCGCGCTGGTCGTGCATCTGTTGCTGGCCGCTGCGCTGACTTGGGGCGTGAATTGGAAAAGCAACGACCCGACGGTTTCGTTTGAAGCCGAGCTGTGGTCTAACGTGCAACAAGAGGCTGCCCCAGCGCTAGAAGCTCCACCGCCGCCGCCGCCAGCGCCTGAGCCAGAACCCGTTCCTGTGCCGCCCCCTGCCCCGCCCCCGCCGGCTAAAGTCGAAGCGGCACCGGACCCGGACATCGCCTTAGAGCGCGAGAAGAAGCGCAAGAAAAAAGAAGCCGAAGACAAAAAAACAGCGCTCGCGTTGGTTGAGAAAGCCGACAAAGCAGCGAAAGAAAAAGCTGACAAAGCAGAAAAAATTCTCAAAGAGAAAGAGCTTGCGAAGGCCAAAGCCAAGGCCGCAGCACAAGCCAAAGTCGAGGCACAAAAACTCGAAGCACAGAAAGAGCAGGAGGCCAAAAAGCAAGCTGCTGCCGACGCCAAATTCCGCAAAGACAACATTGCGCGCATGAACGCCCTGGCTGGGGCCACTGGCGGTCCTGAAGCCAAAGGGTCAGCGCTGCAGTCGAGCGGACCCTCGGCCAGCTACGGCGGAAAAGTCCGCGCCAAGGTCAAGCCCAACGTGATCTTCACTGAAGACATCGTCGGCAATCCGGTGGCAGAAGTTGAAGTGCGCACCACACTCGATGGCACCATCACCAGCCAACGACTCGTTAAATCGAGCGGCAACAAAGCGTGGGACGACGCGGTCATCACCGCCATCGTCCGCACTGGCACCATGCCGCGCGATACCGATGGACGCGTGCCAACGCCGATGATTATTTCATTCCGACCGATAGACTGATCTTTACTCCGGCAGCAAACCCGCAGTCGCAACAGCGCGTCGATTGATGTCGATGTCCCGCGCCAAATAAGCCCGAAAGCCCTCTGGCGACGACGCCTGCGACACGGCACCATTCAGCTCAAACGCCTTTTGCACTTCAGGACGCTGCAGTGCCACCGCCATGGTTTTCGACAGCAGTTCAACGACGGCAGTGGGCACACCTTTGGGCGCCATCAAACCGATCCAACTGGCAAACTCAAACCCAGGCAAGCTGGAGCCCAGAGAAGGCACGGCCCCCAAGGGTTGACTCGTCGGCGGCATGCTGTGACCCAACAATCTCAAACGGCCAGCGGCGACCAAGGACATGGCAGCCGGCGCGGGTGTCAGGACCCAATCCGTCTCGCCGGAAACGACCGATGCTACGCCTTGGGCACCGCCCTTGTAAGGAACGTGCAGCGACTTGAATCCGGCTGCACTCTGCAACGCCATACCGGCCAAATGGCTGACTGAGCCGACACCGGCCGACGCCATGTTGGAGCCATTGCCTTTGGACTTGGCATACGCCATTAATTGTGCGAGGTTCTGCACGGGCAACTGGTTGTTGCAGACCAGAACGTTGGGCAAAAAGGCCATCAACGATAAGAGTTCAAAGTCCCTCAAGGCGTTATAGGTCACCGCTTTTTGCAACAGCGGCGCCACTGACAGCGCGCTGCTTGAGCCAACCAGCAAGGTGTAGCCGTCAGCAGGTGCATTGCGCACCGCCTCGACACCGATCGCACCCGCTGCCCCTGCTCGGTTGTCCATCACCATGGGCTGAGCGAGCAGCCGAGCCAACTCGATGCAGACCACGCGGCCGATGGTGTCAACAGAACTGCCCGGGGCATTCGGCACAACGACTTTCACAGCATGATCCGGGTAAGTTCGCTGCGCAAAACTCAAGGGCGATAGCGTCAGCCCGCCAAGCGCCAGAACCTGCCTGCGCGTGAAAGCCGCATGAGCTGGGGTGATCAACAGGATGGCTTGCTTCATTGAATGGCCTCGTTTTGAAATTGGCTGCATCGTATGAGTACTCCGCACTGTTTGCAACGTTAATTCAGCAAAAACAACCCATCCACGGGGCGGATAGGCTCAGCCAAGCACCTCGTGAATCGAGGAGCGCAACCAAACATGTGCAGGGTCTTTTTGGAAACGCTGATGCCAAATTAAATGCACATCGATGACCGGTGGCTTGATCGGGATTTCAACCATTTTGATTTTTCCGTGGGAGACGAAAAACTGCGCTAAATCGCGCGGTACGGTGGCCACCAGATCAGAGCTTTCAACAATCGGCAACAGACTCATGAAGTGCGAGAGTTCGACAACGACGCGACGCTTCAGCCCCTTTTGTTGCAAGAACTGCTCAAAGACATGCTCCCGGCCATCGGGTTTGACAACCGCATGGGAGGCCGCCAAAAACTGCGTCTGCGTCATCCGTGAACCGATCGCCGGATGGCTTTTACGGACCACACAGACATGGCTGTTTTCAATCAATTTTTGTCGGAAGAAACCGGGTTTCTCGAGGTCAGGGTAGTAGCCGATGGCTAACTCGGCAGCGCCCGATTCGAGCGCCCCTGCGGCCGCATGTCGCGGCATGGCCAAGGTGCGTAAGTCAATGTGGGGGGCCTGCTGGGCCAACAACGCCAAAATACGCGGCAAGAAATTCACTTCGCCAATGTCTGGCATCAACAGCGTGAAGCTGCGCTGCGCGGAGGCCGGAACGAATGTTAGCGGCTGAAGAATGTCCGAGCGAATGATCTCGACCACGTGGCGAACGGGCTCATCCAGTTCAAGGGCGCGCGGCGTTGGTTGCATCTGCCAGCCTGAGCGCACAAACAACGGATCGTTCAACAAAACCCGCAGCCGTGCCAGCGCTGCACTCATGGCGGGTTGACTCAAATTCAAGGCCTCGGCAGCCCGCGTCACGCTGCGGTGTTTCATCATGGCGGCGAACACCACCAGCAAGTTCAGGTCAACAGCTTTTATATCCATGGGATGGATTGTATTTATCCAAAGAATCGACTGGATAAATGAAGTGTCGCCTTTTAAACTGCTCGCCAAATACAAAGAACCGGAGACCCGTCATGACACCCGTGCACCAAGATCCAACTTCCAGCGCCTCAGCGTTGCTCACTTGAGTAGCCCATTGCGCTCACATTGCGCCTGCGGGGTCGACACCCACGCGCATGTCATTCCGTTCGAGTTCCCCTCATTTCTCGGTTCAGCGGCCCCCTCCGGCTGGCCCAGCATGGCGCCTGTAGACGCCTGCCACCGGCAGGTCATCATCGACGGCAAAAACTACCGGACGGTGTCTGACAAGTGCTGGAGCACCTCACGCCGCTTGGCTGATTTTGCGGACATGGGCTTGGCTTTGCAGGCTATTTCACCCATGCCTGAATTGCTGTCGTACTGGCTAAAAGCCGCCGACGCTGCGGTGCTGGTGCGCTACCTGAACGACCAGATCGCCGCCATGGTGGCAGAGTCTGGCGGTCAGTTGATCGGCTTGGGCGCCGTGCCGCTGCAAGACATTGATCTGGCCATCAAGGAACTCGAGTACCTGCGCCGAACCCCTGGCTTCGCAGGCGTCGAGATAGGCAGCAACATCAACGGCATGGTGATGGGCGACCTTCGGCTAGACCCTTTTTTTGAAGCTTGCGAAGCGCTGGACATGGCGGTTTTTGTGCACGCCTTGCGGCCGACAGGCATGGACAGACTGATGGGACCGCCGCCGCTTCAGCAGGTGCTGGCCTACCCGACAGATGTCGGCTTGGCTGCGGCCTCCGCTCTGACCAGTAACTTGATCTTGCGCCGCCCTCGCCTGCGCATGGCCTTCAGTCACGGCGGTGGCACTTTGGCCATGTTGCTGCCGAGACTAGAGCAAGCCATCCGCGTTTTTCCGGCACTGGGCGAAACGGTGCTGCAGTCGCCCACCGCACAAGCGCGTCAATTTTTCTACGACACCTTGGTCTTTGACGAGGCCACGCTCAAGCATCTTGTGCACTGTTTCGGCGACACGCAGTTGATGATCGGCACGGACTACCCCTTTAACTTTCACGACGACCGACCGGTCGCCCGGCTAGAAGCTGCTTCGCTGACACCTGACGCACTGCAAAGAATGACGGAGGGCAACGCAAGACGATTTTTAGGCCTGCCCTTGCTTGACACGACAACGACACCGCTCTCCTCTAACCCAAGGCCACTCGCAACATGACCCATGCCTCCTCCCTCATCAGCGCCTTGCGCAGCGTGGCCTTCAATGTGCCCGACCTGGCCTTGGCTGAAGATTTTTACACCCGCGTATGGGGCCTGAGTGTGGCCGCACGCGAAGCCGGTGCACTGTACCTGCGCGCGACCGGCGCTGACCACCATGTGCTGGCCTTGCACCAGCAAGAAGGACCTGCACAAATACGCCACGTCACGCTCAGAGCCCGCAGCTTACAAGCCCTGCAACAAGCTGCGACTGCGGCGCTGTCAGCCGGTGGCCGCGTGGTGCAGCCGCTGGCAGAACTGAAGAGCCCCGGGGGTGGCACCGCCGTGTCGATAGCCGACCCTGACGGCCGCGTGTTTCAACTGGTCTTCGGCGATGTATTGCACTTAGACATCTCGGAGGAACCCGACGCACCCATCCGCTTGGCGCATGCCGTTCTCAACAGCCACGACGTCGAGGCTTCTCGCGTTTTCATGGAGCAGGTGCTGGACTTCTCCTTGTCAGACCGGACCCGCATCATGGCGTTCATGCGTTGCAACAGCGACCACCACAGCATCGCGCTGGGCGACACCGACAACGACGCACTCAATCACGTGGCCTTCGTGGTGGCCGACACCGAAGCCGTGATGCGCGGCGGTGGCCGCATGAAAGACGCCGGCTATGGCATCGAGTGGGGGCCAGGCCGACACGGTCCCGGCAACAACGTATTCAACTACTTCGTCGGCCCGTTTGACATCGTCATTGAGTACACCTCAGATGTCCAGCAAATCGATGACAGCTATGTCGCCGGCCAACCTGGCGACTGGACTTGGCCGCCGGGTCGGGTTGACCAATGGGGCATCTCGGCACCACCCAGTGCCGTGCTCAAGGTGGCCCAGCGCGCTGTGATGTTTGCCCCAACCTGATTTTTATCCCCGTTTTTTCATCCAGGAGTTTTCATGCGTTTCACCACTTTTCGCCAGCAGAACCAAGACCGCCTCGGCGTGGTCACCGGGACAGACGTCATTGACCTGCAGCTGGCCTTGCCCGACTTGAGCAGTGACCTGCGCACCAACCTGCGCAACGGCGTGGACATGATGGCAGCAGCCAAGGCCGCGATCGAATCTAAAGCCCCACGCATGCCGCTGGCCAGTTTGACGCTGTCACCGCTGCTGCCCGAGCCCGGCAAGATCATCTGCTTGGGGCTGAACTACTTTGACCACGCCAAAGAAGGCGGCCGCGACAAACCCGAGTACCCATGGTTCTTCATGCGCACCGCCACCTCGCTGCTGGCCCCGAACGCCAAAGCCTTGCGCCCGAAAGTCTCAGTGCGCTTTGACTACGAAGCCGAAGTCGCCGTCATCATCGGCAAGACCGTCAAGCACGCCACGCTGGACAACGCGCTGGATGCCGTCTTCGGCTACAGCTGCTTCAACGACATCTCGGTGCGCGATTACCAAAAGAAAACACCACAGTGGTCGATCGGCAAAAACTTCGACCGCACGGGCGGCTTTGGCCCGGTGCTGGTGACCGCCGACGAGCTCCCCGCCGGCGCCTCAGAACTGCGTATCCAAACGCGCTTGAACGGCCAGATCATGCAAGACGCCAACACCCGCGACATGATCTGGGGCGTGGCCGAAACCATCAAGTTAGTGTCTGAATGCATGACGCTTGAACCGGGTGACTTGATCATCATGGGCACACCTGCTGGCGTCGGTCAAGCGCGCAATCCGCCAGTCTGGATGAAGCACGGTGACACCGTCGAAATCGAGATCGACTACATCGGCATCCTGCGCAACACGATCGAAGACGAAGCCGCATGACCACTGGTGCTCCCCATGAAACTGCGGCCTACGATGTTGCCATTGTGGGCTTCGGCCCCAGCGGTGCTGTCGCGGCAGGTTTGCTAGGCGCACGTGGCATTCGAACGTTTGTCTGCGATCGCACGCAGGATGTTTACGACAAACCTCGCGCGATTGCGCTGGACCATGAGATCACGCGCCTGTTTCAAAACATGGGGGTGTCAGAACAGATCAAACCCTATTTGGAACCCTTCACCGATTCTGTTTTTTACGGTGTCGATGGCCAGGTGATCAAACGCATGTCAACGGTGGCTGAACCCTTTCCGCTGGCGCACACGCCATCGGTCGTGTTCACTCAGCCGCCGGTGGAGCGCATCTTGCGCGCGCATGCGGCCAGCTTCCCCTCAGTCACCATCGCGCTCGCTCAGCAACTGTTGAACCTGTCTCAAGACCAGAGCGGCGTGACCCTAGAACTGCAAGATGACAAAGGCCATCCGTCGACGGTTCGCGCGCGCTATCTGATCGGCTGCGACGGCGCCAGCAGCACCGTTCGCACCTTAGCGGGCATCGCCCTGGAAGACCTCGGTTTTGACGAGCCTTGGCTCGTCGTGGACGTGCTGGTCAACGAACAAGGCTTGTCGAAACTTCCGGTCACCAGCGTGCAGTACTGCCATCCAGAACGGCCGGCCACCATGGTGATCGGCCCTGGACGCCACAGGCGCTGGGAAATTTCCATCAACCCCGGAGAAGACCCTGAACAAGTCGCTACCCCAGAAGGCACCTGGAAGTTGTTGGCGCCCTGGATCAGCCCCGCAGACGGCGAGCTTTGGCGCCAAGCCAGCTACCGGTTTCACGCCTTGGTGGCCGAGGACTGGCGCAAAGGAAGTGTCTTCATTGCCGGCGACGCGGCGCACCAACAACCGCCTTTCCTCGGACAAGGTATGTGCCAAGGTCTACGCGACGTGACCAACCTCTGCTGGAAGTTAGACGCGGTTTTGAAAGGCACAGCACCTGACAGCTTGCTCGACAGCTACACCCCTGAACGCAAGGGCCACGTGACCGCGCTGACCACCCGCATCAAGGGAATCGGAAAGATCATTGGAGAACGCGATGTTGCAAAAGCGCGCGCCCGTGACGCCCATTTGTTAAAAGAGAGTGGCGGCGTGATCAAACCCGTGCCGCGACAAGACGTGCAACCGCCACTGGAAACAGGACTTCTCAGCGCCCTCCCGCACCCGAAGCGTGGCACGATATTTCCACAACCATGGCTGGTCGAGGCCAATGGCGTGCACCGCCGCATGGACGATGCGATTGGCACAGGGTGGCGCGTTATCTTGGCTCCTCATGCCAATCAAGACATGTGTCAGGCTGCGTCCCCATCGAACGCCATGGCGGCACAGGTTGCCCAGCTCGGTACGCCAGAGCTGACAGAAGCAGACGGCCTGTTGGCGACATGGTTTGCCGCCAGCAACACCGTCGCCGCCATCGTTCGACCCGACCATTACGTCTATGGGGTTTGTCAAACTGCTGAAGAACTGAGCGCGCAACTCAACGCACTCGAAGCCCTGCTTGCAACGACACCGAATTAACAACCGAGGAGACAACCATGAAAAAAGCCAACGCACTTTCGACCCCCGAGGCATCGGCACTGACACGTAGAAAACTACTCAAGACCGCGACCACCTTGGCTGCATTTCCAACGCTGCTGGCATCGACCGCCCGAGCACAAGCTTGGCCGGACAAACCCATCCGCTTTGTCCTGTCGCAACCCGCCGGCTCAGGCCCCGACAACGTGGCCCGCATCATCGGCGAGCGCATGACCAAGTCCCTCGGCCAGGCGGTGATCATGGACAACAAACCAGGCGGCCAGAACGTCATCGGTGCGCAAGCAGCCGCTCGTGCAGCAGCTGACGGCAACACTTATTACTTTGCCACCACGGCTGCGCTGGTGACCAACGCCTACTTGTTCAAGTCGATGCCTTACGACCCGCAGAAGGACTTTGTACCGGTCGCTTTTGTCGGCAAGAGTCCGTTTGCCGTGCTGGTGCGAGCCGAATCTTCGGTGCAAAATTTACAAGATTTACTGACGCGCGCCAAAGCCAGCGCAGGTAAGATTTCTTTGGGCAACGAAGGCCCCCGAACCTTCAGCGGCATGATCGCGCGCTTTTTGAATGCACGCTCCAAAGCCGAGTTCAACTTGGCGTCTTACGCCTCGGTGAGCGTGGCCGTGCAAGATGCTATCGGTGGACACATTGACGCCGTGGTCGCAGACATTGCCTCAACCGCACAGTTAGTGCGTCAAGGTCGCCTGCGCATGATCGCCGTCACCACCGCCACGCGCGTGCCCGGTTGGGAACAGGTGCCGGCATTGGCAGAAACATTTCCAGGCTTTGACATGAGCGGCTGGTTTGCACTGGTCGCACCCACAGGAACGCCTAAGCCAGTGATCGAGCGCATGAACCGGGAGTTCAACGCGGCGACTGCAGACCGTGACATTGCCGCCAAAATCACCGCGGCAGGTCCGCTGCCTGAGTCCGGCATGTCTCCAGACCAAGTCGGCACTTTCCTCAAAAACGAACATCAGCGTTGGGCCCAGATCACCAAAGAGATTGGTGTTTTGCCTGAATAGGCCAACACATCAAGCGCGCCAGCTCCGATGCACGAGCTTGGCGCGCTAAGTTGTAACGAATAGATGCCCAACCCCCTTGGCAGGGTCTAGTGCAGCCTTTCTGTGATTAGAATGAATTTCAGTCTATCTTCTTGACGCTGCGTTTAACACGCTCGCTCATTCTCACAAGCCCCCAGCAACCCGCGCGGTCAGGAACAACCGCCAACCCGCTATCCGTGTCATCACGCTTAGCGGGTCGCTACAGCGCCTTTGCATCAACAAGAATGCGGCGCGACCCATCTTCAAGCCAACCTCTGATGCTTCACGGCCGTGCCGTGTGACATTTCACGCCCAACCGAAAGGAAAAAACATGGCCGCTTATGACCCCGAGGATGTTGTTCAAGAAATCCGTAAACGTGCCTCAGCGCTCGGCGCAAAAACCATCACGATGATTGTCGGAGGGCTGGTGCTGCTGTTCTTTGTCTTCACGAGCTGGTTCACGGTTCAACCTGAAGAGACTGGCATCATTCAGCGTTTTGGCGCGGTCAACCGCACGGTCGGGCCTGGTCTGCACTTCAAGTTTCCCAACGGCATCGAAAAAGTCCGGATGGTGCCTACGGCGCGGGCGTTCGCTTGGTCACGGTGGAACTGCAAGATGTGACGCCACCGGATCCCGTCAAGCCAGCCTTCAATGAAGTCAATGAAGCACGTCAGGACCGAGAAAGAACTATCAATCAAGCGCAAGAGAAAGCCAACCAGCAAATTCCAAGGGCACGTGGCGAGGCCATCCAATCCGTCACCGAAGCCGAAGGCTATGCGGTCGAGCGGGTCAACCGCGCCGAAGGGGAAGCGAACCGCTTCAAAGCTATCTTGGCAGACTATAAAAGGTCACCTGAAGTCACGCGCAAACGCCTCTACTTAGAAGCTATGGGCAGCATCTTGCCGAGCGCCAAAGCGCTCTACATCGTCGATAGCGAGCAACAAGCCATGCTGCCCATGCTGAGCATGGATGGCACGCAGCGGTCAACCCCAACGGTCCAACCAGCAGCCACCAACCCAAGGGCAACACAACCATGATGAAAAAAATGAGCATCGGATTTGGCGTCATTCTCCTAGCCGTCGTCGTCGCCTTCTCTGGAACCTTCTACACCTTGGAAGAAGGCGAGCAGGCAGTGATCGTCCAGTTCGGCCGACCGGTAGGTCAACCGGTCACCGAAGCGGGGCTGCACATCAAGATTCCCATGATTCAAGATGTACGCCGCTTTGACCGGCGCCTGCTGGTGTGGGACGGCGACCCCAATCAAATCCCCACCAAATGGCGCGAGTTCATCTGGATCGACACGACAGCGCGCTGGCGCATCGCAGATGCCACGACCTTTCTCGAAAGCGTCGCCAGTGAGGCGGGTGCCCGGTCTCGCCTAGACGACATCATCGATTCGGTGGTGCGGGACCAAGTCTCGCAAAGCGAACTGGTGGAACTGGTCCGCAGCGCTTCCTGGGAAGTGCCTGAAGGGGAAGCTCTGGCGGAAGTGACGCCTGAAGCTAAGGCGCAATTGGCGCTCAAGATCACGCGTGGTCGGGAAGAAATCACCCGCAACATCTTGACCGAAGCCCAGAAAATCATGCCTCAGTATGGGATAGAGCTGGTGGATGTGCGCATCCGGCGTCTCGACTACATCGAGAGCGTGAGAGAACGTGTCTATTTGAGGATGATTTCAGAACGCAAACGCATCGCCGCTGAGTTCCGATCTGAAGGCGAAGGCCAAAGCGCCGAAATCCTCGGCACCATGGAAAAAGAACTGAGCGAGATTCGCTCCAACGCGTACCGCCAGGTTCAGGAGATACGCGGCAAAGCGGATGCCAAAGCAGCACGCGTGTACGGCAACGCCTACAACGGTGATCCAGAGTTCTATGCTTTCTCTAGGACACTAGAGGCCTACAAAGAAGCGTAAAACCCTAACGCCGTGATGATCCTGACCACCGACAGCGACTACTACCGCTACCTGAAGGAGTCTGGCACTCAACGCAAGTAACCCTGAAGTGGTGAGGTTTGAGACGTGATTAGAGACGGCCTCATCTTTACCGCTTTTCAACGCTCTATCTGCTCGGCCCAGTCATGCCCATCTTCACAAGCGGTCTTTGAGCTCCACCTGGAACAGTCGGCAGAGGGGCAACAAAAATGGCAGTGAGTCATGAACACCGCGGTGGGTGCCGCAACTGCCAAGAAAGTCGACGACCACCACACGCCTCTGAACTTGTAGGCGAACACGCTGGTCGGCGGTGGGTCAATCTCTTGAACACGTATTGATTGTCGAGCCAGATTTACGCACGCGTCTGAGCACGAAAAATACGTGTTCAAATGTTTTAAAGCACAAGCCAAAGGGCGCCGGCCGCTTGTCGGTTCAGCTTGGTATTCCTCGGCACTGCGAAGCAGCGTCCGCGATCTGAAGCAAGTCCCCTGTGTTTCAGGAAAACCAAATCATGTCTCATCCCTATTCGTCTGCTCAACCCAGCCACCATGCACAAACCGATTTTTCGGATTGGTTTGCCTGGCGCACCACCCGTTTTTTACGCCTGCTAGCCGACACCTTCTTTGTCGGCCGCTACGGCCATCGGGCCGTGGTTCTGGAGACAGTCGCAGCTGTGCCGGGGATGGTCGGTGGCGCCTTGCAGCATCTGCGCTCGCTGCGCAGCATGGAAGACGATGGTGGTTGGATTCAGACTCTGCTCGATGAAGCCGAGAACGAACGCATGCACTTGATGACCTTCATCCACATCGCCCAGCCAACCCGGCTGGAACGCTGGATGATCATCCTGACCCAAGGGATTTTCTACAACCTGTTTTTCATGCTCTATCTAGTGTCAGCGCGCACTGCTCACCGACTGGTCGGCTACTTTGAAGAAGAAGCCGTTTTTAGCTACACCGAATACCTTGAAGGTATTGACCGCGGTGACTATGACAATGTGCCAGCCCCCAAAATTGCCATCGACTACTGGAAGCTGTCTCCTGATGCGCGTCTGCGCGATGTGATCCTGGTGATCCGCGATGACGAGGCGGGTCACCGCGACGTCAACCATGATTTTGCGAATCAGCTGAGCACCTAACCTCCTAGCCGCCCATAGAAAAAGCCTCCCTGCAGTTCAGACTGAGCTGAACTGCAGGGAGGCTTTTTCATACCCACAGATTTAAGGTGCGATTGGCACAGCCGGCAGCGCCGCTTCCTTCCAACCACCGCCCAGCGTCTTGTACAAAGTGACTTGATTTTGCAGCTGCTGCAGCCGTGTTTGCACCACCGCTTGTTGCGCGGCAAACAACGCGCGTTGGGCATCGAGCAATTCCAACTGATTGGCGATGCCATTTTGATAACGCAAGTCCGACAGCTTGAAACGAGCCGCTTCAGCCGTGCTTTGCGCTTGCTGGGCCTTCAACTGAACGCCCAAGGTTGCACGGCCCGCCAAAGCATCAGCGACTTCACGGAAAGCCGTTTGAATGGCTTTTTCGTACTGCGCCACCGCGATGTCGCGCGTTGCTTTGCTGACGTCCAAACCGGCCTGATTGCGACCGGCATCAAACAAGGGCAAAAACAACTGGGGCGCGAGCGTCCAACCATAGGTGCCACTGTTGAACAAATTAGACAAGTTACTGCTCGCACTGCCTGCGGACGCAGTCAATGATATCTTCGGGAAAAATGCAGCACGGGCTGCGCCAATATTCGCATTCGCCGCCAGCAACTGCTGCTCGGCCTGTCGGATGTCCGGCCGCAAAGTGAGCAAATCTGAAGGCAAACCCGCGGGCACATCCGCCATCACAGGCCTGTCAGCCAGACCTTGCCCTGTAGGCAAAATCACGGCCAGGTCACCATTCAGCGGCTGACCAAGCAACAAGCTAAGAGCGTTCTCATCAAGTGCACGCTGGCGTTGCAGCTGCGCCAAACTGACGCGGGCCGCTTCGACCAAAGATTGCGACTGCCGCAAGTCCAGCTCGGAGCTGACACCATTGTCAAAGCGCAGTTGGCTGAGCTTGAGGGACACCTCACGACTGTCCAATGTCTGCTGCGTGATAGCCAACGACTCCTGGTCAGCCAGCAAACTCAAGTAAGCATTGGCGACGGAAGCAATCAGCGTGATTTGAGTCGTTTTTCGACCTTCCTCGGTCGCTAAGTACTGCGACAACGCTGCATCTTTGAGGCTGGCGACACGACCAAAGAAATCGAGCTCATACGAGGTCATCGCCAAGCCGGCGGTGTATGCACTGGTGATGGTGCCATTGCCGTTCGTGTTGGGCTGACGCAAACCCGTTGCGGCTGCACCAACGCTCGGAAACTGATCCGCGCGGCGGATCTGAAACTGGGCCCGAGCTTGCTCGATATTCAACACCGCGATGCGCAGATCGCGGTTGTTGGTCAGCGACACTTCAATCAATTTTCGAAGCTGAGGATCACTGAAAAAAGTTTGCCATTCGAGCGCCGAAGCTGCTTGTCCGGCAGGGGAAGTGCCGGCTGTCGCCAACCCCAGGGCTGGCCAATCACCGGCAATGGGTGCCGCCGGGCGCTCGTATTTGGGAGCAAACGAACAGCCTGCCAACACCATCGCTGCGGCCAACACCGTCAGCCGTTGAATCATCATCGGGGTCATACCTGATCTCCTGCGGAAGCACCGGCTGGCAGGTCCTTTGGCATCTCGTGCGCATGTATGCGGCGTTGCCGCTCACTGCCTTTGAAATAACCGCGCACGATGACGAAGAACACCGGAACAAAAAACACGGCCAAAATCGTGCCAGACAAGATGCCGCCCAGCACACCCGTGCCGATAGCCCGTTGACTGGCCGAGCCCGCGCCACTGGCCAGAGCCAGCGGTAATACACCCAAACCAAAGGCCAGCGAGGTCATGATGATGGGCCTGAAGCGTAAGCGGACGGCCTCCAAGGCTGAATCAACCACGCTCTTCCCTTGGGCCTGCAAGTCCTTGGCGAACTCGATGATCAAAATAGCATTTTTAGCCGACAGGCCAATGATGGTGATCAATCCGACTTGGAAGTAAACGTCATTGGCATAACCGCGCAGCAAGGTAGACAGCAACACGCCCAGCACGCCCAGAGGCACAACCAAAATGACGGCCAAGGGAATCGACCAACTTTCATACAAAGCTGCCAAGCACAAGAAAACCGCCAAAATCGCGAAGCCGTAAAGAATCATGGCTTGAGCGCCTGCCAGTTTCTCTTCGCGGGACTGACCCGTCCATTCATAGGCGAAGCCCTGCGGCAACTGCTTGGCCAAGTTCTCCATTTCGGCCAACGCAGCACCGGTGCTGTAGCCGGCAGCCGGCGCACCGGAAATCTTCATCGCTGGGTAGCCGTTGTAACGCACGGTCTGCTCTTCGCCCTTGACCCAGCGCGTGCTGGCAAAGGCAGAGAAGGGCACCTGCTTGCCTTGAGCATTGGTGGCATGCAGCTGCATCAGGTCGGCCGGTTGCATACGCGCCGGCGCATCGGCCTGCACGATCACGCGCTGCAAGCGTCCGCGGTTGGTGAAGTCATTGATATAGCTCGAACCCAATGCCGTCGTCAACGTGGCATTGATGGCGTCGAAAGGCACACCGATGGCGTTGGCCTTATCGCGGTCAATGTCGATTTGCAGCTGAGGCGCATCTTCCAGACCTTCCGGTCGGACCTGGGTCAATATCTTGCTCTGACTGGCCAGCCCGAGTAACTTGTCGCGTGCACCAATCAATGCCTCACGGCCAGAACCACCGCGGTCTTGCAGCCGGAACGTGAAGCCCGATGCATTGCCCAGTTCAGGAATAGGCGGTGGACTGAGGGCAAATATAAAGGCATCGCGAACCCCGGACAGCGCACCCGTGGCACGGCCAACCAAGGCCTCTACGGACTGGTTCTCACCACCGCGCAAACTCCAGTCTTTCAGCGTCACAAACGCCAATCCGGCATTTTGGCCACGGCCACCGAAGCTGAAGCCCAGAATCCCGACGATGCTTTCGACTTCAGGCTGCTTGAGCATGTAGCTTTCAACCTGCTCAACGACCGCGCGCGTACGTTCCTGCGTCGCACCCGCTGGCAACTGAATATTGACCAGCATCGTGCCTTGGTCTTCAGCTGGGAGAAAGGACGTCGGCAAGCGTGTATAAACCAGCACGACAACGCCAATGATGGCGGCGTAAATCACTAGGTACCGGGCAGCGCGCCGCAACATGCGGGTGATCGCGCTTTCATAGGCCTTGGTGGTGTGCGCGAAACCCCGGTTGAACCAGCCAAAGAAACCCTTCTTGGCGACATGGTGTCCGGCTTCTACCGGCTTCAACAAGGTGGCACAGAGCGCCGGCGTCAGCGACAAGGCCATGAAGGCTGAAAAGCCAATCGACGCGACCATGACCGCAGAGAATTGGCGGTAAATATTACCGGTCGAGCCCGCGAAAAAAGCCAGCGGCACAAACACGGAGATCAGTACCACGGTCACGCCAATGATGGCACCGGAAATTTGGCTCATGGCCTTGCGAGTTGCCTCGCGCGGTGGCAACCCTTCTTCGCTCATGATGCGTTCAACGTTCTCGACGACGACGATCGCATCATCAACGACGATGCCGATCACCAGCACCATGCCAAACATCGTCAACACATTGATCGAAAAGCCCAGCGCCAGCAAAGTGCCAAAGGTCCCCAACAAGGCGATCGGCACGACCAGTGTCGGGATAACGGTGTAGCGCCAGTTTTGCAAAAACAAGAACATCACCAGGAACACCAGCGCCACGGCTTCCAGAAGCGTCTCAACCACCTGAGAGATTGAGATCCTGATGAAGCGTGAACTGTCGTAAGGAATTTCCCACTTCACACCTTGCGGAAAAAACGGCGCCAATTCGCCCATACGCTTGCGCACTGCGTCGGCGGTTGCCAATGCATTGCCGGTAGGCGAAAGCTGCACGCCGATGCCGGTGGACGGTCTGCCGTTCAGTCGGGCGGATGTCGCATAGCTTTGGGCGTCCAGTTCAATCCTGGCGACGTCCTTCAAACGGACGGTCGATCCGTCTGAGTTTGCACGCAGCACGATGTTGCCGAACGCGTTAGCCGATGTGAGCTGGCCGTCCACGACCACCGTGGCAGCAATCTCTTGCCCACTGATGTTTGGGAGAGCGCCAATAGAGCCAGCCAGAACTTGGGCGTTTTGAGCTCGAATAGACGCATTGACTTCGGTCATCGACAAATTCAAACCCACCAACTTGGAGGGATCGATCCAGATGCGCATGGCTTGCTCTGTACCGAACAACTGCGCCTGCCCCACACCTGGGATACGCTGAATTTCCGGCAATACTGAGCGCGAGGCATAGTCGCCCAATTTAACCGGCGTCATCGCCGGGTCATCAGAAGACAAGATCGTGAAAAGCAAGAAATTCGAGCGTGATTTGTCGACCTTCACGCCCTGCTGCGTCACAGCGGCCGGTAAACGTGGCGTTGCACGTGACAAACGGTTTTGAACGTCGACCTGGGCCAAATCGGCATTGGTGCCGGTTTCAAAACTCAGGGTGATCTGACCCGTACCGTCGGCCTGAGTCACTGATTCCATGTAAATCAGACCGGGTGACCCGTTCATTTCCTGCTCGATAACGCCGATCACACTTTCTTCCAGCGTGCGCGCCGAGGCGCCCGGGTAGGTGGCGGAAATAACGATGGCCGGGGGTGCCACCGGTGGATACTGCGCAATCGGCAGCTGCGTGATGGCCACGCCGCCCAGCACAACGATGAAGATCGCGATGACCCAGGCAAAAATAGGTCTGTCGATAAAGAACTTAGCCATTAACCGCGCTCCTTAGTTCTTGGCCGCGGAGGCAGCCGCTGGCGTAGCGGCCGCAGAAGCGGCTTTTGCCGGTGCTGGCGCAGCAGCGCTATCTGTCCATGGCACCGGCTTGACTGGGGCGGGGCCACGCAGTTTCTGGAAGCCATCGACCATCACTTGCTCACCGGCTTGCAGACCGTCCAAAATCACCCACCGATTGCCTTGCGATTCGCCCACCTTGATCTTGCGCGGTGCAACTTTGCCATCGCCGGCGACAACCATGACCGTGTCCCCTTGCGCCGAACGGGTAACCGCCTGTTGGGGCAATAGCATTGCATTGCTGGCCTGAGCCTGCTCCAACCGCACTCGCACGTACAAACCGGGCAACAACAAGCCCTTAGGGTTAGGAACTTCAGCCCGCAGCGTGATCTGGCCTGTGGCCTGATCGACTGACAAATCAGAAAACAACAACCGGCCCGCTTGGGCGTAAGCGCTGCCGTCTTCCAGCACCAGCCGCACCTTGACAGCTTCATCACCACTGGCCCGCTTGAGCTGGCCGGCTTCAAGTGCCTTGCGCAGCTTCAATACTTCTGCCGCGGACTGGGTGAAGTTGATGTACATCGGATTGATCTGCTGGATCACCGCCAGTTGCGTGAACTCACCCTGCCCGACCAGCGCACCCTCGGTCACCAGTGCACGTCCGATGCGGCCTGAAATCGGCGCCGTGACGGACGCGTAATCAAGCGTGATTTTGGCTGTTTGCACCGCCGCTTTACCCACCGCCACATCGGCCTCGGCCTGCTTCTGCGCTGCCTCTGCATTGGCAAATTCCTGCTTGCTGACCGCATTGGCCTTGACCAGCGGCTGGTAGCGTTGAGCCAGCGAAGTGGCCTGCTCCAAATTGGCCTGTGCACGCGCCAAGGAGGCTTGCGCGCTAGCGTAGGCGGCCGCATAAGGGGCTGAGTCAATGGTGAACAAAGCTTCACCCGCTTTCACATCGCTGCCCTCGTTGAACAAACGCTTCTGCAAAATACCTGCTGCACGGGCCCGCACCTGAGCGACCCGCGAAGCTTCTAGTCGACCTGGCAATTCAGTCATCAAACCAACATCGCCGAGGGCGACCGTGACCACCCCGACTTGAGCCAGCGGTGGTGCTACAGCAACAGCGTCTTTGTTTCCCTGTCCGCAACCGGCCAACAAAACGACCGTGAATAGCCCACCCACCCACAAGGGTCTGGCAGAAGGGGCCACGGAAACATCAGACAAAAATGTGCTGGAAAAGGACATGCGGTTCCTCAGAAAAACAAAGAATGGGAGTGTCAAAAACGACGTTGTAGCAGGGCATGACAACCATGCAAACGCAAAATTTTACAGAAAAGGCAGTTTACATTCCTTTGTGAATGTATATTTAAGAGGTTAGTAATAACCCGAACATCAGGAAGACCATAGTTGGTACGTCGTACAAAAGAAGATGCTCTCGCCACCCGCCATCGGCTGCTGGATGCGGCTGAGATACTATTTTTGGCCAAAGGCGTGTCACACACCTCACTGCAGGACATAGCCCGGCAGTCCGGGACCACACGTGGCGCGGTGTACTGGCACTTCAAAGACAAAGCCGATGTCTTCAACGCCATGGTAGACCGGGTCACCTTGCCCTTAGAGGCGTCTTTGGAATTTTTGGCACACGAGGAGCAAGCCACGCCTTTGGCTCACATTCGCAGCAGTATTCGCCAAGCCTTGCTGCGCATTGCGACCGACCCCCAAACGCGTCGAGTCTTCGAAGTGGCCACCCTGAAAGTTGAATACATTGATGAATTGCAAGCGATACGCTTGCGCCACCTGCGAGTTCGTAATTCTTTTTTAGAGCAGATCGAAAACGGCTTGAGTGCCTCAGCGCTCAATCAGGCAAAAATTCTGCGTGTCCCAGCCGAAACCGCCGCCTTGGGCCTGCACGCCCTCATTGACGGCTTGATCCAGAACTGGTTACTCGACAATGCAGCCTTTGATTTGGTCCAGGTTGGTCACCAAGTCCTAGGCGTTTATTTGGCAGGTTTGGGCTTGGCGCCAGAGGACTGAAAGCGCGTCAGTGCAAGTGACGCGGTTTGCGTCCGCCGCCATGGCCGCTCCCTCCCTGCGACCCGCCCTGACCGCGTGGCGGTTTGCCTAACTGCATCGAGTTGACAAGCGAATTAAAGCGATGCTCAAAGAGCTTGTCCACCGCGGCAACCACTTCGCCCAACTCAGAAGCGTCAAAGTGACGCTCCATCAAGCTGATAGTGTCTTGCACCAACAAATCGCGTTGCACCTGCATGATGGCCGCCGGGGTCGGGCCAACAAAGTACATCGCGAAGTCATCACGAGCGTCCCCAGCGTTGTCCATTTCCTCATCTTCGTCATCAAAGTCGGCGTCGTAAAACGTGACTTCGATGGGGGCGCCACTTTCAGCAAGGTCATTCAAGGCCATGCACATCTCGTCCAGCGCCTGACGAAAGTCCTCGTCACCTGAAACAGTCCAGCACATCTGCAGCAAATGGGCTTGGGTATCAAGCCGAATGCCAGGTTCTTCTTCATAAGAACTGGCAGCGCCGTCAACCAAGGACTTGGCTCCAGCGTATTTCCAAAGCGGTTTGAGTGCCTCCTGAAGCTGCTCAAAACCGACTTCGACCCGCAAAGGCACTTCGCCGTGTACGTGAATTTCAAAAGGTGAGTTGTAACGAGGCATAAATTTGATCTTCCCTATTTGTAGCCCCATGTGGCCGCCATCGCGCGGGCTTGGACATTCAAATGCAAACGGCCTTGGCCGGGTTTCGTGATGTTGGGTGAACCATTTAACAACCCAGACTGCGCTTTATGTTTGACTCTCATTGTCGAACAAAAAAGGGCTGAATTCACCGCCGTTGTTGGATTTCGAAAGGACTGACGACAGGAAAAATCCAATCAGACGCACTAGACGGATGGCGAATACCTACAAAAGGGCCTCTTGATTTCCGACAAAAGCATCTTTCAGCCGCCATGAAAGTGAAATTTGCCGTCTTCATAAGAGACGGTCAATTTGAAAGGACATTCATCATGAAATACGCACATTTATCAACGCTTGCTTCGGCCATGACTTTAGCCATGGCCGCTTTGTCTGCTGGTCAAGTCTTGGCTGCCGATCCGGCTATGCCGAAGTCCCGTGCCGAAGTTCGCCAGGAGTTGGAGGACGCGAAACGGACGGGAGAGATCCAAGCCAATGATTTTGATGGTTGGCCCTTGGACCAGCATCCACCATTGACAAAGGGACCAAGCCTTACGCGCGAACAAGTTCGCCAGGAATTGGAGGACGCGAAACGGACGGGAGAGATCCAAGCAAATGATTTCGATGGTTGGCCCTTGGACCAGCATCCACCGAACTCAACCGGACCGGGCCTCACCCGTGAGCAGGTCCGCGAGGAGATGGAAGAAAATCAGCGAAATCCTCCAACTTCTATGTGGCCAAAGAGTTACGACAACTAGTTCCACAGAGTCGCAGCCAATGGATTCAAGCGATGTCTCGATTGACGTCCATTAAAAGGTAAATTGGCTGAAAGATGCACTCCCATAGGTCTTACAGAGCCTTTTGTGGGAGTGCATTGTGAGGATGGTGCCCCGGACCAGACTTGAACTGGTAAGACCTTGCGATCGAGAGATTTTAAGTCTCTTGTGTTTACCGATTTCACCACCGGGGCTGCGGAGAATTATGCCTCTTTTGCAGCCCCAAAACGGGTTGCGAGTGGGCATGATGTGACTCAAACTTGCATCAGCTCCACGGCTCTGAACAGAGCGCGCAGGGTCGAGGCCTCGATACGGCGAGTGATGAAGACCAATCGCGACCCCAGGTCAGCGCTAGGCCAGCGATCCAACGGCAATGGCGGGTGAAAAACATGGCCCACGCCTTGAACGACCACGGGGTTTCCTTCCACATTCACAATGCCCTTGACGCGTAATAAATCTTGACCGCGCAACGAAATGACCAACTCCATGGCGGCAGAAAATGAGGCCCAAGTGAAGGGTTGATCAAACCGCAGCGACAAGGTTTTGACGGCTGGATCGTGGCGCATAGGCAGCCGGTTGCCCAAGTAAGCCTCACGCGGTGTCCGGCTGTCTGCTTGCGGCTTGAGCTCACCGAGGAAGTGCAAGGTGTCGTCACCCGCACGCGCACTGGACAGCCCGAGGCCAATCAAATCTCGGGGGTGCAGGTCTCCCATGTTGCACCGCCAAATCTCTCCGCGCGGGTTGATGGCGCTGATTGCGGCCGTCAAATCAGAGAGGGTGTTCTCAGTCACCAAGTCGTCCTTGGTGATGAAGATCCGATCAGCCAACGCGATCTGGTGCTCGGGCTCGGGGTTCTCTGCCAATTGCGCCAGCCCATTGGCTGCATCGACCAAAGTCACAACGCCATCGAGCCGGTAGTGCGCGCCAAGCATGGTGTCGCTGGCCAAGGTCTGGATCACGGGGGCCGGATCTGCAAGCCCGGTGGTTTCAATCATGACCCGATCGAAATCTGGGATTTGACCCGCGCGTTTCTCACCAAACAGCGCCCGCAAGGTTTCCTGCAAGTCTGTGCGAACCGAGCAGCACAGGCAACCGTTGGCCAGCAAGCTGACATTTTCAGAAGACATTTTGACGAGGTCGTTGTCGATGCCGATCTCACCGATCTCGTTGATCACCACAGCCACACGGTCCATATCAGGGTGCCGGAGCAATCGGCTGATCAAGGTGGTCTTGCCGCTGCCCAAAAATCCGGTGATGAGCGTGACCGGAATTTTGCCGGCCAACGGATCTCGCTTCATGTCCTAAGCCTTGGCATTCAGATGTTCATTTCCAAGATGTACAGGCCGCCACCGAAACGGTCAATCGTGTAAACCAAGCGGCGGTCATCGACGAACACATCGTTGAGCTGAATGGCGCCAGCAGGAGCGAGTCGTGGTGTGCCCGGCACGAAATAAGCGACTTCTTCCACTTGATACGGGTTGGTCGTGTCATAGACGCGAACACCGGCGTTGAAAAAAGTCCCGATGATCAAGGTGTCTGATTTGAATGACACCGGCAGTGGCAAATTCTCATGCAGGTTGTGCGCACCGAAGCGCCCGCCTCTTTTGGCGAAGGCATCGTAAGGCGGCGCGGGAAAGGTCGAAATAGGCACCGGGTTCGCATCAGAACGGGCGTCCACCATCCAGACCAACTTAGGCCAATCTTTGCCATCGTCTTGCACGCACTCGTCGCTGACGACCCACAGTCCACGATCAAACAAGGGCAGCACCGTGTGCGTGAAGCCGTTGAAGGGCGGCGAGTGATTCCAATGCGACACCATCTGGATATCCTCTGGATTAGAGATATCCAGAACGATCGCACCCCCGTCGATATAGCCCACGTAAGCACGGTCTGGCCGCTGGGGAAAGACATTGGTGTTGTGTGCCCGAAAGCCGGTGTCGAATTGTGCCGGCAACCTTGGTGGCTGCGGATCTGTGTCACCAACGCGCGTACCCGGATACCACCAGCGACCTGTCTCGACCGGTTTGCTCGGATTGGAAATATCCACAATCCGGTAGATCTGGTCGTCTTTAGGGTTGTGCGGCTGAAAGTCATGCGCACCGGAGGAAATGTGCACGGTTTTGCCATCCACAAACCAAACAGCGTGCACACCCCGCGAGTACGGGCCGGAGCAATCAAAATGCGAAATGAACTTGGGTTGTTCGGGTATGGATATGTCGTAAACATCAAAGCCTGCCGGCTTCATGTCCACGTCTTGCGTCTGGTTGGCCACAACCATCAGATTGCCAACGACATCCAGTGAGTTCGAGCGCACCTTCATGTGCGGAAGTTCGGTCTGCACGACAACACGTGGGGTTTTCGGATCGGTGACATCGACACCGGTGAAGTTTTTAGGTGCGGACTCATGCGCCATCCACAGAATCCGTCGGCCGTCGTCGGTTTCTTGCATTGCAATACCCTCCCCCATTCCGCCGAACCCATCGAGCTCGTGATGGGCCAACAACGTCATGTTGTGGGCCATGGTTTGTTGGCTGCGATTTTTCAGCGTCATCATGTCAGGCGTGCTCATCAATTACGTTCCAATCTCTGGCTTGTGGGTCTTTTTCGCGTTGAATCAGGTGCAATTATTGGGTACTGGGTCACCTGCCTTACGAGGCAGACTTTCGACTAATTTAAGCGTTTGATACAAGTTGCAAAGCGTAGTGATATTCCACTGGCTTGTCTAATGCTTTATCGACCCGACTCCATATCAATTTGCGATGTGTTCAAGATCGTACAGACGAAAAAAAGACAGCAGTTTGAGGTGCTGTCTTTCTAATCTGGAGCGGGAGAAGAGTCTCGAACTCTCGACCTCAACCTTGGCAAGGTTGCGCTCTACCAACTGAGCTACTCCCGCAATGGAGTGGAGGCGCGACCCGGAGTCGAACCGGGCTAACTGGATTTGCAATCCAGTGCATAACCGATTTGCTATCGCGCCGTTTTAACAACGAAATGTTATACGCCTTCCGAATAGAAAAGGACAGCATTTTGAAGTGCTGCCCTTTTAATTTGGAGCGGGAGAAGAGTCTCGAACTCTCGACCTCAACCTTGGCAAGGTTGCGCTCTACCAACTGAGCTACTCCCGCGTTTCAGATCGAATTATAGCTTGGTTTTTTCACTGCTTTGAGAGCCGAACAAAAAACTTTCTAATGAGTCAATCAGTGTTTGATGGCGCCGGCCTGCGCTGTCACAGCAGCGGCTGAAGCTGCGATGGCTGCAGCGGCCGAAGCCACCTCTTCGTCGGACAAAGGCACCGGCATGCGTTCAAGCGCCACAGCCAAAACCTGGTCAATCCATTTGACCGGAATGATTTCCAGACCACTTTTGACGTTGTCTGGGATTTCTTGCAGGTCTTTGGCGTTCTCTTCGGGGATCAACACGGTCTTGATGCCGCCGCGCAATGCAGCCAACAGCTTTTCCTTCAGTCCACCGATGGCAGTCACTTCACCGCGCAGCGTGATCTCACCCGTCATGGCGACGTCACCACGCACGGGGATGCCGGTCAACGCCGAGACAAAGGCCGTAGTCATCGCCGCACCCGCGCTCGGGCCGTCTTTGGGTGTGGCGCCATCCGGCACGTGAATGTGAATGTCACGCTTTTCAAACATATCGTCACGGATGCCCAGCATGCGTGAACGGCTGCGCACCACCGTACGGGCAGCCTCAACGGATTCTTTCATCACGTCACCCAGAGAGCCCGTGCGCGTGATCACGCCCTTGCCGGGCATGATGGCGGCTTCAATCGTCAGCAGGTCGCCGCCGACTTCAGTCCACGCCAAACCGACGACTTGGCCAATCTGGTTTTGCTCTTCAGCACGCCCGTAGCTGAACTTGCGCACACCCAAAAAATCATTCAGATTGTCTGGCGTGACCAGCACTTTGGGCTGCATCGTTTTGAGCTGAATACCTTTGACGGTCTTTCGGCAAATTTTCGACAATTCACGCTCAAGCGAACGCACGCCCGCCTCACGGGTGTAGTAGCGCACGATGTCTCGCACGGCTGGCTCGGAGATATCGAGTTCGCTTTCTTTGACGCCGTTGTTCTTCAATTGCTTGGGCAGCAAATAACGCATGGCGATGCTGGTTTTTTCGTCTTCGGTGTAGCCCGAGAGGCGAATTACTTCCATGCGGTCCAACAAGGCCGATGGAATGTTCATCGAGTTCGAGGTCGCGACAAACATCACATCGCTCAGATCGAAGTCGACTTCAACGTAATGATCCCCAAAGGTGTGGTTTTGCTCCGGGTCCAGCACTTCCAGCAAGGCGCTTGAAGGGTCCCCGCGGAAGTCAGTGCCGAGCTTGTCGATTTCGTCGAGCAAGAAGAGTGGATTGCGCGTGCCGGCCTTGGTCAGGCTTTGCAGCACCTTGCCAGGTAAAGCGCCAATGTAGGTACGACGGTGACCCCGTATCTCGGCTTCGTCGCGCATACCGCCCAGCGCCATGCGCACGTATTTACGGCCCGTGGCTTTGGCAATCGATTGGCCGAGCGATGTCTTGCCGACACCGGGTGGGCCGACCAGGCACAAAATCGGCGCCTTCAGTTTGTCGACGCGTTGCTGAACTGCGAGGTACTCAACGATGCGGTCTTTGACTTTTTCCAAGCCGAAGTGGTCTTCGTTAAGCACGTCTTCAGCGTTTTTCAGGTCGTGCTTGATCTTGGTTTTCTTGCTCCAAGGCAATCCCGTGAGCACGTCAATGTAGCTCCGCACCACAGTCGCTTCGGCCGACATGGGTGACATGAGCTTGAGTTTTTTCAACTCGCCCTCAGCCTTTTTGCGTGCTTCCTGCGGCATCTTGGCGGCCTTGATCTTCTTTTCGATCTCGTCAATGTCAGCGCCGTCTTCGCCTTCGCCAAGTTCCTTCTGGATTGCCTTGACTTGTTCGTTCAGATAAAAGTCACGCTGATTTTTTTCCATCTGGCGCTTCACGCGGCCACGGATTTTCTTGTCAACGTTCAAAATGTCGACCTCACGCTCGACCTGCTCATAAAGGTTTTCGAGGCGTGCTTTGATATTGCTCAAATCAAGGATGACCTGCTTGGCGTCAAGCTTGAGTGGCAAGTGCGCCGCAATGGTGTCGGCCAAGCGGCCGGCATCGTCAATACTGGAGATCGAAGTCAGAATCTCAGGCGGAATTTTCTTGTTGAGTTTGACGTAGTGGTCAAACTGCTGCATCACGGCTCGGCGCAGCGCTTCGACTTCGCTGGTCTTATCGCCCGGCAAAGCCACTTCGGGCTCAACCGGCGTGACATTGCTGGTGAAATGATGCTCGCCATCCACAATAGAGTTGACCTTGGCGCGTTGCTGGCCTTCGACCAGCACCTTGACCGTGCCATCTGGCAGTTTTAGCATTTGCAGAATGGTCGCTACGCAACCCACGTCAAACATGTCTTCAGCAGACGGCTCATCTTTGGCTGCGGCTTTTTGGGCCACCAGCATGATGCGACGCTCCGACTCCATGGCGGACTCGAGCGCTTTGATGCTCTTTGGCCGACCGACAAACAAAGGAATGACCATGTGCGGGAAAACCACCACGTCGCGCAGTGGCAACAATGGCAAGTCAATCGGGAGCGACGGCAATGAAGTTTGACCGGACATATAAACCTTTCACGTTAGCTGCCGGAGAGGATTCTCATCCGGAAGCAAGATACATCTGGAAGACTTGGGGGGTTAAACCGGCATTTCAAGCGTGAAATCCGGCCCCGCCACAACTTCAGGCCTTTTTGGCTGCCTCGCGGTAAACCAGCAAAGGCGGCTTGTTCTCATCAATCGTCGACTCGTCAACCACCACTTTTTCGACATTGCTGATGTTCGGCAACTCGTACATGGTGTCAATCAGCGATTGCTCCAAGATAGAGCGCAGACCCCTCGCACCGGTCTTGCGAGCCAGCGCCTTGCGGGCAATGGCCTTCAGTGCTGATGGGCGAATCTCCAGCTCAACACCTTCCATTGACAGCAACTTGCTGAACTGTTTGGCAACCGCGTTTTTAGGCTCCGTCAGAATTTTCACCAGCGCATCTTCAGTCAGCTCGGCCAGCGTGGCGACGACCGGCATACGGCCGACCAGCTCAGGAATCAGGCCGAACTTGATCAGATCTTCAGGCTCAACGTCTTTGAAGGCTTCGGTCAGGCTGCGGGTTTTCTTGCTTTTGACGGAGGCGCCAAAACCAATGCCAGAGGTTTCGGTTCGGCTTTCAATGACTTTCTCAAGCCCTGAAAATGCACCACCGCAAATGAACAAAATATTGGTGGTGTCGACCTGCAAGAAATCTTGATTCGGGTGCTTGCGGCCGCCTTGTGGTGGCACGGACGCCATCGTGCCTTCGATCAGCTTGAGCAGCGCCTGCTGCACGCCCTCACCCGACACGTCACGGGTGATGGACGGGTTGTCAGACTTACGCGTGATCTTATCGATCTCGTCGATGTAAACAATGCCCTGTTGCGCACGTTCAACTTCATAGTTGCAGCTTTGCAGCAGCTTCTGAATGATGTTCTCAACGTCTTCGCCGACGTAGCCGGCTTCCGTCAAAGTGGTGGCGTCAGCCATCACAAACGGAACGTTGAGAGTGCGCGCCAAGGTTTGCGCCAGCAGAGTCTTGCCAGAGCCCGTCGGACCGACCAGCAAAATGTTGCTTTTGGTCAGCTCGACATCGTCCTTTTTGGCTTTGTCTTTGTGGCGCAGTCGCTTGTAGTGGTTGTAAACCGCCACCGCCAAGATGCGCTTGGCCGGCTCTTGGCCAATAACGTAACCGTCCAGTGTCGCTTTGATTTCTGCTGGCGTTGGTAAATCACTGCGCGCATCACCGGACTCGGTTCCTGCGGGCAACTCGTCACGGATGATTTCATTGCAGAGGTCAATGCATTCGTCACAGACAAACACAGACGGGCCGGCGATGAGCTTCTTCACCTCGTGCTGGCTTTTGCCACAGAAGGAGCAGTAGAGCGTTTTTTCGCTGGTGGTGCCTTTTTTCTCGGCCATTGCGGGTGCCTTTTCGCGTGTCCTTGGAAGGACGGTATCTTAAGAACTGTTATCCAATGATAACCAAACAAAAACGGCGTTTTCTGTTACAGAAAACGCCGCTGCAGAGCCTAGCGCAAGCTGCTTTTTTAAGGCCGCTTGGCGATGACTTCGTCGATCAAACCGTACTCTTTGGCGTCGTCGGCAAACATGAAATAGTCACGCTCAGTGTCACGCTCAATGCGCTCAACCGTTTGTCCGGTGTTGCTCGCCAAAATACGATTCAACTGATCGCGGGTTTTCAGGATGTCGCGGGCGTGAATTTCAATGTCCGTCGCCTGGCCTTGCGCACCGCCTGATGGCTGGTGAATCATGACGCGTGAGTTTGGCAAAGAAAAACGCTTGCCCTTGGCACCTGCCGACAACAAAAACGCACCCATGCTGGCCGCCATGCCGACGCACAGCGTCGAGACATCGGGCTTGATGAACTGCATGGTGTCGTAAATCGCCATGCCGGCCGTGACCGAACCACCAGGGGAGTTGATGTAGAAGGAGATGTCTTTGTCTGGATTTTCGCTTTCCAGAAACAGCAACTGCGCCACCACCAAGTTAGCGGTCTGGTCATTGACCGGGCCAACCAAAAAAATCACGCGCTCTTTGAGCAGACGCGAATAAATATCGTAAGAGCGTTCGCCGCGACCCGACTGCTCAATGACCATAGGCACCATGCCAAGGCCTTGTGCGCCCGAGTAAGAACCGCCGTAACTGTAATTTGCAACCATTGTGTTTTTCTCCAAAGATATTTGTACTGTACCTAAAATCAATCTGGGGCTTGTACCGTCAAGCACAAGCCCCAGATTCGACAAAGACTCGTGTCTCAGGTCAGTTTTGTGCCATCAACTCGTCGAATGAAATGGCTTTTTCAGTGATCTTTGCCTTGGTCAGCACGAAGTCGGTGACATTGTTCTCAATCACCACGGCTTCGACTTCAGCCATGCGGCTGTTGTCGCTCAGGTACCAACGCACCACATCTTGCGGCTTTTCGTAGCTGCCAGCGAGTTCTTCAATGTGCGCCTTGAGCTGCTCAGGCTTGGCTTGCAATTCGTTGGAACGAACCAGTTCAGCCACCACCAGACCCAAACGTACACGCTTTTCAGCTTGTGGGCGGAAGATGTCGTCAGGGATCGGGGCTTTGTCGGCATCTTTGATACCGCGTTGCTTCAAATCGGCACGGGCACCTTCAATCATGCGATCGAGTTCAGCTTGAACGCTGGCCTTCGGCAAGTCGAGTTTTGCGTTGGCCAACAAAGCGTCCATGACAGCGTTTTTGTTACGGGCCAGCAGCCGGAATTTGACTTCACGCTCCAAGTTTTTGCGGATATCAGTACGCAGGCCTTCAACCGTTTCATCAGCAATGCCGAGTGACTTGGACAAGGCTTCGTTGATCTCTGGCAGATGAGCGGCTTCGATTTTCTTAACGGTGACCATGAAGTCAGCCTGCTTTCCAGCCACATCTTTGCCATGGTAATCGGCCGGAAAGCTCAACGGGAAGGTCTTGCTTTCACCAGACTTCATGCCGCGCACAGCGTCTTCAAATTCTTTCAGCATCTGGCCTTCGCCGACCAGGAACTGGAAGGCTTCTGCTTTGCCGCCGGGGAAGGTTTCACCCTCGATCTTGCCTTCAAAATCAATCGTCACGCGGTCGTTATCTTGCGCGGCAACATCCATCGCGCGCTGGGCAAAAGTACGGCGCTGCTTGCGTAGGATATCCAGTGTTTTGTCGATGGCGCCATCGGTGACTTCAGCACTGACTTTCGCCACTTCTGC
>CANFJF010000020.1 GCA_947447355.1 Comamonadaceae bacterium
GCCGCCGTGATCGGTATGACGGACACCGACGGGCTGACCAAGACCAAGGCCTATGTGGTCCTCAAGTCGGGGCAAACGGCCACGGCTGACGAACTCAAGGCCTTCGTGAAAGAACGCTTGGCGCCTTACAAATACCCGCGTGTCATCGAATTTATACCCGAGCTGCCAAAGACCGCGACCGGCAAGATTCAGCGCTTCAAACTGCGCGAAATGGACAAGTCCTCCGCATGATGCAAAGCTTTGATGACCGGGTTAATCAGCAGGCATTGATGGCCGAGGTCGATTGGGCCGGACGGGCCGTGCGCATCGAATACCAATGGCTGTGCGAAGAAAATGCCGATGCAAATGCCGACGCGGCGTTGCTGGTTTTTTTGCACGAAGGGCTGGGCTCTATCTCGATGTGGCGTGATTTTCCGCAGACGCTGTGCCGTGCACTGGGCTGCCGCGGCTTGGTCTATTCGCGGCCCGGCTACGGCCAGTCGACGCCACGCGCGACGGACGAAGTTTGGGGACCAGACTTCATGCACCGCCAGGCGCATGAAGTGTTGCCGGCCTTGCTGCTGGCCTTGGGCGTGGACACCGCTGCCAACCCGCCTTGCTTGCTGGGGCACAGCGACGGTGGCTCGATCGCTTTGCTCTACGCTGCGCGCTTTCCGGATCGGGTGGCGGGCGCCGTGGTGTTGGCGCCTCACATCATGGTGGAAGACATCTCGGTCAGCAGCATTGCCAAGGCCCGCACGGCCTATCTTGACACCGATTTACGGCAGCGCTTGGGGCGCCACCATGCCAACCCTGACTCTGCCTTTTGGGGCTGGAACAACAGTTGGTTGAATCCGGCTTTCCGGCTGTGGTCGATCGAAAAAGATATCGCCACGATCGCTTGCCCCTTGCTGGCGGTGCAGGGCCTCGACGATGAGTACGGCACACTGGCGCAAATTCGCGGTATTGCCAAAGTCGTGCCGCAGACCGAGTTACTGGAAATGGCAGAATGCGGACATTCCCCGCACCGAGATCAGCCAGCGCTGTTGACCTCGCGCATGGAACGTTTTTTCAAACAGCACGCTTTTTAATCACCCTGTTAACTGACAAACCACCCGAAGGAGACAACATGACACAAAACCGCATGACCCGCCGCCCACTTGTCGCAGCGCTCGCTGCTCTCAGTCTGCTGGCCAGTGCCGGCACAGCACTGGCGCAGGCCCCCGCCAAGCTCAAGGTTGGCCTGATGCTGCCTTACACCGGCACCTTTGCATCGCTGGGCACGGCGATTGAAAATGGTTTTCGCCTGTACGTGGCCGAAAACGGCGGCAAGCTGGGTGGCCGTGAGATTGAGTTCTTCAAGGTGGACGATGAGTCGGACCCGTCCAAGGCGACAGACAACGTCAACAAGCTGGTCAAGCGTGACAACGTTGACGTGCTGATCGGCACTGTGCATTCAGGCGTCGCCATGGCCATGGCCAAGGTTGCCAAAGACAGCGGCACTTTGTTGATCGTGCCCAACGCTGGCGCTGACGCCGTGACGGGCCCGATGTGCGCCATCAATATTTTCCGCAGCTCTTTTTCAAACTGGCAACCAGGTTACGCCATGGGCGAAGTCGTCGCCAAAAAAGGCCATCAAAAAGTCGTCACCATCACTTGGAAATACGCCGCTGGGGACGAGTCCGTCAAAGGCTTCAAGGAAGCCTTTGAAAAGGGCGGCGGCAAAGTCGTCAAAGAACTCAGCCTGCCTTTCCCGAACGTCGAGTTTCAATCCTTGCTGACCGACATCGCCGCCACCAAGCCGGATGCGGTTTTCACCTTCTTTGCCGGCGGTGGCGCGGTGAAATTCGTCAAGGATTATGCGGCGGCGGGTTTGAAGAAAACCATTCCGTTGTACGGCTCCGGTTTCCTGACCGACGGCACGTTGGAAGCTCAAGGCGCCGACGCCGACGGCCTGCTGACCGCGCTGCACTATGCCGACAGTCTCGGCACGCCGCGCGACAACGTTTTTCGCCTGAGTTACGCCAAGGCCTACAAAATGCAACCCGACGTCTACGCCGTGCAAGGTTATGACGCGGGACAAATGCTCGGCATCGGCTTGGCTGCAGTCAAAGGCGACGTGAGCAAGAAAGTTGAATTTGCGGCAGCCCTGCACAAAGCGAAAATTGACAGCCCACGCGGCCCCTTCACCATTTCCAAGTCGAACAACCCGGTGCAAGATTTCTACTTGCGCCAAGTGTCCGGCAAAGAAAACAAAGTGATTGGCATTGCCAGCAAAGGTCTGTCGGACCCCGGTCGTGGCTGCCGTCTTTGATCTGCACTAGCGTTTAAGCATCCGTCCAACGAGCGCGCCCGCCGACCGTTTTTTGAGGGTCGGCGGGCGTTGCTCTGCCCAGAGGTTTTGTTCATGGATTTGTCCATTTTTTTGATCCAGTGCTTGAACGCATTGCAATACGGCTTGCTGCTGTTTTTGGTGGCCTCGGGCCTGACGTTGATCTTCGGGATCATGGGCGTCATCAACTTGGCGCACGGCAGTTTCTACATGATCGGTGCCTACATGGCGTACGCGTTGGCACCGTTCGTGGCGATGACGTTTGGCGGCGGATTTTTTGCCACCCTGTTCGTCGGGCTGGTGCTGGCCGTGATTTTGGGCTATTTGCTGGAGTGGGCTTTTTACAGCTTCTTGTACGATCGCGAACACCTGCAGCAGGTGCTCATGACCTACGGTCTGATTCTGGTGTTTGAAGAGTTGCGCAGTATGTTGGTGGGCGATGACGTGCATGGCGTCGATGTGCCGTCCATGTTGTCTGGAACGCTGGCCTTGGGCGACGTGATGACCTACCCGGTGTACCGCCTGTTTGTGTCGGCGGTCTGTTTGGTGTTGGCGCTCGGCATGTACCTCGTCTTCACGCGCACACGCTTGGGCATGATGATCCGTGCCGGCAGCACGAACCGCGAGATGGTGCAGTCGCTTGGGATTGATATTAAATTTTTATACCGCGTGGTGTTTGCCGCCGGCATGGCGATTGCCGTGTTGGCCGGCATGGTGGCAGCGCCGGTGTCGTCGGTTTACCCGGGCATGGGCAACAGTGTGCTCATCATCTGTTTTGTGGTGGTCGTCATCGGCGGCATCGGCTCCATCCGCGGTGCGCTGTTGGCGTCGCTCTTGATTGGCGTGGTCGACACCTTCGGCAAGGTGCTGCTTCCGGAAGCAGCCGGTGTGCTGGTGTATGTGTTGATGGCCTTGATCCTGCTGTGGAAGCCGGACGGACTTTTCAAGGCGGGCTGAGCGATGTTCAATTCAAAAAATTTGTTTGCCCTCGCGTCCTTTGTGGCGTTGGCGCTTTACCCGCTGGTCAGCGGAAGTTATGGCATTGACCTCGTCACCAAGATCATGATCTTCGCGGTCTTTGCGCTCAGCCTGGAGCTGCTGGTCGGCACCACCGGGCTGGTGTGTTTTGGCCATGCCGCGTTCTTTGGCATTGGCGCGTACGCGGCGGTGTTGCTGGCTTCGCCGATCGACGCGTCTTCGTTGGCTTGGTTGCTGCCGGCCAGCGTGCTGGCTGCCAGTGTTTACGCGTTGATGGTGGGTGCGCTGTCGCTGCGGACCAAAGGGGTTTACTTCATCATGGTCACGCTGGCTTTCGCGCAGATGGCGTATTACGTGGTCCATGACACGCCCTTGGGCGGCGGCACCGATGGCATTTACCTGATGGTCAAACCGACGCTGGGCACACTGATTGATCTGGACAATGCGCAGGTGTTGTACGGCTTCACGCTGGCAACGCTGGTGGCCGTATTCTGCTTTTTGGCGGTGCTGTTGCGCTCACGTTTTGGCCGGGCGCTCTCTGGAATCCGCGTCAACGAGCAGCGCATGCGGGCCACCGGCTTTTCGACCTACCCCTACAAACTGGCAGCCTTTGTGATCTCTGGCGGCATCGCCGGGCTGGCGGGATTTTTGTTCGCCATCAAGGACGGTTATGTGAACCCCGAGATGATGAGCTGGCACCTCTCGGGGGCCGTGCTCATCATGATTATTTTGGGTGGATTGGGTGACTTGCGCGGCGCACTGATTGGCGCGTTTGCCTTTGCACTGCTGCAGGAATTTTTCAAATCCGAAGCGATTTTTGGCGCTTTTGCGAAGCATTGGAACATGGGCTTGGGCCTGACCATCATCGCCAGCGTGGTGTTTTTGCCGCGTGGTCTGGTCGGTTTGCCAGGACAAATCAAGGCACGGCTGACCGGCCGCCGTGGTGAGGAAGGAGCGCGCCATGAAGCCGTCTGAAACCGTTCCCGACGTCTTGCTGCGCGGGCAGGAGATCAGCCGCCGTTGGGGCGGGCTGCTGGCGCTCGACAAAGTGTCGCTGACCCTTGAGCGCGGGAGTGTGCACGCCGTCATCGGCACCAATGGCGCTGGCAAGTCCACGCTCATCAACATCTTGTCGGGCGAAATCGCGCCATCCAGCGGCCGCGTCGAGTTGATGGGTCAAGACGTGACCGGCTGGACTCAGCCGCGACGCGCCCGTGCCGGGCTGGGGCGCAGCTACCAGCGCAACACGATTTACCCGAGCTTCTCGGTGCTTGAAAACTGCCGTCTGGCGGCCCAAGCGGGCAACCAAAAGCCATGGTTGTTTTGGCAAGACGCACAGCGCTGTGAAGCCAGCCTGGCGGCCGCGCACGCCGCAGCGGAACGCAGTGGCTTGAACCCACTGCTTGACCGCGCCGCCGGCCTGCTCTCGCACGGACAAAAACGCCAGCTTGAAATCGCCATGTGTCTGGCCACGGCGCCCGATGTGCTGCTGCTCGACGAACCGCTGGCAGGGATGGGCGCCGAAGAGACCGAACGCATGCTGACCTTGCTGGCTGAACTCAAACAAGGTCACGCTATTTTGCTGGTCGAGCACGACATGGACGCCATTTTTCGCATCGCTGACTGCATCACGGTGATGGTCAATGGCTGCGTGATCGCGACCGACACGCCGGCTGCCATACGCAGCAATCCGCTGGTGCAGGCCGCTTATCTCGGGGAGCATTGACATGAGCAACCTCAACACGGCAGTTTCCATGTCGGACGACGTTTCTGTGACTTCTGCCGACCTTTTACTGGACGCCGACGGCATCCATGCCTGGTACGGTTCCAGCCATGTGCTGCACGGCATTGATCTGCAGATCGGGCGCGGCGAAACGATCGGTCTGCTCGGTCGCAACGGCATGGGCAAAAGCACATTGATTCGCAGTCTGCTCGGTCATGTGATGCAACGCGAGGGTCATTTGACACTGTTCGGCAAAGATTGTTCGCGCGCCAAACCGCACGAGGTGGCACGACTCGGCGTGGCTTACGTCCCAGAGGGGCGCGGCGTGTTTCCCAACCTCACGGTACGAGAAAATTTGGTGATGGCCGCCCGGCTTGGCCGCGACGGACGCAACGACTGGTCGTTAGAACGGGTGCTGGACACCTTTCCGCGGCTGCAAGAGCGGCTCAGCAACCTTGGCGCGCAGTTGTCCGGTGGTGAGCAGCAAATGCTGTCCATCGGCCGCGCGCTGATGCAGCACCCGGAACTCATCATTCTGGATGAAGCCACCGAAGGTCTGGCGCCGTTGATCGTGGCCGACATCTGGCGCGTGATTGGACAGATCCGTGCCAGCGGCATCGCCACCTTGATCGTTGACCGTGACTACCGCAAGGTGTTGACCCATTCAGACCGCGCTGTTGTTTTGCAAAAAGGTCTGGTGGTGCTACAGGGTTCAGCCTCTGCGGTGGCGGGGAGCTCTGCGTTGGCTGGATTCTTAGGGGTTTAAGCTTGAGTTGGGTCTAGGTTGTTGGGTACAAACCCAGCCCTTGCATTTGCAATCGTGCCAAGCCAAAAAGCGCATCGGTGAAGGGTGTCGAGACCCCGGTGATCTGGCCTAACTCTCTCACGGCGCCGACCAACGCATCAAGCTCTACGGCGCGCTTGGCCTCGACGTCTTGCAACATCGAGGTCTTGAAGGCACCGAGCTGGCGCGTGACAGCATGCCGATCTTCCGGTTGTTGATTGATCGGAATTCCGATCGCTTCACCGATGGATTTCGCCTCCAACATCACCCGCGAGATGAAGTTCAACACCAACGGGTCATTCATAATTTTGTCAGTCGTGGCACCGGTCAAAGCGCTGACAGGATTGACCGTCATGTTCCCCCAGAGTTTGTACCAAGTGTCTTTTTGAATTTGCGCCGACAGCGTGGTGACGAACCCGGCGTTTTGCAGCAAGGCGTGTAACGCTAGAACGCGCTCAGACACCAGGCCGGAAGGCTCGCCAATGATCAGGCCGTTGCCAAAGTGGTGCTGTACTTCGGCAGGACTGCGCAGAGAGCAACTGGCGTGCACCACACAGCCGATGACATGGTTGGCGGGAATGGCTTGGGCGATGCGACCCTGCGGGTCCACGCTGGACAGCGGGGTGTTGGCGTGTGCACCGCCAAAGCCTTGCAAGAACCACCACGGCACGCCGTTCATCGCCGTCAGCACCACCGTCTTCGGCCCTAGCAGTGGGGCGATATGCGCTGCGACATCCGCGAGATTCGGCGCCTTGACGGCCACAACGACCAAATCTTGCACGCCTAAATCAGTCGGATTTTGGCTGGCGGTTAGCGCGCTGTGCGAGGTCAAAGCGCCTGACATGTGCAAGCGCAAACCAGAGGCCTTCAGCGCGGCGAAGGTCGCACCACGCGCCACGATAGACAGCGCAACGCCGGGCTGTTGCGCCAAGCGTGCGCCTATCCAGCCGCCGATAGCGCCCGCGCCGTAGATGGCAATTTTTTGAAACATCATGGTCTAAGAAAGTCCCAACAAACGAACCGCGTTGTCTTTCAAAATGCCGGGCATCACCTCGGGTTTGAAGCCGGCTTCTTGAAACTCTTTCATCCAGCGATCGGGCGTGATCAGCGGGTAGTCACTGCCAAAAAGAATGCGGTCTTTGAGCAGTGTGTTGGCGTATTGCACCAACTGCTTCGGAAAGTACTTGGGGCTCCAGCCACTCAGGTCAATCCAAACGTTGGGTTTGTGGGTGGCTACGCTGAGCGCTTCGTCTTGCCATGGAAAACTGGGGTGGGCCATGACGATTTGCATGTCCGGAAAATCAATCGCGACGTCGTCCAGGTGCATGGGGTTGCTGTACTCCAAGCGAAGCCCGCCGCCGCAGCGCATGCCACTGCCAATGCCGCTGTGACCGGTGTGAAAAATAGCCGGTAATTTGTACTCGTTGATCACCTCGTAAATGGGCCAGGCCATGCGGTCGTAAGGGTGGTAGCCCTGCACCGTGGGGTGAAACTTGAAGCCCTTGATGCCAAACTCTTCAATCAGGCGCCGCGCCTCACGCGCACCCATCTTGCCTTTGTGCGGATCGATGCTGGCGAAGGCCACCATCATGTCGGCGTTGGCCTTGGCCGCCTCGGCGATTTCTTCGTTCGGTATGCGCTGCCGTCCCATCTGTGATTCAGCGTCGACCGTGAACATCACCAGACCAATTTTTCGCTCGCGGTAATAGGCAATGGTTTCGGCAATTGTCGGGCGGCGACTGTTTCGAAAGTACTTGTCAGCGGCGCGGTCAAATTCCTCGCCGTAGTTGTCAAACGGATTCCAGCAACTCACTTCAGCGTGGGTGTGAATATCAATGGCGATGAGGTTTTGATGGTCCATAAAAATGCCTGAAGTGGGGTTGGTGAGTGGTTCGAGGCCTAGGGTAAACACTGATCAATCGGGGTGAAAAGCCTCTTGAGTTAGTTATATCTTATAACCATAATTCAGCGCAGAAAGATTTAACACCATGAGCATAAAAGACATTCAATTCGAACTGTGTGGCGAACAAAAAGAAGTCGCCGTGATCCGCTTGAGCCGCGTGGTCAAGCGTAATGCCTTGAACGATGCCCTCATTCTGGCATTGCGCGACCTGTTTGAAAATATGCCCGCCAGCGTCCGTGCTGCCGTCATTGATGGCGAGGGTGAACACTTTTGTGCCGGTCTTGATTTGAGTGAGCTTCAAGATCGGGATGCGGGCCAAGGCTTGCATCACTCCCGCATGTGGCACGCTGCGCTAGAGCGTGTTCAGTATGGTCCCGTGCCGGTCATTGCCGCTTTGCACGGCGCTGTGATCGGCGGCGGTCTTGAGTTGGCCAGCGCTTGCCATATCCGTGTCGCCGATGAAACTACTTTTTATGCGCTGCCCGAAGGCTCGCGTGGCATATTTGTGGGCGGGGGCGGCTCGGTGCGCATTCCGCGCCTGATTGGCGCGGCACGCATGACCGACATGATGATGACCGGCCGTGTCTTCAACGCGCAAGACGGTGAGCGCATCGGTCTGGCCCAGTACCTGGTGCCGCAAGGAACAGCTTTTGAGAAGGCCTATGCGCTGGCCGTGCGCATTGCCACCAACGCACCGCTGACCAACTACGCGCTGACCCATGTGCTGCCGCGTATTGCGGAGCAGCCGGCGGATCAAGGCTTCATGACCGAGGCCATGATGGCGGCGATTGCCCAGAGTGCACCAGAGGCCAAAGAGCGTGTTCGTGCGTTTCTGGAAGGCCGCGCCGACAAGGTCAAAAAAGCTTAAATGCCAACGGACACACCAGAGACAAGACCATGAAAGCTCCTACATTTCGCCCGATGACTTTTGGCGTCACCCGCGTCAACCTGCGGGACGCTGTGCCTGGCGTACATTACTTGAAAGCCGATCAGGCACTGGCGGATTACCCGGTACGGATGACAGATCGTCTGCAGCATTGGGCAGAGACCGCGCCGGATCGTGTCTTTATCGCTCGCCGCGAAAAGCTCGCGGGCGGCGGCAGCGGTGAATGGCAAGAGATCAGTTATGCACAAGCTTGGGCCAGTGCCCGCAGCATCGCCCAAGCCCTGATCGACCGAGGGCTGAGCGCTGAGCGGCCGGTGGCGATTCTGTCTGAAAACGACCTGGAGCATGCGCTGCTGTCATTGGGTTGTCTGGTGGCGGGTGTGCCGTTTGTCCCCACTTCTCCGCCTTATTCGCTGGTCAGCCAGGACTACGACAAACTGCGCCATGTTCTGAAGACAGTCACCCCCGGTTTGGTGTTTGCAGCGGATGCCACTCGCTATGCCAAAGCCATCACGGCGACCGTTGGCGCAGAGACAGACGTTATTTTGATGCACGGTGAGTTGAGCGATCGGGCCAGTACCTCGTTTCAATCACTGCTGGACACGGTGGCGACGCCTGCGGTGGACGCCGCGATGGCGGCCACGGGACCCGACACGATCACCAAGTTTCTCTTCACCAGCGGCTCTACCAAAATGCCGAAGGCGGTGATCAACACCCAGCGCATGTGGTGCGCCAACCAGCAGCAAATGATTCAAAGCATGCCCGTGCTGGCCGAGCAGCCATTGGTGTTGGTGGACTGGTTGCCATGGAACCATACCTTCGGTGGCAACCACAATTTTGGCATGGTGATTTACAACGGCGGTACGCTGTACATCGACGACGGCAAGCCAACCCCCGCCTTGATGGCCGAGACCTTGCGTAACTTGCGTGACATCGCCCCCACGGTTTACTTCAATGTGCCCACCGGTTTTGAGGCCATCTCCAACGCGATGAAGACCGATGCTGCATTGCGCAGCAAACTTTTGTCACGCGTGAAAATGTTCTTTTATTCGGGGGCTGCGCTGGCACAACCTATTTGGGATGGCTTGTACGAATCCCAGGAAAAAGAAATCGGAGAGCGCATCGTGATGGCCACCGGATTGGGCATGACGGAGTCGGGGCCGTTTGCGATTTTTGTCACCAACCCCAACGTCAAGGCAGGCGACTTGGGTGTGCCAACACCGGGCATGGAGCTCAAATTGGTTGACATGGATGGGAAGACGGAAGTGCGCTACCGCGGCCCCAACATCACACCGGGTTACTGGCGCGCGCCTGACGAGACGGCAGCGAACTTCGACGAAGAAGGCTACTTTTGCTCGGGTGATGCGGTCAAGTGGATCGATGAAACCGACATCCACCAAGGCTTGAAGTTCGATGGCCGGATCGCCGAAGACTTCAAGCTGGCCACGGGCACATTCGTCAGCGTCGGTCCGCTGCGCGCCAAGATCATCGCGGCGGGTGCGCCCTACATCCAAGACGTCGTGCTGACCGGCATCAACCTCAAGGAAGTTGGCGCCATGGTGTTTCCAACGCAGGCGGTTCGGACCTTGAGCGGTCTGGACGCCTCGGTGCCGATGGCCGATGTGCTGGCCAGCGCGCCCGTCAACGCGCAGTTCCAAAAAATCATCAACCAACTGGCTTTGAGCGCCACCGGCAGCGCCAGTCGCATTGCCCGCATGTGTCTGCTGGCTGAGCCGCCGACCATCGATCGCAGCGAGGTCACGGACAAGGGCTCCATCAACCAGCGCGCCGTACTGACGCACCGTGCCGACACTGTGGACGCTTTGCATGCGGACAAACTGCACGTCATTCTGAAACCCATCACGGCTTGAAAGCTAAAACGCAATGACATCAAGCAAAGGTTTCTTCTCCCACTTCGACGACGTCTGGATGCTCGACGGCGTGCGCACGCCGATGGTCGATTACTGCGGCGCACTCGGCCATATTTCGCCGACCGATCTGGGCATCAAGGCGGCGCGTGCCGTGTTGGCGCGCAGTGGTGTTCCGGGGGGGCACATCGGCGCGGTGATTGCGGGCAACATGGCCCCTGGCGACTTTGACCAATTCTTTTTACCGCGCCATATTGGTTTGTACGCCGGCGTGCCCGTCGAGGTGCCCGCCCTCATGGCGCAGCGCATTTGCGGCACCGGGTTTGAGTTGTTTCGCCAAGCCGGCGAGAGCATTCAAAGTGGCGCGTGCGAAGCGGCATTGGTGGTCGGCACCGAAAGCATGACGCGCAACCCGATTGCTGCTTTCAGTCACCGCACGGGCTTCAAATTGGGCGCTCCGGTGGACTTCAAGGACTACATGTGGGAAGCCTTGAAGGACCCGGCGGCCGGCATCAACATGATCCAGACGGCCGAGAACCTGGCTAAAAAATACAGCATCAGCCGAGAGCAGGTCGACGAATTTGCCTCGGCCTCGTTTGCCAAAGCGGTGGCGGCGCAGCAAGCCGGTTTTCATGCGGGTGAGATCGTCCCGGTGATCACCGAAAAATTCGAGCTCGAGGGGTACCAATCCCGCGGCATCAAGCTGCAAGGAAAAATCACCGAAGTCGCACAAGACACGCATGCCCGCATTTCGCCCGCCGACGTGCTGGCCAAGCTGCGCTCCGTCTACGAAGGTGGCGTTCAAACAGGCGGCAACAGCGCGGCGCTGGTCGACGCGGCTGCAGCCGCTGTGGTGGCGTCGGGTCGCTATGCCAAAACACACGGCAAAAAACCGATGGCGCGTGTGGTGGCGGCTGCCGTTGTCGGCGTGCCGCCAGAGATCATGGGCATTGGCCCGGCTCCGGCCATTCGTCTGCTGCTGGAACGCGCCGGCTTGAGGCTGGATCAAATTGGTCGTTTTGAAATCAATGAAGCCCAGGGCGCGCAGACGCTCGCTGTGGGTCGCGAATTAGGCTTGGACTTGAGTCTGCTCAACGTCAATGGCGGTGCCATCGCGCTGGGTCACCCGCTGGCCACCACCGGTGTGCGCTTGACCATCACGTTGGCACGTGAACTCCAACGCGCTAACAAACGCTGGGGCATTGCGTCGGCCTGTATTGGCGGCGGCCAAGGCATTGCACTGCTGCTTGAAAATCCGGAAAGTGCGACATGAAAATACAAGGACAAACAGCACTCGTCACCGGCGGCGGCTCCGGTCTGGGTGAGGCGACGGCGCATGAACTCGCCCGACTAGGCGCGCGCGTCGCGTTGCTCGACGTGAACCTTGCACAGGCCGACAAAGTCGCGGCAGATATCAATGCAGCCTATGGCGAAGGCAGCGCCGTCGCCTGCCCTTGCGACATCACCCACACAGACAGTCTTCAAGCGGCGATAGACCAAGCCACCGCCGCACTCGGCCCGGCCCGCATGCTGATGAGCATCGCCGGTATCGGTGTGGCGAAACGCGTGATCGCCAAAGACGGCTCGCCTGCACCGCTGGAAGATTTTGTGCGCGTGATCAACGTCAACTTGATTGGCACCTACAACGCGGCCCGTTTGTTTGCCGCAGCCTGCGCCAAACTGGCACCGATGGAAGACGGCGAGCGCGGCGTGATGGTCTTGACCGCCTCGGTCGCGGCCTTTGATGGCCAAGTGGGCCAGCAGGCCTACAGCGCCTCTAAAAGCGGCGTGGTCGGTATGACCTTGCCAATGGCGCGTGACTTGGCGCAATACGGCATTCGGGTCTGCACCATCGCCCCCGGCCTGTTCGCCACACCGCTGATGAAGACACTGCCTGAGCCGGTGCAAGCGTCGCTGGCCGCCAGCATTCCTTTTCCGGCGCGTCTTGGCAAGCCTGAAGAGTTTGCGCAATTGGCCAGCCACATCGTCACCAACATGCACTTGAATGGCGAAGTCATTCGCCTGGATGGCGCACTGCGCATGGCGCCACGCTAAACCCACAAAAGAATCATGACCAAAACTGTCGTTTATGAAGTCAACGTGATGTTCGGCGATTGCGATCCGGCCGGCATTGTGTTCTTTCCGAATTTCTCCAAATGGATGGATGCTTCGTCGCTGAACTTTTTCGTCCAGTGCGGCGTGCAGCCGTGGCGTGAGTTGGTCAAAACCACCGGCATCATCGGCACACCCTTGCTTGAGATTCACACCAAATTTTCACGTCCTGCGACCTATGGTGAAACGCTGCAAATTCACACCTCGGTGGAAGAATGGCGGGACAAAGTGTTCGTCCACAAGCACGTGGTCAAACGCGGAGACGACATGCTCTGCGAAGGCACTGAAACACGGGCTTTTTGCACGCGCCACCCCGAGCATGCCGACCGCATCAAGGCCATACCCGTGCCTGAATTCATCAAGAGTCTGTGCTCATAAAAGAGCCGTGTAAGCTCGCCACTTTCCCCTCAACGCTACTTAAACTTATCAGGAGACAACCACCATGAAGAACTTTAAAACACTCGTTGCAATGGCCGTCGCGGCCTTGGTCACTGGCGCGGCGCAAGCTGACATCACGGTCGGCGTGAGCCTGCCTTTGACTGGCCCGGCCTCCGGTCTTGGTATCCCGATGAAGAACCAGATCGCCTTGTGGCCTGCCAGCATTGCAGGCGAGAAGATGAAATACATCGTGCTCGATGACGCGACCGATCCGACCAATGGCGTCAAGAACGCGCGCCGTTTTGTGACCGATGAAAAAGTCGATTTGATCATTGGCTCTGCCGCCACACCGGTCGGCATCGCGATGGCCGACGTCGCCATGGAAAGCCAAACGCCCCAACTGTTGGCAACGCCCGCTGGCCTGCCACCCGGGAAAGACGCGTGGAGCTTTCGCCTGCCGCAATCCAACTCGGTCATGTCGCACGCCATGGTGGAGCACATGAAAAAGCAAGGCGTCAAAACCGTCGGCTTTTTGGGTTACACGGATGCCTACGGCGAAGGCTGGTTGAAAGAATTTACGCCTATCGCGGAAAAAGCGGGCATCAAGGTCATCGCCGCTGAGCGCTTTGGCCGGACCGACACCAGTGTCACAGCGCAAGCGCTCAAGCTGACATCCGCCAACCCTGATGCGATGCTGATCGTTGCCTCTGGCAGCGGCGCGGCTATGCCGCACATGGCGATCGTCGACCGTGGTTTCAAAGGCAAGATTTACCAAACGCACGCAGCCGCTACACGCGACTTGATGCGCGTTGGCGGCAAAGCGGTCGAAGGCTCTTACGTGGTCTCTGGCCCGGTCATTGCACCAGAGCAACTGCCCGACAGCCATCCTTCCAAAAAACTGGCCCTTGATTTTGTGCAGAAGTACGAAAAAGTGTATGGAGCAGGCAGCCGTAACCAGTTCGCGGGTCATGCCTACGATGCCGAAATCGTCATGCAAAAAGTCATTCCGGTGGCGCTGAAAAAAGGCAAGCCAGGCACCCAAGAGTTCCGTACAGCGCTGCGTGATGCGATTGAAACAATGGGCCGAACCAACTTTGCCCACGGCATCATGAACTGGACCAAGCAAGACCATTGGGGCTTCACCAACGAGACCGGCGTCATCGTCAAGGTTGTCAATGGTGATTGGAAAATGGAATAAAACGCTCGCCAGCGTGGCCCGCTAGAACGCCTTTCAGGTCGACCTAGCGGGCATGGCTTATTTCCTTTTTAGTTTTCAACCAAGGGTTGGTCATGGATACCTCGATCGCCAGCATTTTGTTGCTGGACGGGCTCATCAATGGGTCTATTTATGCCCTTTTGGGTCTGGCCACCGTGCTGGTGTTCACCGTCACGCGGGTTATTTTTATCCCGCAAGGTGAGTTCGTCGCCTATGGCGCATTGACACTGGCTATTTTGCAAACCGGCAAAATTCCCGGCACAGTCTGGCTGCTGCTCATTTTGGCGGGCGTTGCCTCATTGATGGACATGACCAGCGCTTGGCAGCGGCATCGCAATGGCCTGGCTGCTTTGATGGCCGGCGTGAAGACTCTCCTCCTGCCGGGCGCGATTGCAGGCCTGACCGCTTGGGCCGCACCCCAGCAGTTTCCGTTGACGGTTCAAGCCTTGTTGAGCGTGGCCATCGTGACGGCCTTTGGACCGTTGGTTTATCGGGTGGCCTTTCAGTCGTTGGAAGCCGCCACACCCTTGGTGTTGCTGATTGTCGCGGTCGGCGTGCACTTCGCCATGACCGGACTGGGCTTGCTGTTTTTTGGCGCTGAAGGTTTTCGCAATCCATCGTTCTGGGATATCCGATTGCCGCTGGGGCCGGTGGTGTTGTCAGGGCAAACCATCATCATCTTCACGGCCTCGTTGGCGCTGATCGTCATGTTGTGGCTGTTTTTTGAGCGCTCCCTGTATGGCAAAGCCTTGCGGGCGACAGCGGTGAATCGTCTGGGTGCACGTTTGATGGGCATTTCATCGCACAGCGCCGGACAACTCACCTTTGCCATGGCGGCCTTGATTGGCGCCTTGTCGGGCCTGTTGATCGGGCCGACCACCACGGTGTTTTACGACTCCGGCTTTTTGATCGGCCTCAAGGGCTTTGTTGCCGCGGTGATCGCCGGCTTGTCGAGCTACCCGGGCGCCCTGCTAGGTGCCTTGTTTGTCGGCATCGTCGAAGCGTTTGGTTCCTTTTGGGCCAGTGCCTTCAAAGAGGTGATCGTGTTCACGCTCATTTTGCCAATTTTGCTGTGGCGCTCGCTGCAGAGCGGCACTTCAGACGAGGACCATTGACATGTTGGCTAGACGCTATGGATTGCTCGCACTGGTCATCGCCATCGTGCTGGTGGCCGTGCTGCCGTTGCCAGATTTTTGGATCACGCAGCTCAACTACATTGCCTTGTACAGCCTCGTCTGCTTGGGCTTGGTGCTGCTGACGGGTGTCGCCGGCTTGACTTCCTTTGGACAAGCGGCCTTCGTTGGTATCGGCGCTTACAGCACCGCTTGGCTGACACTCAATACGGGCTTGTCGCCCTGGGTGACGCTGTTTATCGGTCTCGCTATCACGGGGATTTCGGCCCTGATCGTGGCGGGTATCACGCTGCGCATGTCGGGTCACTTTCTGCCATTGGCGACCATTGCCTGGGGCTTGTCGCTGTACTACCTGATGGGCAATTTGGATGCGCTGGGCAAGTACGACGGCTTGCTGGGGATTCAAACACTGTCGCTGTTTGGCATCGAGTTGGGCCAGGGCCGCGGCTTCTTTTTGTTCGCCTGGTCGGTCGTGGTGCTGGCGGCGCTGGCAATCCTCCATTTGCTGGACTCGCGCCCGGGCCGCGCCATGCGGTCCCTGCGCACCGGCACCCAGATGGCCGAAGCCATGGGTGTCAACACCTTGCGCTACAAGATCATTATTTTTGTGATCGCCGCGCTGTTGGCATCGGTTTCAGGTTGGTTGTTTGCGCACTTTCAGCGCTCCGTCAACCCGTCGCCCTTCGGTCTCAAGATGGGTATCGAATACCTGTTCATGACGGTGGTCGGCGGTGTTGGTTATGTCTGGGGCGCCATCACCGGTGCCTTGTTAACCAAACTGCTGGAAGACGAGTTGCAGGTGCTGTTACCCATGTTGATTGGCACCAGCGGCAGCTATGAAACGATCGTCTTCGGCATTGTCTTGGTGCTCACGCTGAAGTTTTTGCCCAACGGGCTGTGGTCATTGGTGGCGCAAAAACTGCCCCGCCCAGAGCGCCCGATGGACTGGGCCAATGCCCCGGCACTGAGCGAGCGCAATAAGCCAGCGACAGGCGAGTTGGTGTTGGAGGTGCAAGCCATTCGCAAACAGTTTGGCGGCTTGGTGGCCGTCAACGACATTGGCTTCCAGATCAAGGCCGGGCAAATTGTGGGGCTGATCGGACCGAACGGTGCGGGCAAGTCCACCACCTTCAACCTGATCACCGGCGTCTTGTCGCTGACCAGTGGCAAGGTTGTTTTCCGGGGTGAAGACATCAGCGGTCTGCGCTCCCGCGAGATCGCCAGCCGAGGCATGTCGCGCACCTTCCAACACGTCAAGATGATCCCCGACATGACGGTGCTAGAGAATGTCGCGCTGGGCGCTCATCTGCGAGGTCGCAAGGATGTGGTGTCCGCCATGACCCGCTTGAACCTTGACGAGGAGCGTCAGTTACTGCGTGAAGCACAGCGTCAACTGGAACGCATCGGCATGGGCGCGCATCTGCACGAACAAGCCGGCAACCTGGCCATGGGTCCGCAACGCCTGATGGAAATTGCCCGCGCCCTGTGCAGTGACCCCGCGCTGTTGTTGCTGGACGAACCCGCCGCCGGATTGCGCCACAAAGAAAAACAGGCCTTGGCCGATGTGCTGCGCCAACTGCGCGGTGAAGGCATGAGCATTTTGCTGGTCGAGCACGACATGGACTTGGTGATGGACGTCTGCGACCACTTGGTGGTGATGGAGTTTGGCACCTTGCTGACCGAGGGCACACCGCTTGAAATTCAGCAAAGCCCGGCAGTGCGAGCCGCCTATCTTGGCACTGAACATTGAGGACGCCTGACATGACAACGCCACTTCTTCGTGTCCAAAATCTGCGTGCCGGCTACGGCCGAGCCGAGGTTTTGCACGGCATCAATCTGCACGCCGACAAGGGCAGCGTGATCACGGTGATCGGACCCAATGGCGCTGGTAAATCCACCTTGCTCAATACGCTGATGGGTGTTCTGCCTGGACGCGGAACCATTGAATTCAACGGTCAGGACGTCAGCGCCCTCACGCTCGAAGACCGTGTGATGTTGGGTATTTCTCTGGTGCCGGAGCGGCGTGAATTGTTCGGCACAATGTCGGTTGAGGACAACCTCGTGCTGGGTGCGTTCCGCCAAGTGAGGCAAAAAAACAAACTCTGGCGTGAACAGATTCATGTGGTGTATGACCTCTTTCCGCGCCTGCTTGAGAGGCGTTCTCAAATGGCCGGCACCTTGTCCGGTGGCGAGCGTCAAATGTTGGCGGTCGGCCGCGCCTTGATGGCTCGCCCGGCTTTGCTGATGCTGGACGAACCGAGTCTGGGTTTGGCCCCCTTGGTGGTGAAGGAAATTTTCCGCACGATCGATGGTCTGCGCAATACCGGCGTGACCACGCTGTTGGTCGAACAAAACGCCCGCGCGGCGTTAGAAACCGCGGACGACGGCTATGTGCTGGAAATGGGTGAGATCGCACTACACGGACCCGCCAAAGAATTGGCCACCGATTCACGCGTGATCGACACCTATTTGGGCGCCGCCCGAAAGAAAGAGGCCGCATGAACTACCAGCCGCCGTTGGACGATATTCACTTCATCCTTCATGATGTTCTCAAAGTGCCTGAGCAGTTGCAGGCGCTCGACGCTTTTGTGGACACCGATGCAGATTTGATGCGCCAAGTCGTGGGCGAAGCTGGTAAGTTTGTCGCCCAAGTCGTCGCCCCCTTGCAAGAAATCGGCGACACCGTTGGCTGCCAGTGGGCAGACGGCCAGGTCACCACGCCACCCGGCTTCAAGGCGGCTTATCAAGCCTTTTGGCAAGCCGGTTGGCCTGCACTGGCTTGCTCGCCGGAAGATGGCGGCCAGGGTTTGCCTGCGGTGCTTGAAGCGGTGCTGTATGACATGCTGAGTGCGGCCAACCATGGCTGGACCATGGCACCTGGTTTGTTGCATGGCGCTTATGAGTGCCTCAAACACCACGGCAACGCTTCTTTGAAGTCGACGTATCTCGAAAAAATTGCCACTGGCGAATGGTTGGCCACCATGTGCCTGACCGAACCCCACGCCGGCAGCGACTTGGGTTTGGTGCGCACCAAAGCAACGCCTCAAGCGGACGGCAGTTACCGCTTGAGCGGCAGCAAAATTTTCATCTCCGGTGGCGAGCACGACTTGAGCGACAACATCGTTCATTTGGTCTTGGCGCGTCTGCCCGATGCACCGCCGGGACCCAAAGGACTGTCCTTGTTTCTCGCCCCCAAGGTGCTGCCCGATGGCGCTGTCAACGCCGTTCATTGCGATCGCATTGAGGACAAAATGGGTCTGCACGGCAGCCCGACCTGCGCCATGCGTTTTGACGAGGCCACCGCGTGGCTGATTGGCGAGCCGAGCCGTGGCCTCAACGCCATGTTCGTGATGATGAACGCCGCGCGCTTGCATGTCGGTTTGCAGGGCATTGGTCTGCTGGAGGCCGCTTGGCAAAAGGCCGACGCCTACGCCAAGGAGCGTCGGCAAATGCGCGCACCCAAACAGCCGATGAGCACGACACCAGACCCGATCGCAGAGCATCCGGCGGTGCGGCGAATTTTGTCGACCCAGCGCGCTTGGATTGACGGTGGGCGTGTGCTGGCTTACCGCACTGCGGTCGAACTTGACTTGGCCAAAGACCATCCCGATGAGTCTCGCCGCCAGGCTGCCCAGCAGTGGTGCAGCTTCGTCACGCCGGTGCTCAAAGCCGCCTGGACTTCGCAGGCGTTTAAAGGCAGCAGCGACTGTCTGCAAGTCTTTGGTGGCCATGGTTACGTGCGCGAATGGGGTATTGAGCAAATCGTGCGTGACTCACGGGTCACCATGATTTATGAGGGGACGAACGAGATCCAAGCGATTGATTTGCTGGTGCGCAAAGTGTTGCCCGACGGCGGCGTTGGCCTGTTTGAATTTTTACAAACACTGAGCCTTGAGTTGGACTTGGAAAACCCAGAGAGCGTCCAGCTTTTGACTCAAATGAATGACTTGAAAGCTTTCACCAGCTTGCTGGCGAGCAATGCCAAAACCCAGATTGAGCTGCCGTATTGGGTCGCGGACGACTTCCTGCGCGCCATCGCTTTGCTCTTGCTGGATTGGGCCTGGCTGCAAATCAAACAAGCCGCGACAGAAATTCCTACACATGATCTTTCTGGCCGATGGACCGAGCCTGCCCGTGCACTGCGGCACTGGATTTCCCCGGAATTCAATTTGTGCATGAGCATCATGAAAACGCATTTTTAAAAGATGCGTACGCTGAGCTATTTACCCGAGTAAGCCATGGACGCCAAGACCCAAATCCCCAGCGTTCAGAAAGTGAACACGCGTTATCTCGAAACATTGATTGGCTACAACGCGCGTCGCGCTGCGCTGGCCATCATTGGCGTCTTTATGGACCGGATGAGTCTTTACGATCTGCGGCCGGTTGATTTCTCAGTGTTGTCGCTAATCGCGCACAACCCGGGCATCACGTCGCGTCAATTGTGCGCATCACTGGGGCTGCAGGCGCCTAACTTGGTGGGGATGATTTCGGCCATGGAAAAACGGCGTCTCATTCATCGACTGCCACACCCCCAAGATGGCAGAGCGACTGGTTTGCATCCCTCTGCGGAAGGGTTGGCCATGATGCGCAATGCTGAAAAAACAGCAGCGCAATTAGAGTCGGAGACGGCCGATCGACTCAGTCCCGAAGAGCGCAAGACATTGATTGCGCTGCTCAAAAAAGTTTATAAATAGCTCAGCCTTCGAACTGCAGATACACGCGGCCGCCTTCAATCTTCACCGGCCAGGATTTCACCGGCTCGGTTGCCGGCGCGCAGGTCGCCGCACCTGTTCGGACGTCAAATCGGCCTTGGTGAAACGGACACTCCACCTCATGCCCTTCGATGTAGCCGTCACACAGTCTGGCGTGACCGTGCGAGCAGATGTTGTCGGTGGCGAAGACTTCGCCATCGATGCTGAAGAGGGCCACGTCATAGCTTTGCGCTTGCACGGCAATGCCCGCACCTTCAAATAAATCGGCCTCGGCGGCAACGTCAATCCATGAGCTCATGGTGGGTGTCTTTCAAATCGGGTAAATGATGGCGTTGGGGATCATTTCGCTGTCGAAGACCACCAAGCGTTCGGCAAACTTCAGGCCCTCCGGCGTCTGCACGATGGTGTCAATGTAGCGGCCCACATTGAAGACCGTGCTTAGTTTGTCGAGCTTGGTGCGAAACACCGCGTAATTGGCTTCGCTGTGAATGCGGCCGGCTTCAACCTTGCGCACCACCGGGGCACCGACCACATGGCGCTGGTAATACGGGTCATGAAACAGTGTTTCCTGGATGCCGTAGACGCGGTCCTTGAGCATGCCTTTGCTGGTGAATGACAGGGTGGCCAGCGGAAAGCCGCGTTCATGGTTCTCGCGCGCTTGCAGTTTGTAAATGCCGTCGTCTAGAAAAAATTCTGGCCATAAATCCCACTGTCCGCTGTCCACGGCCAGGGCGTAATCGGCATACAAGCGGGTCAGCGCCAAGTGCGTTTCAAAGTTGATCATGCTCACTCCTCCATCACTTTGCGCCAGTAGGCGTACATGCCGCGGATCAGGGTTTCTGTGACCATGTGGTCGGTCTCACCGACCTCACGACCACCTAACTCGGCCAGCGTACGGTGCTGCGGTTTGCTCTCAAAAGCCTGTTGCGAAAACTCGATCACTTCGCCATCGTCCGCCGACACAAAACCGGCAGGGCCGAATAGGTTGGCCTGTCGCAAGCGGCGCTCATGCATCTCGGGCGTGTCGTCTTCAAAACCAAAATGCGTCCAGACAAAATCAAACGCACCGTGGCCGTCAGGCTGAATGTGGCGCGTCGACACGCTGTTGACTTGCTGCTGAAAAATCACGCTCGGAAAGAGCGTCATCATCACCGCCGTTGGCCCGCCCCACCAAGCTTCAGGAACGATGTCCAGAAAGCTCGGGTCATTCAGTTGCATGTCCGCTTTGAAACTGCTGACCTGGGTCACTTGCGAGGCTTGGCCTGACGCTACGCCAGCGCTACCGCGTGTGGACACCATGGCCGCGTGCCGGTGGTGTGCATCCATGCGAAGCTCTGACTTGTTGTCAGCCCGCCAAAGTCCAAACGTCACAAACCAAGTGTGCAGCAAGCCAGGGTGATACGGGTCTTTGATGTTTTCCTGCATCAGCTTCCAGTTGCCTGGAATGCGTTGCCGGTTATAGCCCAAGATGACCAACTTCCGGCCGTTGAAGAGCCTGTCAAAGTAGCCCAGGATGGTCGGGCCCATGAAGTCTTCCAGCGACTCGACCGCGTGGTCAAAGGACGCAAACACCACGCCGCCCCGCACCGCGACTTTGAGCGCCGTGAGGCCGTGGTCTTTGGGATCGAAGTCAGCCGGCATGCCGCCATTGACTTTGCCGTCTTGGCGAACGCCCCGACGAAAAGGGACACCCTGCAGATCGCCTTTGAGCGTGTAGCTCCACTGGTGGTAAGGGCAGACGAATTCTTTTTTATGGCCGTGCCGCTCGCGACAAAACTGCATGCCCCGATGCGCGCAGACGTTTTCGACCACATGGATTTGGCCGTCATCGGCCCGCGTCATGATGACCGAGCGTTCACCAACCACCGTGCGTTTGAAGTCGCCGGGCTCGGGAATTTCTGCTTCCAGACCCACATAACTCCAATGCGCTTTGTAGAAAAATCGCGCCAGTTCCTTCTTGTGGCGTTGCCCGTCGGTGTACACGCCGAAGGGGATGCGGCTGGTGTCACCCTTTTCCCAATGGATGGGTTGGGCCGCAGGGCTTTGACTCATGCGATGTCTCCTCATATTTATGGGATGAATCATCCGCCAGCTTCTTAAATTCGTAAATCGAAGCATGCCGATACACTCTATTTGAATATCAAATACTACATACCCTTTTATGCAATTGTCCCAGATCGACCTCAATCTTTTGCTCGTTTTCCAGCACCTGCTCAGAGAGAAACGTGTCTCAGGCGTGGCCCGATCGCTGAGCATGAGCCAACCGGCGGTCAGTAGCGCGCTCAAGCGCTTGCGCCTAACCTTGGGCGACGAGCTATTCTTGCGAACCCAGCAAGGCATGCAGCCGACCCCGTTTGCACTGCAATTGGCCGAACCGGTGGCGCAAGCGCTGGACGCGCTGCATCTGGCCTTGAACGTGCGCAGCAGTTTTGAGCCAGCCAGCAGCACGCGCAGCTTCAGCCTGGCCATGACCGATGTCGGTGAGATGTATTTTTTGCCCGTGCTGATGGATTTGCTCGACCAGCACGCTCCGGCGGTCACCTTGAACGTGGTCTCGGTTGCCCGCGACAGCCTGAAAGACGACATGGCCGCCGGTCGCATCGACCTGGCGCTGGGCTTGCTGCCGCAATTGCAGGCCGGGTTTTTTCAGCAAGCCTTGTTCCGGCAGGACTATGTGTGCCTGATGCGACAAGCCCATCCTTTGGCGCAGCGCAAAAGGATGGGTCTGGCGGAGTTTGCCACTGCGGCGCATGTGCGGGTAACGGCCGCTGGCACCGGCCACGGCCGGGTGGATGAGGCGCTAGAGCGTCAAGGCATGCAACGCCGGATACGCCTGACCGTGCCGCACTATGTCGCACTGGGCGATGTGCTCTGCCATTCGGATTTGATCGCGACGGTGCCTGAACGCTTCGCGCAACGCGTGAGCAGGCCCTTTGGGTTGACCACCTGCGCCTTGCCACTGGCCGTGCAAAGCAGCGCGATTCACCAGTTCTGGCACGCCCGTTTGCACCGAGACCCGGGGCACCAGTGGCTCAGGGCCTTGATTGCGCAGGGCTTTGGTGCTGACGGGGGCAGTCCAGCGCCTTGGGAATCGCGCGCGATGGTTTGATGGATAAGGCGAACAAAATCGCTCATCACCGCTTTCATCGGCGGCATTACCCTACGCAACCACCTGCAGTGGCTTGGACCTCTTTTTTGCTGTAAAAGGCTTTGCCATCTTGGGTCAGCGCCACGGCATAGACGTCGCTGGTTGTACGGTGCCTGCCATCATTCTCATGCTGCCATGGAGGCGCTTGAAGCCATGCTAATTGAACGCCCCGAATTAAGGGGGGGGCAAGATGTCAGATCAGCCACCGTTCATTGCTCAAAGATGGCGATGAACTTTAACAACGCGACCCCGCATACCACCCTCGGCGCGAAATTTTCGATACCTCATGCGATTGCTGCCACCTTGGTTCACGGTGCAGATGACCCCGGCAACTTTTTGGATCAGAGTTTGTCAGATCAGGCCATCAAAGACCTGAGCCTTCGCGTGAATTTAGTGGAGTTACCAGGCATTAAACCTTGGCCTTATGACCGGCCTGCTAAGGTGACCTTATTGCTCAAAAGCGGAGTGCTGCTTGAAAATAGTTGCGAAGCAGCTCTTGGCAGTTCGGCCCGACCCCTAGACGCTACGCAGGTGCTAACAAAAATTCATCAATTGTCTAAAGTTAGCGCGCCAAGGCTGCAAAAAGCTGTGATTAAGTTGCGTGAAGAAATAGGCGCTGATCGCCTTGGAGAACTCGACTTCTCGCGCTGGGTTCAGAGTTTTTACATGCGTTAACTGCTGAATTTTTTCAGGCAACTAACTTATCCCCGTGCTACCTGCAGCACATCCCGCGTCTTGATGGCTTCGCGGCGCGCCGCTTCGGCAAAGTCATCCCCCGACGACGCGTACAAAATCGCCCGCGATGAATTGACGATGATGGGTGCCCCGGCCTTGTAGCCGGCGCGCACGGTGGCCACGGCGTCACCGCCCTGAGCGCCTACGCCGGGAATGAGCAACGGCAATGTCGGTGCGACTTGGCGCACGCGCTCAATTTCGGCCGGGTAAGTGGCGCCCACCACCAGGCCGAGTTGGCCATTGAGATTCCATGGACCTTGCGCTAAACGCGCCACATGTTCGTAGAGCAGCGGTTGGCCTTCAATCGACGCGAGGCGCTGATTTTGCAAATCGTCACCACCGGGGTTGGAGGTGCGGCACAGCAAAAACGCACCCTTGCCTTCGTACTTCAAATAGGGTGCGACCGAGTCAAAACCCATGAACGGCGACAGCGTGACAGCGTCAGCGCCGTAGCGCTCGAAGGCCTCAATCGCGTACTGCTGTGCGGTGCTGCCGATGTCGCCGCGCTTGGCATCCAGAATGATCGGCACCTGCGGCGCCACGCGGCGCATGTGCTCCATCAAACGCTCAAGCTGACCTTCAGCGCGATGCGCGGCAAAGTAAGCAATTTGCGGTTTGAAGGAGACCACGAGATCGGCCGTGGCGTCAACGATAGCCGCGCAAAAATCATAAATTTTGTTGGCGTCGCCTTTGAGCTTGCCTGGGAAACGTGTGGGTTCCGGGTCCAAGCCCACGCAGAGCATGGATTGGTTCTGCCGGCCGGCGGCATCGAGCATGTCGAGAAAAGTCATGCGGGTATTGTAAGAAGGGCATGCTCCCTAGGGTTTGTACGCGTATTGATTTTGTTAAATATTGAATATTCTAAATAAGAGTAACGGCGTTACCAATTATAAAAATACATCCCGGACTGAGGTCCGCCGGATGCAAAGGAGACCAGACAGTGCATTCAAGACAGGCGGATTCACGTGTTGCTGCTGACGTTGGCGGAACATTCACGGACATTGCTATCTTCGATGAGAAGACTGGCCTTATCAAGCTTGGGAAATGCTTGACGACGCCCGCGCATTTGATCGATGGCATCAATGATGGCGTCGAGAAAGCGGGCGCAAGCTTCGACCAAGCCAACCTGTTTCTGCATGGGACCACGACAGCCATCAATACGCTACTTGAGCGAACCGGCGCTCGTACTGCTCTGGTGACCACCCGGGGGTTTCGTGATATCTACGAAATCGGTCGGATCAATCGCCCGGAGGCTTACAACCTTTTTTTCCAGAAACACAAGCCTCTGATTGATCGGGAACTTCGTTTTGAGGTTGATGAGCGGCTGTATGGTTCTGGCGAGGTTCTTAAGCCGTTATCAGAAGTTGAATTGGCTGAGATTGCAGATAAGTTGGAGGTCGAAAAAGTTGATTCCCTGGCCATTATGTTCATGCATTCCTACCGGAATGCCGACCACGAGATCCGCGCGAAACAGTTTTTTGAAAAACGTTTTCCGGCCATGTACATCACGGCGTCGCATGAGCTGTCGCAGGAGTATCGCGAATACGAGCGTACCAGCACGGTGGCGGCTAACGCGTATGTCGGGCCTCGGGTACGTTCTTACCTTCGGGAAATCGTGGCGCATTTGGAACTAAAGAAGTTTGGCGGTGGCTTCCTCATCGTCCAATCCACTGGTGGACTTTATGACGTCGAGAGCGCGCAAAAGGAATGCATTCGCATGCTGGAGTCCGGCCCGGCGGCGGGCGTGATTGGAACGCGTGAGTTGTGTCGATCCATGGGCGTGCGTGATGCTATTGCGTTTGACATGGGGGGCACCACAGCCAAGTCCGGCGTTATCCTGGACGGCAATGTTCTGATGACGTCTAACTCAATGATTGGCGGTTATGCGGAAGGTCTGCCGGTGCAGATACCGATGATCGATATTCAGGAGGTCGGCACGGGTGGAGGTAGCATCGCGCGGTTGGCCGCTGGCGATTCGTTGCGTGTGGGTCCCCAAAGTGCAGGCTCTGTGCCAGGGCCTGTTTGTTATGGATCGGGAGGACAAGAACCTACGGTGACCGACGCCAATCTGATTCTTGGTCGCCTGTCAGAAACACGATTCCTGGGCGGCGACATGCGCTTAGATGCAAACGCCGCACGCCAGGCGATGCAGGAACGCATCGGGGACAAGCTGGGCTTATCGGTGGAGGCCGCTGCGGAAGGCGTCATACGCATCGCCGCGGTCACCATGTCCAATGTGGTGCAACGTGTCACAACCGAACGCGGGCTCGATGCGCGGGATTTCCCCATGGTTGCATTTGGTGGTGCAGGGCCTTTGCACGCGGTGCTGGTGGCGCGTGAATTGCAGATGCCGCGCGTCATTATCCCCAACGCGCCGGGTCACTTTTCCGCATACGGCATGTTGGTTGCAGATCTTCGTCGCGACTATGTACGAACACGATTCACCTCGCTGGAGGCGTTTGACTTTGTGGAAGTGAATGAGCTCTACCTCACGATGGAGGCAAAGGGCGAAGACGAAATACGCCGCGCTGCTGTGAAGGCTGGCGAGATCAAGATTGAACGAGGCTTAGACATGCGATATGTCGGGCAAGAGCATGCCGTGTCAGTGGATATCCCGGTCGAGGTCTTCACGGCGCATGACCTTGCGGCCATCAAGCGCCTTTTCGATGCAGTCCATTTGAAACGTTATGGTTATTGTTCCGACAAAGAGCGTGCCGAGGTGGTGAGCATTCGTACGTCAATCTCTGGCGAAATGCCCAAGCCGACAGTGTCAGAACTCGTTGCTGGTGAAGCAGAGCCTGAGGTGGCTCCAAGTCGGCGGCCGGTGTATTTCACCGCCGAGGAAGGCTGGCAGGATGCGCGTATTTACCAGCGTCAAGACTTGCGCAGGGGCAACCGGATTGTCGGTCCGGCGCTGGTGGAAGAGTATGCCTCCACCACAGTGATTTTCCCGGGCGATGAGCTGACGGTCGATAAATTTGGAAATCTAGTGATTGAGGTGGCGAATGACGAAAACTGAAGTGTCCGGGACAAAGCGCGCTCCGCGGCAGAATGCGGTCATTACGGAGATCATCCGAAACGGCATGGTGGCAACGACTGAGGAGATGAAGTCCAATCTCATGCGGACCGCATACAACATGATCATCTACGAGGCGCTGGACTTCACGGTCGGCATCTTCGACCGCGAGGGCAATACCGTGTCTATCGGTATTGGGCTGCCGATGTTCATACGAGGTATGAGCAACACCGTCAAGCGGATGATCGACCAGTATGGCTACGATCAGCTGGAAGACGGTGATGTGCTCTTGACCAACGATGCCTACATCACCGGCAGCCACTTGAACCACATGACCTTTGCGGTACCTATCTTCTTTGAGGGCGAGATCGTTGGATTTTCCGCTTGCATGGCGCACTGGCAGGATATTGGCGGCACGCTGGATGGCATGACCTTCGATATCTATTCTGAAGGCCTCCAAATGCCCATTGTGAAAGTCTACCGCCAAGGCATTCCCAACGACGACGTGTTCCGCATCATCGAGCTGAATGTTCGTATTCCTGAACGAGCCATGGGTGATCTCAGGGCGCAAATAGCTGCTGTCAAGACCGGCGAAAAGCGGGTGATGGAAATGTTACGCAAACACGGCAAGCAGACCGTTGTCAATGCGATCGAACATATTTTCGAACAAAGTGATGCCGCTTCTCGTGCGGCCCTTAGCGACATGCCGGATGGTGTTTACTTTGCCGAATCCTTCATGGATGATGACGGCGTTGCCCACGGGAAACGCATTCCTATCCGGGTGAAGGTAATCGTTCGTGGCGATGAAATGACAATTGATTTGTCGGACGTCAGCGACCAGGTCAAAGGTTTTTACAATTCCGGAGAATCAGCGGGTATCGCCTGTGCTCAAGTGGCCTTCAAGTGCCTCGTTGCCCCGAACGAGTTGCCCATTAACGATGGCTGCTTTCGCGCGTTGACTGTTATCCTGCCAGAAGGAAAAGTGATTAACGCCACACGCCCGGCACCCATGCGCTGGTGGATGACCTTCCCCATGACGGTCGTCGATACCGTCTTCCGCGCACTTGCAACGGCTATTCCTTCAAAAGTCATCGCGGGCCACCACGCCGATCTGTGTATTGCTTCTGTCCATGGCCGTCAACCGCATGACAACAAGCTTTTTCTTTACCTTGGGGGCTTGATTGGCGGCGGCTGGGGCGCCAAACACAATGAAGATGGCATGAGCGCGACGATTGCCATCAACGATGGTGATACCCACAACGGACCTTCCGAACAAGTCGAAGCGAAATATCCATTGCTGGTTGAGCGCTATGCCTTGCGCAGCGATTCAGGAGGCGCTGGCACGTACCGCGGCGGGCTAGGTACCGAGCAGGTTATCCGTGTACTTTCAGAAATCATGTTCAACACCCAGATTGAGCGGGTCGAGTGTTGTCCATGGGGTTTGTTCGGTGGCATGTCGGCGATGGGCAATGAAGTTGCCCTGCATCGAAAGGGCAGGGACGAGGTCGTCTACACAACAGGGAAAGTGTTCTCGCAAATGCTGACTGCAGGCGACACTTGGACGCTGAAATCTGGCGGTGGTGGTGGCTTTGGTCCACCGACGGAGCGTGATGTTAAAAGTATTGAACGCGATGTCGTCAACGGTTATGTGTCCACGGAAGCGGCACGCAGTCAGTACGGCGCAGTGGTGGACCCCGTCAGCCATCGGGTCGACAGAACCGCAACGGCGGAGTTGCGAGCCCACATGGTGAAGCATGGCCTGCCCTTAGATCAGCCCTACACGAGCCCTGCAAAACTGCTCAAGGCGCTGAGCGATAAGTCTAAGAAAACCAAGAGCCGAGTCACGCTGCAACCGGCAGCCCTTGCCCGCAAGGCCCAAGATTGGCAAGCTGAAGCGCGCGCCGAAGGCTTGATCGCTGACAGGTGCTGTAGCTAATGGCTGGCGCTGCTGCTAAATCAAAGCTGAGCCTCGGTAGCGCAAAGGGCGTGCAGCAGCGCGTGACCGGCGGCGTGCTGTCGGTTCGCAGGAGTTTGCAGCTGCTGGAGTTCATGTCCGAGGGCGAGGGGATGTGGTCGCTCGCAGACATTAGCCGCAGGCTGGACGTGAACAAGGCGATCGCTCTCAGGCTGATTGATGAACTTCGAGCGACAGGTTTTGTTTACTGTGACGAGGCAACCGGCGCCTACGTTTTAACTTACAAGCTCAGTAATTTAGGTCTGCGAAAGCTGGCGCAAACGCGGTTGCTAGACCAGTCGAGCGGTGTTTTGCGCGAGTTGGCCAACGAGACGGGTGAACTCGTTCGTTTGGGGGTGGTGGAGTTCGGTTCTCGGGTTACTTGGGTACTGGCTTTTGTGGGTGCCAGGCGAACATTGCACATCGATCCCAACTATCGGCTGGACGTCCAGCTCAATACGCACGCAGCTGGAAAGGCTTGGTTGTCAACACTGTCACGTCAGCAGGCTTGGGACGTGCTGACCGAAACCGGCATTGCCAAATGCACTGAATTTTCTAAGACCAAGCGACGAGACATTGAAGGCGATTTAGAGCAGGCCCAGCTGACGGGATATGCCCTGAGCTACGAAGAGAATGAGCTCGGCGTCGGTGCCGTTGCGGCCCCCATCATGGTCAATCTCGCCTCTGGTGAACGGGTCTGTGTCGGTGTAGTCAGTATTGCATCACCGACCACCCGAATGTCAGCCAAAGATCTCCAGACGTTGGCGCCAGCTCTGCTCAAAGGCGTGGCGAAACTCAGTGATATTTGGCCCATCGGCCCAGCGTCAAGTCGACATACGGCGACAGCACGCAGCAGTTGATATTTCAAAATTTCTATTTTTATTCCTCTTTTCATCAAGGCGAACATCTCATGCGCTTACTCAATTTTCTGCAAGATGGACACAGCCGTTTGGGCGCACGTTTGGCCAATGACGTGGTTGATCTCACTGCGGCGGGGCTGCCGGACTGCATAGACAAACTCCTTCTACTGGGCGACGAAGGTATGGCGCGTGCACGGCAGGCCTTGGCCTCAGCCGCCAAAAAGATTCCTTTGTCGGGTGTGACTTATCTCTCACCCGTCCTGAATCCAAGCAAGGCCATCGCCGTGGGGCTCAACTATGTGGATCATGCCGCTGAAAGCCCCTACAAGGATCCCCCCAAGTACCCGGTTTTATTCCAGAGATACAAATCGTCATGGGTTGCGCATAACCAAAACATCGTCCGCCCTAAGGTTTCGACTGCTTTTGACTACGAGGCTGAGTTGGTCGTCGTGATTGGGAAGCCAGGACGCTATATCGACAAGAAAGACGCGTTGCGCCATGTCGCTGGTTATTCTATTTTTAATGATGGCTCTATCCGTGATTACCAGCTACGCACAACGCAGTGGATGATGGGTAAAAACTTTGACCAGACAGGTGGTTTCGGCCCTGAGTTCATCACAGCGGACGAATTACCAGAAGGAGCGGTAGGCCTGCGATTGCAGGCCAGGCTTAATGGGCAAGTTGTCCAGGATGCCAATACAAAAGACATGATTTTCGATGTCGTCACGCTTGTCAATGTGTGTTCGGAAGCCATGGCGTTGCAACCCGGCGACATCATCATCGCCGGCACGCCTGCAGGCGTTGGGATGGCACGCAAACCACCGCTTTACATGAAGGCGGGTGATGTGTGTGAGATTGAAATTGAAAAGATTGGCATCCTCCGAAATAAAGTCATTGACGAATGAATGGGTGGTGCGCTCTCGCCTGATTTGATGAACTGAACCACAAACTGCACAGGAAATCCCATGTACATTCCACACGGCGTCATACCGGCCGTCTTACTGCCCTTTGAGGATGACTTTTCAATTGACGAAAAAAGTTACCGTGCACATTTGAAGGATGTCACCGCGGTAGAAGGCGTTACTGCCATTACCACTAATGCGCATGCATCTGAGGTGGCGTCCTGCACTTTTGAGGAGCAGCGTCGGGTACTTGAAGTCACCATGGACGAGATAGGTGCGAGCGTGCCAGTTGTCAACGGTGTGTATGCAGACGGTAGCTTCGACGCCCAGCGCATCGCCCGGATGGCGACTGAAGGCGGTGCCTCGGCACTGCTGGTCTTTCCCCCTGCTCTTTACACCTTGGGTCAGCGACCTGAGATGGCTGTTGAGCATTTCAAGCGGATCGCGGATGTGACGGATCTGCCACTCATCGTGTTTCAGTATTCTTTGGCGGCTGGCGGGCAGGGTTACCCACTGCCAACGCTTTTGAAAATCATCGAAGCTGTTCCTACGGTGCGGGCGATCAAGGACTGGTCAGGCAGCCCGCAAACGCACGAACGTAACGTCCGTGCTTTGCAGTCCCTGCCAAGGCCGATCAACGTGCTGACGACGCACAGCGCATGGCTTTTTAGCTCTCTGGTGCTCGGTGCAAATGGTCTGCTGTCAGGGAGTGGGTCGGTGATCGCCGATCTTCAAGCCCAGCTTTTCCGCGCAGTTCAGCGCAACGACTTGGCCGCGGCACGCCGTTTGAACGACAGAATTTTTCCAACAGCAGAGGTGTTTTATGCAGAGCCCGCTGTGGACATGCACAACCGCATGAAGGAGGCGTTGGTGCTGCTCGGGAAATTGCCGCGCGCAGTGGTACGGCCCCCGCTGATGAAATTGAGCAACGAAGAGATTCAAAAAATTCGGTCGGCACTGGTACTGGCCGGGCTGCTTGAATAGGTTGACTGAGAAGTCAGTTGTTAATCGTCATAAATCAAAATGCTGGAGACAAAAAATGAACAGACACACAGTATCAATAATCACCAAATGGGGTCTTGCCAGCTCCATAGCACTGTGCTCGGCTAGCGGATTTTCCCAGCCCGGCAACCCTATCAAGATCGGGTTCGTCACCGAACTCACGGGGCCCTGGGCCTTCTTCGGAACCAGTTGCGTGGCGGGCCTGAAGATGGCGACGGACGAGATCAACAAGGCAGGCGGCGTGCTCAAGCGCCCGCTCGAGTTCATCATCCAGGACAACCAGACCAACTCGTCGCAGGCCCTGGCCTCGGCGCGGAACCTGGACGTCAACGACAAGGTTGTCGCGCTGAGCGGGCCCACCAGCTCGGACGTCGCGCTGGCCATGTACGGATATGCAGAGCAGCAGAAAATACCCTTCCTTGTGCCGGTGGCCGCATTCCCGCAGCTGACCAAACCTGGAACGCGCTACACCTTCCGGATCGAGCCCGATGCGGCTGGCTGGGGCTACGCGATGGCCAAGTTCATCGAGCAGCGCAAGCCCGGTGCCAAAGTGGCCCTGATGCATTCTGACGCCGCGCTGATGCGCGCGATCATGGCCGGATTCCGCTACCAGGCGCCGAAATCCAAGCTCACCATCGTGTCGGACATCTTGTTCCCGCAGGGTTCGAGCGATGCAACCGTGCAGGCGGCGCAGGTCAAGGCGTCGAATCCCGACTATGTCATCGTCAACGGCGCAGGCGCCTTCGACAACGTGCTCACCAACCAGCTGCTGGATCTGGGCATCAAGCCCGAGCAGATCATCCATCCCTACGGCATCACTACCCAGGTTTTCGGCTGGGGATCGCGCAGCGTGGGCTCCATCTACGGCACCTTCTTCGACCACGGCATGGATTCGCTGACACCCGATGGCAAGTCGTTCATTTCGCGCTTCGACGCCGCCAACACCCGGCCGCCGTCCTACGTCGAGAACTACTGCTACGTGACGCCTTATATCTTCAAGGAGGCGCTGGAGGCCGCAGGCACCGACGATCGCGAAAAGCTCCGCAATGCAATATCGAAGCTCAACACCAAGGAAACCACCAGCGGTGTGCCGATCACTTTCGACAAAAACGGAGCGCGCAAGGAATATATGTATTTCATGGAGCTGCAATCTGTCAATGGCAAGCGCACTTATAAGTCCAAGCAACAGTTCTACATCGAGTGGGATCCAGAAGTCATCCCCGTCTATGACTTGGTGAAGTAAATATCCTGCTGTCCCGCAAGCGAATAGCCACTTGCAGGACAGCATTTTCACTCACTTGAAACTTCCAAGGCATTTATATGTCCGATGCGAATCTGTTGATTCTCTTGTCCACGCTGTCGACTGGCTTGATCCTAGGCGCGATATTTTCTCTGGTCGCTGCTGGCGTCACCATCGTCTACGGTTGTGTCTGGCTGCCCAACGCCAGCAATGGGCAGTTCTTTTTGCTTGCCGCATTGGTGGCCTGGAGCTTTACTTCCTCCCTTGGGTGGAACAGCTTTGCCGCGTCACTGGCTGTGATTTTTCTGGGTGTCCTGCTGGCACTGGCACTGGAGATGGTTTTGATACGGCGTCTCTACGATGCGCCCAACAGGAATGTTGCCTACTTTGTTGTAACACTCGGCATGACGCAAATCATGTCTGGGATCTTTTCTCTGACTTACGCGAAATGGAGCGACCAATTTTCGTTGCCGCCGATCATCGACGGTATCACCATGATCGGACCTTTGCCGATCCAGAACAATCGCCTGCTTGTGATGGCAGTTAGCCTCAGCATCCTGGTTTTTTTGTTCTTACTACTGCGCTTTCATCCCTACGGTCGTGCTCTGAGGGCAGTTTTCCAGAACCGTGAAGCGGCGGCCCTGCGCGGCGTTAACGTGCGAGCCATCTACAAATTGTCCTTTGTGCTGGGATCAACGATTATTTTTATTGGCGGGATTCTCTTCGCCTTAGCCTACAGCTTTGACTTGACCATTGCGTGGACGATGTCCATTACGGCCTTCGCCATCATGATCATAGGCGGTCCGGGTTCGGTGATCGGGGCGCTGGTGGTGGGCATGACTTTTGGATTCACGCAAGCAATTGTCAGTATTTTTGCCAGCCCAACGGCTGCGACCTTCTCCTACCTCGGAGCGATGCTGATCATGCTGCTGTTCCGTCCAAATGGGTTGTTCAAAAAATGAATATCAATTCTAAATACGGTATCGCAATCGCCACGCTGTTCGCGCTGTCGCTACCCTTCTTGGCGGATGGAAATCGCTTCTTGGCGTTTGTCCTTGGCATGACTTTCATCAGCCTGCTGTGGGCCACAGGGATGAACCTGATGTACGGATTCGTCGGTTTGATGCCGCTGATGTTTGCCGGTGTTGCCGGTATTGCCGCTTATGCCATGGTGTATTTGACGCGAACGGCCGGATGGTCTTTTTGGTTGGCCATGCCTGCCGCCTCACTGATCGCATCCATCGCCGGGGTGGCGCTGGGTTTGCCCGCATTAAGGCTCAAAGGTTTTTACTTTACGCTTTGCTCCCTGGTCATCCAATCCGTGCTGACACTGGCGTTCATCTTTTTTCCTAAATTCACGAACGGTGATACCGGTATCAACCAGATAGAACCACCAGACTGGTTTGGGGGCTTGGTCCTCAAAGGCGGTCACTTAGATTTTGTCGTGGCCTTTATTGCTGTTGCGGGCATACTTTTTTGCACTTGGCTCACACGAACACGGCTTGGCCAGAAATTTGTGGCGGTCCGTGAGGATGATGTGCTGGCAGATTCAATCGGTATCAACGTCGTGCGGACCCGGATCACAGCGTTTTTTATCGTTTCACTTTATGCGGGCATTGGCGGGTGCTTGTACGCCACCTATGTCGGATTTATTTCGCCGCGTGCATTTGATGTCTTGATGTCGCTCAACATTTGGTTATTTGTCGCTTTCGGTGGTCGGGGCACGATCATCGGGCCGATTATTGGGACCATCATTCTTGCCCCGATTCCTTTCCTGTTGCAGGATCTTCAGGCTTTCAAGGAAATCCTGTCCGGCCTGCTGATCATCGTCGTCACGCTCATCATGCCGGGGGGTATTTACGGCGCGTTTCGCATGTGGTTGTCTAAAAAAACGAGTCGTCCTGGTGAAGCCAGTAGCGTTCAGGAGCAGCGAGTATGAGATTGCTGGAAGTTGATAACTTGTCTAAGCGCTTTGGTGGGGTGGCGGCTTTACGCAATGTTACAGCCCATTCTGTTGAGGGTGAAACGCTTGGGATGATCGGTCCTAATGGCTCTGGAAAAACGACCTTTGTCAACATTGTCAGTGGTCATGTCAAGGGCGATGTCGGCAGTCTGATCTTTGGCGGTGTCGATATCGCAGGCATGTCGCCCCATCAATTGGCTGCGGTCGGTTTGTGCCGTACGTACCAGGCGGTGCGTGTTTTCTCTGCTCTGTCAACGCAAAAAAACATCGACAACGCCCGTCTGCTGCTGGCGCACAGAGGCCTTGACCATGCTGAATTAAAAGAGTTGATCGAATGGCTGCGTCTGGACCGCCATCTGGACAAGGATGCGGGCAGTCTCACGCTTTTTGAGCAACGTCGACTCGAACTGCTGATGCGTTTGGTCCTCAAGCCGCGTTTAATCATGCTGGATGAACCGGTCGGAGGTCTGGCCGTGACAGAAGTCATCGAGATGATCAAGCTGCTGCAGGAACTCAAGGGGCGTTGTTCAATTTTCGTGATTGAGCACACGATGCGTGTGATACGTGAATTAGCGAATCGAGTCATTGTGTTGATAGCCGGCGAAAAAGTTGCCGATGGCCCTCCGTCTGAAATTCTTCAAAATCAGCAGGTCATCGATGAATATCTGGGGACTACCCATGCTTGACGTACGCGACCTCGTTGTCCGCTATGGACCTTTTCTGGCCTGCGATCGAATCAATATTCATGTCAAGCCTGGCGAAATAGTCGGCGTCATTGGCCCGAACGGGGCCGGTAAAAGTTCCATCGCACGGGCGATTGCCGGCCTTGTCACACCCACTGAAGGTCAGATTGATTTTCTAGGGGAGTCCATCCTGGGTATCGAGTCACATCTCCTGATTCGACGTGGCTTATCGCTGGTGCCTGAAGGACGGGGACTTTTTGCGCACATGTCGATTGAAGAAAATTTGTTGATGGGCGGTTATTCATTAAAGAATCCTGTCCGGCGCAGCGAATTAATGGCTCGATGCTATGACCTCTTTCCAATACTCAAACAACGCCGGCGCCAGATTGCCGGAACGCTCTCCGGCGGCCAGCAGCAAATGGTGGCGGTGTCGGTCGGACTCATGGGAGACCCCAAGCTTTGCATCTTTGATGAGCCCTCTTTGGGGCTGGCACCGATCGTGATTCAGCAGATTGGTGAAACGCTTCAAGCGATGCGAAAGCTGGACTTGACGGTGCTGTTGATCGAACAAAATGCCAAGCTCGCCAGTACGGTGGCAGATCACATTTATGTGATCTCCGCAGGCCGCACGCAATACCACGACACACCTCAAGCGCTTCTAGAAAATCCAGATGTACTAGAGAAGTTTCTGAGTGCATGACCAAGGCGGTACGCATCTCTAGCAGGACTGTCGGCTAAATCCCTGCGGGCGAGCTGGCGAGTTGTGTCGTCAGCGGTAGCTCAATATTTTTCAGCCAGCAGGCCCATGCCCGGCAGTTTGTCCTGGATGCCAAGACGCCGCAGGGCATGCCAGTAGGTCGCCACGTTGACACCGATCAGCGGCTTGCCAAATTTTTCTTCAATTTGTGGCGTCATGGCAGACACGGGCAGGTTGGTGCCAACATGCACCAGCACCTCCGCGTCTGAGTGGTCTACATCTGCAAAGCCTTGCATGATCTGCGCTGCCGTGAATCGGGCCACGGCGGTGGGGCCTGTTGACTTGAGTCCATGGGTCGATGTCACTTCATAGCCGCACGATCTGAAGAAGTCGGCAATCATCATGTCGGCCGGCGGCCAATAGGGCGTCAAGATTGCAATTTTGCGTGGCTGGCCAATAGCTTTCAGGCCTGCCAACACGGCGCGCGAGGGCGTGACAAAAGGCACGCCACAGAGTTTTTCCAGCCGCTCTTCTTCGGCCAGTGCACGTTGGCCATCACCGCGAAAGGAGTGAATCGAATGACCGTGCGCGACCACATGGGGCTCGCAGACCATCACCAACTGCAGTGCAGCCTCGAGGTTGCCTTCTTCAGTTTCCAACGCTTTTTTGTAGGCCACTTGGTCATCGTAGGGACGCGGCGGCAAGTGCATGCGGGTCACATGGTTGGTCACGCCCGGTGGTCGCATGGCCTCCATTTCAGGCTGCACGATGGTGTTGGTGGCCGGAACGACCACAGCCACTTTGGCTCGGGTCGCGAGTGCATCGAACGTTGGCTTGCGATGTTCAATCATGACGTCACTCCATTTTGAGATTGCTGGCTTTGGCGGCTTCTGACCAGACGGCAAGGTCTGATTTCAGCGTATCCAAAAACTGCGCCGGGGTGTCGCCAATCGGGTCGACGCCCATCTGCCCGAGTTTCGCGATGGTGTCGGGCAGGGCGACGGCATCTTTCACGGCCAGCGCGATACGGTTGATGACGGCTGGTGGCGTTCCGGCGGGTGCCACCAAGCCATTCCAAGTGACCGTCTTGAAGCCGGGAAAGCCGGATTCAGCAACCGTCGGAACATCGGGCAGTTGGCGTGCACGCTGGCCACTAGAGACACCGATGATGCGGATCTGTCCGCCAGCGGCATGCGGAGCAAGTTCAGAGAGATTGCCAAAATACATTTGCACCTGACCGCCCAGCAAGTCGGTCACCGCCGGGCTGCCGCCCTTGTAGCTGATGTGGGTCATGTCGATGTTGGCACGCTTCACAAAGAGTGCCGCCGACAGGTGCGAAACACTGCCTGAGCCACCCGATGCGTAGTTCAATTTACCGGGATTCTTTTTCACAAAATCCGCCAGCTCTTTGGCGTTGTTGGCCGGCACCGATTTGTGGACCGCCATCACAAACGGGTTGCTGCCGACGATGCTGATGGGCGTGAAGTCACGCAGCGGGTCGAAATTGGTTTTGGTGATGGTTGGCAGGATCGCCAAGACAGGCATGGCGGCCATCATCAGGGTATAGCCATCAGGGGTGGACTTGGCCACCAGGTCGGCGGCAATGGCACCGCCCGCGCCGGCCCTGTTTTCGATCAGCACGGGCTGGCCCAATGATTGGGTCAGGCGCTCGGCAGTGAGCCGCGCGATGCCGTCGGTATTGCCGCCAGCCGCAAACGGCACGATGATTCTGATCGGCTTTTGCGGCCAAGCGGCGGGTTGTGCCTGGCTGAACGTCGACAGCGCAGTGAGAGATACGAGCACGGTCATCTGGACGAAAGAGCTTGGGCTAAAGCGACGGGTCATGAAAGCTCCTTGGGTAAGACTTGAGGGTCGAGCATCAAGTGATGGCGTTGGCGCGCTTGATGCTGTTGATCATGGAAGACATGAGCAGATAGGCTCGGGTTTTCTCAGGGTCTTGTGCCACGGTGCGTAACTCGTCAAACCGAGCCAGCCGTTTGGTCAGATCCTTTTCTTCGAGGTTCTCTTTGTTTTTGATGGAGATGTTCTGCACATATTCCATCGCCACCGTTCGGCGCTGGCGCTCATACAGGTCAAGCAGGTCGGCATTGGCATCACCTTGGAACACGCGGGCAAGTTTGTCGCCGAGATTGACCGCATCGTGAATGCCGCTGTTCAGACCAAAGCCACCGAGCGGGTTGTTGACATGCGCTGAGTCACCTGCCAGCAGCACGCGCCCGACCCGAAACTGGTTGGCAACGCGCTGATGAACCCGGTAGACGCTTTGGTGAACGATCGGGTAGTGATCAGTGTCCGGTGCGCCAATGGCGCGGTTGATGGCCCGCTGTGCGAACGGTGCGGCCAAGACCTCGTCATCGCTCAATTCTTGTCCAACGGGCAAGGTCATGCGCCACAGGCCGGGCGGGCCTTTGTCGGGCATCCTGAAAAAGGCGATCCATTGCTCCGGGTCGCTGACGTAGGCGTTGTCTGCGTAGCCGAGTGGTTCAAAGTCAAACGTCGTGCTGACCACGCTGTATCGTTCGGGCCAGGTGTAGCCGTCAAATTCGATCTGCGCCGCTTTGCGCACCGGGCTTTTTCCGCCGTCCGCGCCGATCACCCAACTGGCGCGCAGCATCGTGTCGCCTTGCGGATGGCGGGCTTGTACCGTGACCTCATCGGGGTGTTGCGTGAGGCCGATGAACTCATGCGAAAACCTCACCTCGGCATGCGGGTAGGCTGCCAATTTTTCAAGCAGGATAGGCGTCAGTCGGTGCTGCTCTAAGTGCAAACGAAACGGGTAGGGCGTGTCGTTTTGAAGTGCTGACAAGTCCCACTCGACAATCAAGCCATGCTCGCGGTCGCGTGATTGCCAGCGCTCCACCTGAATGCCCACTTCCAGCATGGCATCGGCCACGCCATCGGGTTGCAGCATTTCGATGGTCGGTGGGTGAAAGGTGCCGGCACGCAAGTCAAGGGTGGTGCCAGGCTCGGCCTCAATGACGAGGACCGGGACGCCCCGGCGCGCCAATTCCAGCGCGCAAAGCAGCCCGACAGGGCCTGCGCCCACAATCAGAACGGGCAGAGTTGAAGTTTGTGACATCGATGCTTGGGTGGATTTTCTGCAGGTCAAACGGGGGAGGCAAACGACTGGCCGCCGTCGACATTGAGCACGGTCCCAGAGAGATAGCCTGACAGGGGTGAGCAGCTGAAGACGGTCAGGTCGGCAATTTCTGCCGGCTCCGTCATGCGGCCAAAGGGCAGGCCTGCGGTGAGCTCCAGCCAACGATTTTCATCGCCTAATTTTTTGCTGGCTTGTAGGCGCAACATGCTTTCCATGCGGTCGCTTCGCGTCGGTGACGGGTTGATGCCGAAAACCCGCACGCCTTTGCGCGGGCTGGTTCCGCCGACGGCTTGTGTGAATGCCATGAGGGCGGCGTTGGCGGTTGATCCACAGATGTATTCAGCCCGCGGTGCGGCGCCCGCCATGCCGATGATGTTGCTGATCACACCGCTGCCGCGTTGTTCCATGACGGGCAACACAGCGCGAATCAGGTTGATGTAGCCAAAGAGTTTGAGCTCCCACGCCTGTCGCCATTTGTCGTCGCCCACATCGGCGAGTGAGCCACCCGGAATCGCGCCGGCGTTGTTGACCAGAATATCAATCTCGCCAGCACTCGACATCAAGTGTGCAATGCCCGCTTGGGTCGCGAGGTCGACCGCGATGGTCTGGGCGAGGATGCCGGTTTCTTGCTGGATGGAGAGCGCTGCTTTATCCAGTGACTCAGCGCTTCGTGACACTAAAACGGGGATGGCCCCTTCCTTGGCAAAGCGCATGGCGATGGCCAGACCAATGCCCTTCGAGCCACCGGTGATCACAGCGCGTTTTCCCTTGAGTTGCAAATCCATGTCGACTATCCTTGTTGCGTTAATTGAATGCGATGCGTAAAAAATCAGGTCGCTGCAGGCGGCGGAACTTGTGCGCTGAACCAGTCGGCGATCTCGTGTCCCTGCTTGAAACACACGCCTGGTGTTTGCATCAGCAAGTCGAGCATTCCTTCGAAGGAGGCAAAGCGATGAGGCACGCCGATCAGGTGGGGATGCAAGCCGATCGCCAGCACCCGCGGGTGCTTGGGTGCTTCACGCACAAAGAGTGCCAGTGTCCGTTTCAGCCGTTCCAGCATTTCGTCTGAGGAATGCTTTTCGATGGCATAGATGATTGAGTCGTTGATTTCGAGGTTGTACGGCAGGCTGAGCAAGGGGCCGTTCGCCGTGGTCATCCAGTTGGGTACATCGTCAACGACCCAGTCAAAGACGTAGTCAACCCCGGCAGCCTTGAGGGTTTCCGGTGTGTTGTGGCCTTCGCGCAGGCCAGGGCCGAGCCAGCCGCGGGGCCGGATCCCGGTGAAAGATTCGATCATGTCCAGGCTGGTGCGAACCACTTCTTCTTCAGCGCCGGCATGGTTCAGGGACTTCTGGTGCATGCCGTGACCGATGAATTCCCAACCTGCCGCGTGCATGGCTTCAGCGGCGCGCGGGTAGGCGTCAATCACGCCGGCGTTGATGCTGGTCGATGCGGGGAGACCGCGGTCTTGGATAGCGTCGAGGATGCGGGGCAGACCGCAGCGCATGCCGTAATCGGCCCAGCTGAAGTTGGGTACATCGGGCACGGTTTCCTTGCCATGCGGCGGCGTGATGAGCGTGCGCGGCATCGGTGCATCAAACTGCCAGTGCTCCACATTGACCACCAGATGCACCAAGATATTGCCCTCGGGCGGTGGCACCAAAGCAGGACCTTCATTGGAAAAGCGATAGGGAATGCGGGGATTGGCCATAGCGATGTCTTTCAGTGACGGATTTGACGAAGAATTTCCCGCTTCATGGTGTTGAAGTCTTCGGCCGTTGTGTCTTCAATCGTGCGGGGGCGTTTGAGCGCGACATCGATACGCGCTTGAATGCGGCCGGGTCGCGCCGACATAACGTAAATGGTGTCGGCTAAAAACAAGGCTTCATCAATGTCATGGGTCACAAACAAGATGGTGGGTTTGAGCTGTTGCCAGACCGACAGCAGCAGCTCTTGCATCGTCAGGCGCGTCTGTGCGTCGAGCGCGCCGAAGGGCTCGTCCATCAGCAACACTTGCGATCCCAGCGTCAGGATGCGCGCAATGCCGACCCGCTGGCGCATGCCACCGGACAGCTGCACAGGTAAATGGTGTTTGAAATCCGTCAGGCCAACGATCTTCAACATCTCGTTGGCGCGGTCTTCGTAGTCCTTGGCTTTGAGGCCTTGTGTTTTGGGGCCGAAAACCACGTTTTCCCAGACGCTGAGCCAAGGAAATAAAGCGGCTTCTTGAAAAACAACGCCACGGTCTGGGCCCGGTTTGTCGATGGTTTTTCCGTGCACCGTCAACGTGCCGTTGCTGACCTGTTCAAAACCGGCCAGCAAGTTCAGCAGCGTTGATTTACCGCAACCTGAAGGTCCTAGCAAGGCGACGAATTCGCCTGACTTGATCGTTAGATCTATTTTGTCGAGTGCATGAACCGGTGGCTCTGTCGGGTAAATTTTGTCGAGTTTGTCGATGTGGATGGCGGTCATGGTGCTCAATGGTTTTGAAGGATGCGCCAGCGAAGAACCCGCCGTTCGCTGAGGACAATCAGGCGATCGCTGAGGTAGCCCATGGCACCGATAGAGACCATGTCAGCCAGCACGATGTCCATGCGACCGACGTAGTAGGCGTCCCACAGGACATAGCCCAAGCCTGACTTCACTGCGACCATTTCGGAGACGATCACGGCTGTCCAGGAGATGCCCAAGCCAATCCGCAGACCCGTGAAAATAGACGGCATGGCCGAGGGGAAAACCACCCGTCGCAAAATTTGGCTGCGGCTTGCGCCCATCATCAGTGCCGCCCGCATCAGGTTGCGTTCAACATCCCGTGCGCCTTGCGTGGTGTTGACGACGATGGCGTAAAATCCACCCAGGAAAATCAGAAAAATAGAGCCCAGATTACTGATGCCAAACAAGGCAATCGAAAATGGCAGCCAAGCGGTGATAGGGATCGGCCGCAGGCATTGAATCATCGGATCGAACAGCTGAGACGCCAGACGGCTCCAGCCGATCAAGAGCCCCAGCGGCACGCCCAGTAGCACGGCCAGCGCGAAACCCTGGACCACGCGCAGGCTGGAGTTTTGGACGTTGGCCAGCCAAGTTCCGCTGTAGGGATTGAGGCCCATGCCAGCGGAGCCGAAGACCCAGTCATTCCAGCCTGCTATAACGGCCAAGGGCGTCGGAACGATGCCGGCCATGTCGGGCTGACTGGCAGCGAACTGCCAGAAGACCAAAACGGCCGCCGGAACCAGTAAGCCCTGGATCAGGAATTTCAAACGAAGCATGAAATTCACTGCTTGATCTCTCGAGCCATCGAATCGTCATAGAGCGCGGCCGCTTCTGCGCCAACGTCTTTTTGAACGATCCCTTGTTTGAATGCAGCTTCGGCCAACAGGCGCACTTGCTCTTTGGTCAGCACACCACCAAGCTTGATTATTTTGGCTGACTCTTGCGTGACGGTAAGTGGCAAACCTGTGTACTTGGCGTAAGCGTCTGCGAACAATGCATTATTTTTCGCCATCTTTTCTTCTGCATTCAGATAGACCCACAGAAAACGACGAACGGCTTCACGCTTGTTGGTCATGGCATCACGCGACGCTGCCAGCATGCCAAGTTCGGCGCCCACTGATTTGGACTGGCTGTATTCCAGACCTTTCGCAAAATACGCATCACCTTCGGCGACGGCTTGCGATTCAAACGGCTCCCAAAGCACCATGGCGTCAATGTCGCCGCGCTTGATGGCTTGAATGAAGGCGGTGCCGCCGCCTTGAATATTCACCGGTGTGAAGCTGTTGTAGGGAATGCCGCGCTCCACCAGCGTCATGGCAAATTGGAACCAGACAGCCGAGCCGGGGGCAATCCCGATGCGCTTGCCGGCGATGTCTTTCCAGTCATTGATGGTCACGCCTTTGCGGACCACCAGGTTCTTGGCTGAGCCGGCCACACCGGTCAGGCCGATCAAGTTGCGGCTGCCTTGCGATGCCGCAATGGCGAGATCGCCAGGGCCGACCGCCGAGACGTCAACGGTGTTGGACAACAGCGCCGTGCGTGCGTCGGCATAGCGAACGAACTCTGCGCGCTTGACATCAATGTTGAACTTCTTGAGTTCTTCTTCAATGTTGAGGATGGGCGACAAATGGCCGACTTTCACAAAACCGATGGTCAGCGTTTCGCGCTGCGCCAGTGGCGCAGGTGCCGGGCCGATGGCCTGCACCAGACTCGTGAAGGCCGTCAACGTGACGGCGGCTAGGGCGGTACTGAGTTTCATGTTTAACACTCCTGTTTCGATGGATAAAAGGTCGCTGTGGCTCGAGAACTAACGCGGAAAACGAAATGGAAAATATCGATGGCAAGGCGCTGAAGACGTTAACGCCCCACGAAGCGCGCCGGACGTTTTTCGGCGAAGGCCTGGCGACCTTCGGTGTAATCCTGACTTTCAAAGCAGGTCTTGACGGCCTGCGCTACTTTCTCAGCGTCGGACTCAGACGAGCCGGCCAACACGGTCAGAAAAGCCAGCTTAGCGGCGGCAATCGTCAGCGGCGCGTTGGCGCTTATTTGTGCGGCAGTCTCCGCTGCGTGCAAAAAGCAATCGTCTTGCACACTGCTGACCAAGCCGATCTTCAACGCATCTTGTGCATCGCAGACGCGCGCGGTGTAAAACAATTCGCTGGCATTGGCCACGCCTAAAACATCGACCATGCGCTTGACGCCTTTGAGGGCGTAGCCCAGACCTAAGCGGGCCGCGGGCATACGGAACTTGGCGGTTTTTGAAGCGTAGCGCAGATCGCAAGCCAACGCCAGCCCCAGACCGCCGCCGTAGCAGATGCCACTGATGGCGGCAATCACGGGGCGGGGAAATCCGGCCAGCGCGGTTTGGGCTTCATCCACAGCACGGTCGTAGGCGACGACGCTTGCCGGGCTGTTGCGCTGCTCGCCAAACTCAGAGATGTCGGCGCCAGAGACAAAGGCCCGATCGCCATCGCCGCGCAAGACCACGGCACGCACAGCCGCATTGTTTTTCAATTCTCCCAGCAGGGCTGCCAGCTGCTGCCACATGGCGAGCGACATGGCGTTGAAGCGGCCTTCATTGGACAGAACGATCGTGGCCACATGGGCTTCGAGGGTGTAGGTGACGGTTCCCATGGTGTCAGACCACGCTGTCGGTGTGAAATTGCTGAATTTCGTCAGCCGAGTAACCCGCTTCTTGCAGGACTTCGTCGGTGTGTTCGCCCCAGCCAGGCGCGGGCGCAACGACTTTGGACGGCGTCCGCTCCAAGGTCACGGGTTGCGTGATGTAGTGCATTTCTTTTCCAAAGTTGGTCATGAGGGTGGTCGTGACGCCGAGGTGCTTGACTTGCTCGTCTTCGAAGACCTGGGGCACGGTGTAGACCGGACCGGCTGGAACGCCGGCTTCATTCAGCAGATCGACCCACACAGCCACCGTCTTGGGTTTGAAAATAAGGGCCAGCGCCTCGTTCAGGCGTTCCCGGTGTTTGACGCGCAGTGGCTCGTCAAGGAACTCGGGGTCCGTCAACCATTCGGGCCGATCGATCAGTTGGCACAAGCGCACCCAGTTGCCTTCGCCAGATGCGCCGAGGTTGAAGACGCCGTCGCTTCCTTCGAACAGCCCCATGGGGCTGCTGGTCGGATGGTTGTTGCCGACCTGTACGGGAATATCTTGGTCGTTCAAATAACGTGCCGCTTGAAAGTCCATCATGGCAATTTGAGAATGCAAGAGCGAGGCGTGAACCCACTGGCCTTTGCCGGAGACTTCACGCTCAAGCAGCGCAGTCAGGATGCCTAGCGCGGTGTACAGGCCGGCGCTCATGTCGGCGACGGCCAAGCCGGCTCGCACAGGGCCTGATTCGGCATGACCGGTGACGGACATCAAGCCGCCCATGCCCTGCAAAATCTGGTCAAAGCCGGGACGCCAGGCGTAAGGCCCATCTTGGCCAAAGCCGGAAATGCTGGCCAGGATGATGCGTGGGTTGACCGCTGCCAGCGCGGCATAGTCGACGCCGAGTTTTTTCTTGACGTCCGGCCGCCAGTTCTCGACCACCACATCGGCATCTTTGACGAGCCGCATCAGGATGTCTAGGGCGCCCGGTTTTTTGAGATTCAGCGTCATCGAGCGCTTGTTGCGGTTGATGTTTTGAAAGTCACCGCCTTGCCGGTTCGCCGCGAACATGGCTTCATTGGGATCAATGCCTGGTGGGGGCTCGATGCGAATCACGTCGGCACCAAAGTCCGTCAGCATGCGCACGCAATTAGGACCGGCGCGGACCCTTGAAAGATCGAGCACGCGAAATCTTGACAGTGCTTGAGACGCTTGAATTTTGGGCATTTAAAAGTTAACTTTGCAAGTGTGAAAAATGTCGTGTGATGCCGCAGTGTCCAAAGCGTTTGATTTCAAGCCCATCCGCAAAGGCTAGCAAGGTTCGTTCCTCAAACGGTCGGGCGATGAATTGAGCGCAGATGGGCAGGCCGCGTGCATCGCTGGCAATCGGCATTACCAGCGATGGAAAGCCCAGGTAATTGACCCAACCCATGAAACTGTGCAGGCTGAGCAGTTGCTTGACGTCGAAGTCAGTGTTGCCAGGGGTGACCACCGACCCGTCCGGCACCGGCTGCGGCAGCGCTGGCAGCATCAGAATGTCGTGGTCTTTCAGATGCGCGTTGAAAAAAGTGCGCGCGCGTGAGCCGCGGTCACGCACTGCCGCCTGATACCAGTCCAGCGGCATGACCAAGCCTGGCAAAGCGACGGCCTGAACGCTGGTGGACAGCGTGTTGTTCAGCAACCCGCTCTGGTGCGTGGTGGCTGCTTCATGGTGCAGCAGGATCTCTGACAGCGCGGTCAACAGGCGGTGCTCGGCAAGTTGACCGATGCGTTGTGTGACGCTGCACTCGTCTGCCAGCGCCGTGAGTGCCGCAGCAACGCTGTCATGCAGTCCGGTCTCAGGAATCCACGCTTTCAGGCGGGGTTCTGCCAGGCTGGGTCGTGTGTTGCTGCCGGGCGTTAAGGCGTCCAGCAACTGCTGTGCATCGGCGGCTGAGCGCGCCAGCAGTCCAATGCTGTCGAGTGACGGCGCCAAAGGATGGACGCCTTCCTGACTGATCAGGCCATGCGTGGTTTTGAGTCCGAGGAGTCCACACGTTGCTGCAGGAATGCGCACGGAGCCGGCGGTGTCTGTGCCCATCGCGCCATAGGCGATTTCGCTGGCCACGGCCACAGCACTGCCACTGGAGGAGCCGCCGACCACGGCCGCTGGGTTGAGCGGGTTGATACAGCGCGCAAAGTGGGCGTTGTCGCCGGTGGCACCACAGGCGTATTCGGCCATGACAACGCTGGCTAACTGGCTGGCACCTGCATTTTGCAACTGCTGAATAGCGGACGCTGCCGCCAAACCGGGCACAGACCGGCCGTGGTCATGGCCCAAGCCCGGCGCTCTGCCGGCGGTGTTGAAGATGTCTTTGTGCGCCAGACCGATGCCCGCCAGAGCTTGGTGTTTGTCGGCTTGCGCTGCATCGCTGACAACCTCATCCGCTGTATCGGCCATGATGTGCACCACGCAGTGATAACGCGGGTCCAGTGTTTTCAGTCGTTGCCGCTGTGCGCTCAGGGACTCCTGTCGAGACAGCTTCCCAAGCGCCAGCGCAAGCTGTAACCCCGTGAGCGTGGCGGGCAAGGTGGTCATCGGGCGAGGCTTTGCAAGGTGGTTGAGAAAGCAACTTCTGGATCAGCTGACGGGCTGCTGGCCAGAGCGCTGTGGGCAGCTGGTTGCAATCGGCTCAGCGCTTTCACCAAGCGCAGCACCTCAGATTCAGTCGGTGCGCTGTCGCGCCTGTTCAGCCCTGCGCGCACCTGCTCAGCCAGAAGCTCGGTTTGCGAACTGAATGGCGCGCTTTGTGGCGGCGGGATGGATGAATAATTGTGCATATCTAATTTGTCTGTAAATATAAATATACAGTATGTGTGGATATCAAGCAATGTGGGAAACTCTAAGAATGCGAAGCACGAAGACCGTATTTACCAAAGCCAGCGACAAAATTCGGACTGAAATTGAAGCCCTTATTCAGTCTGGAACCCTGCTCCCCGGGGATGCGATTGACGAGGCAGGGCTGGCCAGTCAGCACGGCGTATCGCGAACGCCCATCCGTGAAGCCATGCTACAGCTGCAGGCGCAGGGCCTCCTGACCAGCTTGTCACGCGGCGGCATGGTTGTCGCCAAAATGGATTTGCAGCAGTTGTTGTCGTTGTGGGAGTTGCTGGCCGAGCTGGAGGCGGTCGCCGCTCGTCTGGCTTGTCAGCGGATGACCCGTGATGAACTCGTGGCTATCGCCAATGCCAATGAGCAGGGGCGAGCAGCGATGGAGCTTGATGATATGGCCGCTTGGCAGGAGCGCAACCTTGCCTTTCACGAGTTGATTTACCGTGCCACCCGAAACCCTTATTTGCGCCAGGAGGTATTACGCATTCGCGCGCGCACAGGGTTTTATCGTCAACATGCCTTTGGTGCTTTGGGGAAAATCAAGACGTCCTTCGAGCAACACCAGCGCTTGGTGGAGGCCTTTCAGGCGGGCGATGCTGACGCTGCTGCGGTTGCCATGGTGGCGCACATGCGGCCCGCCCGTGATGCGCAAGCGATGTCTGACTTCATCATCAACTTGCCCAAGGGCCTCAGCCTAGCTTGAGGCGCTCAGCTGGCTGAACCTGCCGCATGGGCGATGTGTTGCGCCCGGCACAGGTCGTCCCAAGCTTTAGCTTTGTCGGGCAGACTGCGCAGCAGATACGCCGCGTCGTAGGTGACCACCGCAGTAACGCCCGCAAGCTGATGCGCCCGTCCGCACAGCTTGCCCAGCGGCTCTGACGACTGCAGCAGCGCCTGCGCCGCAAGGCGCCCCATGATGAGGATGACATTCGGCTTCTCGGCCTTGAGCAGCTCGGCCAGCGCTGAATCCAGTGGCAGCGCATTGCCCGCATCTCCTCGACGCGACAGTGGCACGCACACCGCGCTGGCGCTTTGCGGCAGTCCGGCCGCGCGCAACATGTTGTCAAGGAGTTTGCCGGCGTCACCTGCCAGTGGATCGGCTTCGGTGGCGCCCGGTGGCGTTTCGATCAACAGCAGCCAGCGTGCTGCCGCTCCGGGGACGGCGGGTTGACCGTTGTCGGCGGCTGCTTTGGCATAGAGCACACGCGCTTCGCCCAGAGACCAAGCGCTGTTGCCGGTAGTCGCATGGGTCGGGTTGGATGGCGCTGGCGCAGCTGAAGCTAGCGCAGCTTCAAGCGGCGGCCGACGCGAAGGCGCGATGTTAGCGGCGGATGACGGTGTTGTTGTGTTGGGTTGTGCCGGCACGATAGCCGAAGTCGGTATCGAAGCAGCGATGGTTGGCGCGTCAACCATCGCCACAGCACCCACCACTTCAGCGGCGACCTGCTGCGGTTGCCACAGTCGGATGCCCATTTCGCGCAGCATCGCGCGCTGGCGTTTGTCGAGGTCTAGGCTCATGTTGGGGCTTTCACAATGCCAGACTCATGACGATCGCGTCTTCGCGTTCGAAAGCGCTCAGCGGGTAATAGTTGCGGCGCGTGCCGACATGCCGAAAACCGCAGTGTTCGTAGACTTGCCGCGCCCGCGTGTTGCTGATGCGCACCTCCAGCCACAGCCATTCGGCGCCCTGCCCGCGTGACCACAGGCACAGCGCGTCCAACAGAAGTCGGGCAAAGCCCTGGCCTTGGTGCATCGGCGCCACGGTGATGTTGAGCAGGTGCACCTCGTCGACTCCTTTCATGGCCACAAAGTAGCCGATCAGCTCGGGCTCGCTGCCGTGCGCAGCGTCGGCCAGCAGCATCTGACACGGGTAACCCGCCGTCAGTGAATCCGAAAAATTGCCGGACAGCCAAGGGTGGGGATAAGCGCCTTTTTCGATGCTGGCAACCTGCTCCAGCCAAGGCGTGGTCATGGCCTCGAGTCGGACTTCTCTGGGTTTGGGGACGGCATTCATGAGATGGCAAAGCGTTCAGGCAAGGTTCGGAGTGGTTGCGGCTATGTCGGCAGTTGCGCTCGACAAAACCAGCGCTTGGCGCTTCACTTCAGCGCGTTCATCGGTGGTCAAGGCCACTTTGTCGCGGATGTAGAGCGGCAGCGCTTGTGACGCGTCCAGTGCAGCCCCCGCCGCCAGCATGGCCGGTGCCAGCCGCAGCATGGCCGCGGCGCCCGGCAGGGCGGTCAGGCGGGTACAGCCAACCGTCAGAGCAGGCAGCCGCGCGGCATAGACCTCAAAGACATTGCCGGCCAGACCATGACCAGCTTCGCTGTATGAGCCCTCTGCACTTTGAAGTACGGCGCTCAACTGCAAAGCCTCAGGCCGAACCAAAACGCACGGCGCCAGAGCGTGGCAAATGCCATCGCTCAAGCGAAAGTGCTGCAGATACATTTCGTCCATGCGGGCGTCCAGCAGCGCGGTGATCGTTAGCGGCGCGGTATGGGCCAGTGCCCATTGAAAACGCGCTTCTTCCGCCAGCGCCAGCAACGAGTCCACCGGCAGCACCGGCACGCCCGCACCCAAGGCAAGACCTTGCGCGACCGCGCAGGCTGTGCGCAAGCCGGTGAAAGAACCCGGGCCACGGCCAAAGGCAATCGCATCGAGTTGGTCGAGCCGCAGACCGGCATCGGCCAACAGTTGCAAGATGGCCGGAATCAAGGTGGCGGACGACAGCGGCCCGCCCGCGCCCTCATGCAACCACTGCTGCGCGCCGTCGCTCACGCCGATCGACATGCGGTCAGTGCTGGTGTCAAACGCGAGAAAGCGGCCGGTGGTCGGGGAGGTCAAGCTGGAAACGGTCATGGACATCGCCTGATTATCCGGTCAAGTCAGTGAGGCCCGTTGTCAGCGCACAGGCCCAGCCGTGATAATTCACCGATGGCTTTTTCAGCGCTCTCTCAGACCCCCTTTTCGCATGGCTGCTCACCAAGGCATCCGCCACGCTGGCGGCTGGCGGCGTTTGCCGTGGCGTCCCTGCTGTGTCTGGCTGGCCCGGCCGCTTGGGCCGCAGAGCCGCGCCTGCCCAGAGCGATGGCCCAAGCGCTGGCGCGGGCGCAAGTGCCCGCCAGTGCGGTGACCTTGTTGGTGGTCGACGCCAGCGGCCAACGCCCGCCGCGCCTCAGCCATCGCGCAGGCGAAGCCATGAACCCGGCCTCGGTCATCAAGCTGGTGACCACCTACGCCGCATTGGATGTGCTGGGCCCGGATTTTTTGTGGAAAACCAACATCACGATGGACGGCAGCATTCAGAATGGTTTGCTCGACGGCAACATGGTGGTACGCGGCGGCGGCGACCCGAAGCTCGTTGTGGAGCGACTGCAAGCGCTGCTGTCGCAGGTGCAAGCCAGCGGTGTGCGTGCGATTCGGGGCGACATCGTGTTGGACCGCAGCGCTTTCAGTGAGCCCTCGGTCAACGCGGCAGAGTTCGACGGTGAGCCGCTACGCCCCTACAACACGCAACCCGATGCCTTGCTCATCAATTTCAAAACGCTGGTGATGACTTTCACGCCGGACCTCTCGCAAGGCCGGGCGCTGGTGCGCACCGAACCGCCGATGGCGGGCCTGCTGGTTGACGGTAGCGTGCCGTTGCTACCGGCTGCGAATTGCGGCGACTGGCGCAGCGACTTGCGCGCCAGTGTGGACAGCCCGAGCCACGTGCAATTTTTGGGCAGCTATGCCAGTGCCTGTGGTGAACGGGTTTGGCCTAGCGCTTATGCAGATCCGTCGAGCTTTGCCGCCCGCGCGATCGAAGGGTCGTGGAAAGTGTTGGGCGGTCTGTTGACAGGCCAAGTGCGCGAGGCCACCGCGCCTGAGTTGGTGATGTTGCGCAGCCGCGGCACGCTGTCGGGGAACACCTCACCGCTGCGCCTGGAGTCGCCTTCGCTGCCCTTGCTCGACATCGTGCGCGACGTCAATAAATTCTCCAACAACGTGATGGCGCAGCATCTTTTTTTGAGCCTGGGTCTGCACGGCAAACTCGGGCAAACACAGGCCGGCACGTTTGACGCTGGTCGCGCCGCCACGCAGGCTTGGTGGCTGAAAACGCTGCCTGCTGCCGCCCCCCCTGTGCTCGACAACGGCTCCGGCCTGAGCCGCAGCGGGCGCATCAGTGCGCGCAGTTTGGCGGCCATGTTGCAGCACGCTGCAAAGAGTCCGCTGGCCGATGCGCTGGCCGACTCTTTGCCCTTGGTCGGCGTTGACGGCAGCATGCGTGAGCGCGCCAAAGGCGCGACCGGCCGGGCGCAAATCAAAACCGGTTCTTTGCGCGATGTCAGCGCTGTTGCCGGTTATGCCCAAGGCACCAGCGGCAGCCACTACATCGTCATCGGCATCGTCAACCACCCCAACGCCAGCGCAGCGCGGCCAGCGCTGAACACCTTGATCGAATGGGCTGTGCAAGACCGAAAGTGAGGTTAATTCAGGCCCCTTTGATGCGTCCCGATGGCCCGGCTTAAACTGGCTTCATGATTCCATTTTCAGTTCTCGATCTCGCCCCCATCGTCCAAGGCAGTGATGCTGCCGAGTCTTATCGC